>JANRIM010000156.1:0-13935 GCA_033764865.1 Hyphomonadaceae bacterium
GCGAACAGCGCCACCGCCACCAGATCCTTCACCGTGGCGAAGGGCGTGAACGGAACCGTGTCGGCCTTGTCCTTCACCTCGATCCCGTCCGGGTTGTTCTGGCCGGCCACGTGCAGCGCCCAGACGTGCAGGATCACCAGCCCGAAGATCACGAACGGCAACAGGTAATGCAGCGAGAAGAAGCGCGTGAGCGTGGGGTTGTCGATGGCGAACCCGCCCATCAGCCACTGCTGCACCGGCGTGCCCACGATGGGGACGGCCGTGAAGAAGTTGGTGATCACGGTGGCGCCCCAGAAGCTCATCTGGCCCCAGGGCAACACGTATCCCAGGAACGCCGTGGCGATCATCGCGACGTAGATGACCACGCCGATGATCCACAGCACTTCCCGCGGCGCCTTGTAGGAGCCGTAGTAGAGGCCGCGGAACATGTGGATGTAGACGGCCAGGAAGAACATCGAGGCGCCGGTGGCGTGGATGCTCTGGATCAGCCAGCCGAAGGGCACGTCGCGCCGGATGCGTTGCACGCTGGCGAACGCGTCGTCCACCGAGGCGACATAGTGCATCGCCAACACGATCCCCGTGATCACCTGCGTGATCAGGCAGAACGTCAGGATCGCCCCGAACGTCCAGAAATAGTTGAGGTTCCGTGGGGTGGGATAGTCGATGAAGCTGTCGTGCACGAGGCGCACGATGGGAAGACGCTTGTCGAGCCAGCGCTCGATGCCGGTCTTGGGGTCGTAGGTGGACGGTCCGCTCATGGGGTCAGCCGATCTTCACGACGTTGCCAGTGGTGTAGGTATACGGCGGCACCACGAGGTTGGTGGGGGCGGGGCCCCCGCGAATTCTCGCCGCAGTGTCGTAGACGGAGCCGTGGCACGCGCACAGCCAGCCGCCGTAGGAGCCGCCGCCGAACGTGGGCACGCAGCCGAAGTGCGTGCAGGACGCTTCCACGATCAGGTACTCGGGCTTGCCGGGCTGGCCGTTGGCCTGGAGGACGCGCTGGTCATCCGTCTGGGGATCGCGCAGGTCGGCGTTGTCGTCGCGCTTTGCGGCGGCGATCTCCTCGGCCGAGCGGTGGCGGATGAACACCGGCTTGCCGCGCCAGAAGATCACCACCTGCTGGCCTTCGGCCACCTGCCCGACGTCGTACTCCGTGGAGGCGAGCGCGAGGGTGTCCGCGGCGGGCGACATCTGGTCGATCAGCGGCCACACGAAGGCGGCCGCCCCCACCGCCCCGACCGCGCCGGTGGCGATGTAAATGAAGTCACGACGCGACGGTTCGGAACCGGTTGCGGCGGGTGAGGCTGGACTCGCGGTATCGGCCACGGAGGACCCCTGACTCTTGACAAGGCTGCGATGCTTCCTCGCGCTTTTGCGCGGAAGCCCAGGCGATGGGGAGACCCTGGGCCAGCGGCGCGTCGCCGCAGTCCGTCCGAGCCCCCTCGAAACGCTGGAGCCCTTAACGTGCGTCTCGCCCTGTATCAACCGGACATGCCCCAGAATCTGGGGGCGGCCATGCGCTTGGCGGCGTGCTTCGGCGTGGCGCTGGACATCGTGGAGCCGTGCGGCTTCGCGTTGACGGACAAGGCCCTGCGCCGCGCGGCCATGGACTACGCCGGGCGCTGCGTCGCGGTTCGCCACGACGGGTTCGACCCGTTCCTGGCCGCCCCCGAGCGCGCGGCCGGCCGGCTCGTGCTGTTGGAGACGGACGGATCGTCGCGCCTGCATGACTTCCACTTCCAGCCCGGCGACACCCTGATGCTCGGCCGCGAAAGCGACGGCGCGGGCCCCGCGGTCTACGCCGCCGCCGACGCGGTGGTGCGCATCCCGCTGGCCCCGGGTCTGCGGTCGCTCAACGTCGCCGTGGCCGGAGCAGTGGCGCTGGCGGAGGCGCTGAGGCAGACAGGGGGTTTCAAGGATTTTGCATGACCGAGCCGCTGTCTGCCACGCCCCTGCCCGCCACGGCCAAGACCCGCGCCGCCGCGTGGTTCGAGGCCCTGCGCGACGACATCTGCGCCGCCTTCGAGCAGCTTGAGGATGAGGCCCCCGCCGATCTCTACCCCGGCCCCCCGGGCCGGTTCGAGCGCACGCCGTGGAAGCGCGGCGCGGCGGGCGAAGACCTGGGCGGCGGCGTGGCCTCGATGATGCGGGGGCGCTTCTTCGAGAAGGTGGGCGTCCACATCTCCACGGTGCACGGCGCGTTCAGCAAGGAGTTCGCCGCCCAGGTCCGCGGCGCGGCCGAGGATCCGCGGTTCTGGGCCAGCGGCATCAGCATTATCGCCCACCTGCACAACCCCCACTGCCCCGCAGCGCACATGAACACGCGCATGCTGGCCACCACCCAGTGGTGGTTCGGAGGCGGCGGCGATCTCAACCCCACGCAGGATTATCAGCGCGACCAGGCCTTCGAGGACGCGCGCCACTTCCATGGCGCCTACCGGCGCGCGTGCGACAAGACCGACCCCGCCCTGTTCGAGCGGTACAAGGCATGGGCGGACGAATACTTCTGGCTGCCCCACCGCGACGAGCACCGCGGCGTGGGCGGCATCTTCTACGACCACCACAACACCGGCGACTGGGAGCGCGACTTCGCGTTCACCCAGGACGTGGGACGCGCATTCCTGGAGGCCTACCGCCCGCTGCTGGAAAAGCGCCGTGCCCAACCGTGGACGCCGCACGACCGCACCGAACAGCTCAAGCGCCGCGGTCGCTACGTGGAGTACAACCTGTTGTACGACCGCGGCACCATCTTCGGCCTCAAGACCGGCGGCAACATCGAGAGCATCCTCTCCTCCATGCCGCCACACGCCATCTGGCCCTAACCGGCCGCCTCGACGGCGGCGGCGCGCTTGTAGGCGTCGCGCGCCTGCGCGCGGGCCGTGAACGCCTCGAACGCGGGGTGCTTGTCCATCATGTTGAAGCCCATCAGGAACGATAACGTGCTGGCGATGTAGAGGTCAGCGGCGGTGAAGTCGGCCCCCGTCAGCCAGGCGTCGGGGACGATCGCCTCCAGCAGCACGCGCTCCACGCGCGCATAATCGCCCCAGCCCATCTGCACGGCGTTGGCCGCGCCGCCGCGCATCCGCTCCATCACCGCCGGCTCCATGCACGTGGCGCTGAACATCAGGAGCTGCAGGAAGCGCCCGCGGGCGGGATCGTCCGCCGCCGGCGCCAGGTTCTTCGCCGCGCCGGCCTTGTCCGCCACATAGAGCAGGACGGCGGCCGTCTCACCGAACTTCGCGTCGCCATCCTCCAGCGCCGGCAGCTTGCCCATCGGGTTCACCGCACGCAACGCCGGATCGGGCTCCGGGCCGTCGATCCGGACGCGCTGCAACGTGTAGGGCAGGCCAGACTCCTCCAGCATCCACAGCGCCGTGAAGGCGCGCGTCCTTGGGCTATACCACAACTTCATCATTGCCTCCCGCCACTGCCGCACGCGTCCGTCCTAGCAAGCCTGAAGGCTCACGTCTTGCGCATCGGCGCAGGCGTGGGCGCCGGTTGCGCGGGGGCGACCGGCGCCGGGGCCTCAGCGTCGCCAGCCACCTGTCCCACATCTTGCAGCGCTTCGCTGACGCCGTCGGCGATCGCCTGCGGGTCGATGATCTGGTAGCCCGCCGGCACGCCGAACAGCGCCGGATCCTGCGGCCCGCGCGCAACGCGCGTGGCGCGCCAGACGGTGCGCTGGCCTTCCATCACTTCCAGCACGATGCCGTCGTCGGTGATGCACGCCACCCGCGCCATCCCGTCGGTCTGGTTCCGAGGCGCCCACTTCGCGCCCTTCTCGCCGGCGACAGTGCAATCGCCGGTGCGACGGGCATTGTCGGCGCCGAGCGTGATCCAGGCTTCCTCGATCGGCTTGGGCGCGTCGCCGTCGTCGATGCGCACGGCCGAACCACCGACCGCCGCCGGCGTCGGCGGAACCGGTTGGGGCTGCGCAACGCCGGCGTCCGTCGCCGGCGGCGCGGCGGCGGGGGGCGGCGTCACCGACGCCGACACTTGCGCCGGCGCGGCGGTGACGATGTAGGCCGCGCCGGTGGCGTCGTCGTGCACGATGGAGACAGGACCGCGGCCCGCCATGAGCGTCTCGACGCGCATCTTCGATCCGTCCCGGTAGATCGTGGTTTCCACTGCGGGGCCGCCGTCGCTTGGCGCTGCGGCGCCGGTCATGACGTACGCGGCTTCGCCGAACTCCGGATAGGACGGCGCGCCAAGGCCACAGGCGGCGAGCAGGGCGACGCCGCTCGCCAGGGCGATCGAATTGTGGAGGCGCATGGTGCTGGATCCCGTTCGTGGAAGCGCAGCATCAACGCCGTCGCGGCGGGCGCGTTCCCCGCCCGGTTCAGCTCAGCCCTTGCGCCACCGCCTTGAGCCGCTCGACGATGGAGAGCCGGTCGTCGGGGAAATCCGCGTCGATCCACCATGCTTCCACTTCGCGCCGCACCTCCCCCACCTTCGGGCCGGGCGGTACGCCGGCGGCGAGGATGTCGTCGCCGCTCAGCGGCAGCGACGGACGCACATAGCTGTCCGCCAACGCCAGCAGCGCGCGCCATTGCGACGCCTTGCGCATGTCCGCCTCCTCCGCCCACACGCGGCGCGCACGATCGCGGAACGTCTCCACGCCGAGGGCGTAGAGCGCGCGGCGCACCTCGCGCATGGACATGTACGACACGATGCGCGGCGTATGCCCCTGCGCCGCAGCCAGCCGGCCGCGCTCGTCGTTGGACGCCTTCATCCGCCGCGCGAACGCCCGCGCGCCCGCCTCGTCCGCCAGCATCACCGCCGCCCGCGTCATCGCCTCATGGCTGAGCAACAGGTCGTTCTCGATCGCGATGAGGCGCAGCAGACGGTCGGTCTTCACCGCCTCCGGGGCGATGCGCGCGAGCAGGCCTAACCGCACCATCGCCTCGAGCGCCGGGCGCGGATCGGGGGCGGCCAGCAGCTTCTTCAGTTCCTTCCAGACCCGCTCCGCCGACAGCTGATCGAGCCCCTGCTGCATCGCCGCGCATGCCGCCAGGCCGCGCTCGTCGAGGGGGCCGCGCCCGTACCAGGCGGAGAAGCGGAAGAAACGCAGGATCCGCAGGTAATCCTCACGCAAGCGCGTCTCGGCGTCGCCGATGAAGATGATCCGCCCGGCGCGCGCATCGTCCACGCCCCCGCCGGTGGGATCGAACACGGCGCCACTGGCGTCGGCGTACAGCGCGTTGAGGCGGAAGTCGCGCCGGCTGGCGTCCTCGGCCCAGTCCTCGGTGAACGCCACGGTGGCGCGCCGGCCGTCCGTGGCGACGTCGCGCCGCAGCGTCGTGACCTCGAACGGCTTGTGCCGCGCGATGACGGTGACGGTGCCGTGCTCAAGCCCCGTGGGCGCCACGCCGAACCCCGCCGCCGTCGCCGCCGCAATGGTTTCTTCCGGCGTGAGCTGCGTGGCGATGTCGATGTCGTCAACGGGCTGGCCAATGAGCGCATTGCGCACGCAGCCGCCCACGAACCGCGCCCCGCCCGGCCGGGCCGCCTCCAGCGCCGCCATCACCGCCCGGGTTTCCGGCGCGGCCAGCCACGGGGCCCCGGCGATGCTGGTCATGGCGCTGCTTTCCGGGGTGACGGGATCTCGGAGCCGACGGCGGCGGGCGGCGGATCGGGCGGGCGGGCGGCGATGCTGGGCTCCGTCAGCGCCGCAAGAGCAAACGCCTGCACCGCCAGCACCGCCCCTGCGATGAACAGGATGCCCAGCGGCCATGCCCGCGCGCCATCCTGCTGTTTCAGCAGCCGGTAGATCCCGAACACGATGAACGGGGCCGCGAACGCCAGCACCGGCAGGAACAATCGCCGCATCAGGGTGCATCCTCGCCATAGAGCCTGTCGTGCAGCGCCTTCAGCATGCCGGCCGTGGCGCCCCAGATGTAGCGGCCCTCCCACGGCATGGCGTAGTACTCGCGCCGCACGCCCTGCCACTCGCGCGCATGCTTTTCGTGGTTGGCGGCGTTCATCAGGAACGACAGCGGCGTCTCGAACACGTCGTCCACTTCGCGCGGATCGGGCCGGAGGGTGAAGCCGGGCTCGATGAAGGCCGCCACGGGCGTGATGAGGTAGTTGGTTCCCGTGCGGTAGGCGCCGAAGCCGCCCAGAGGCCGGATGTATTCCGGCGCGATGCCCGTCTCTTCGTGCGTCTCCCGGAGCGCCGCCGCCAGCGGCCCCGCATCCTCCGCCTGCACCCGGCCGCCGGGGAACGACACCTGCCCCGCATGCGACGGCATGTTCGAGGAGCGCAGCGTCAGCAGCACCGTAAACCCGCCGGGGCGGCGCACGATGGGCGCAAGCACCGCCGCCGCGGTCAACGCCGCCGCCGGCGCAGCGCCCGCATCCTCGCCGCCGCCCAGATCAAAATCGGAGCGCGTCGCCACGGCCGGCGCGAGGCGATCCAGCGGATCGAGGCGCGTCCGCGCGCGCCGCTCGAAGTCCTCGTCGAACGTCATGGAACGGACGCGGCCACCGCACCGAGCGGGAAAAACTCGCCCCCGCTCCACACGCCGAGCCGGGGGCCCTCCGCTGTCTCCGCCTCCACCGCCCAGTCCACCAGCTCATAGAACGGCGCGCGCAGGATCCGCGCCTCAAGCCGCCCCCGCACCAGCACATACGGCCGCGGCGCGCCATCCCGCACCGCCACCCGGATGGGATGGGACGGCCCCGCCGCCACCACATCCCCGACATTGGTGGTGAACGCGATGGTCTGGTCCCGCCCCGCGCCGTCGCGATCGGCCCGCACGGCCACGAAGGGGGCGTCCGCCACCGTCACGCGCACCTTCTCCACCGGGGTCACCAGATAGGTGATGCCGTCGGCGTCCTTCCGCAGGATCGAGGCGAACAGTCGCACGAGGCTTTCGCGCGTCATGCGCACGCCCTCGTGGCGCCACGTCCCATCGGCCAGTATCTCGATGAAGCTGTCGCCGCAGAAGGGCGGGTCCCAGCGGTCGACCGGCGGCGTTCCGCGCGACGCGCCGCTTGACGCCTCGCGCTGGAGTGCGGCGATGAATTCGGCGACGCTCATTCCGGGATCGGCCTCAAAACCGCCCACCAGTTAGGCACGTTCCCCGGACGGGGCAATGTGAAGCCCTCCCCCTTCAGGACCCAGACCGCATGGACCCTACCCCCGAACAGCTTGTGGCCGAGGCCGAACGCGCCGGCGCCGCGCTCCAGCGCGTCCGCGCCGAGATCGGCAAGACCATCTTCGGCCAGGAGCGGGTCGTGGAGCTTGTGCTCGCCGGGGTGCTGGCGGGAGGCCATGTGCTGCTGGTGGGCGCGCCGGGCCTCGCCAAGACGAAACTGGTGGCCGCCACCGCCGCGGCGCTGGGGCTGGACTGGGGCCGCGTGCAGTTCACCCCCGACCTCATGCCCGCCGACATCATCGGCTCCGAAATCCTCGACCAGAACGCCACCGGCCAGCGGGCTTTCCGGTTCGTGCCCGGTCCCATCTTCACCCGCCTGCTCATGGCCGACGAGATCAACCGCGCGAGCCCGCGCACCCAATCGGCCCTCCTGCAAGCCATGCAGGAGCATCAGGTCACCGTCGCAGGCCAGGCCTACGCGCTGCCGGAGCCGTTCCACGTGCTCGCCACCCAGAACCCGATCGAGCACGAAGGCGCCTACCCGCTGCCGGAAGCCCAGCTCGACCGTTTCCTGCTGCAGGTGGACGTCCCGTACCCTGACCGGGAGACCGAGCGGCGCATCGTGGTGGAGACCACCGGCATGACCGAGCAGCGTCCCGTCGCCGTCCTCGACGCACAGGGCCTGATCGCCATCCAGAACCTCGTCCGGCGCATGCCCGTGGGGGAAAAGGTTCTGGCGGCCATCGTCGATCTCGTCCGGTCCGCGCGACCCGGCGCGTCCGCCGATCCGCGGGTGAACCAGCATGTGGCGTGGGGCCCCGGCCCGCGGGCGGGCCAGGCGCTGATGCTGGCCGTGCGCGCGCGCGCGCTGCTGCGGGGGCGCCTGGCCCCCGCTCTCGACGATGTGACTGCGTTGGCGCGGCCGGCGCTGGTGCACCGCATGGCGCTGTCGTTCGGCGCGCGCGCGGAGGGCCTGGACGTGGAAGGCCTCGTGGACGATCTGGCCTCGAGGGCGGCTTGAAGCAGGCCCGCGCCGAAGCAGAAGGGCTGGCCGGGTTTCTCCCGGGCGTGCTGCTCGAGGCGCGCCGGCTCTCGGCGGCGGCGCCGGGCGTGCACGGTCGTCGCCGGGCGGGGCCCGGCGAGGCGTTCTGGCAGTTCCGCGACCATCGCCCCGAGGACGGCGCCCGGCTGGTGGACTGGCGGCGCTCCGCGCGCGGCGAACGCCTCTATGTGCGCGAGCGCGAGAAGGAAGCCGCGCAGAGCGCGCTCTTCTGGGTCGATCCCGGCGCCGGGTTTCACTGGAAGTCCGACGGGCCGTGGCCGACCAAGCATCGCCGCGCGCTGGCCCTGTGCCTTGCGGCCGCGATCCTGTTCGCCCGCGGGGGGGAGCGGGTGGGCGCCCTGGGCATGATGCCGCGGGCGGGCGCGCGGGCGGTGGACCGGCTGGCCGTCGATCTCGCCGGCCAGCGCCTTGCCGATCCCCTGACGCCGCCGGCGCGATCCTCCGTGATCTACGCGAGCGATTTCTACGCCCCCGCCGAGCTGTGGCGCGACCGCCTGCGCGAGGCCTCCGCCACCGGCGCCACCGGGGCCCTGCTGATGATCGCCGATCCCGCGGAGGAGGATTTCCCCTATCGCGGGCGCACCCAGTTCGAGGAGCCGGGCGGCGGCGCCGCGACGACGCTGTTCGGCCGTGCGGAGGCGGCGCAGGGCGAATACGCCGGCCGTCTCGCCGCGCACCGCGCCGCCATCCGGGCTGCAGCGCAGGCGGCCGGCTTCGTGCCGGTGCTGCATCGCACCGACCGGGCCGCGGGCCCCGCGCTGAGCCTGCTGCTGGCGGCGCTGGAGGAGCGCCGGTGACGCCATGACATTTGGCCCCCTCTTCTTCGCGGCGCCCGCGGCGCTGCTGGCGCTTCTGGCGTTGCCGGCGCTGTTTTTCCTGCTGCGCGCGACGCCGCCGGCGCCGCAACGCGTGGTTTTTCCGCCGCTGCGGATCCTGCTGGGCATCCGCACCGAGGAGGAGGCGCGCCGCCGCGCGCCGTTGTGGCTCGTGCTGCTGCGGGCGTTCGCCGCCGCGCTGGCCATCGTCGGGTTCGCGCGGCCCAGCCTCGCGCCCGAAGCCGCCGCCATGGCGGCGGGATCGGGGCCCACGCTGATCGTGATCGACGACGGCTGGACCAGCGCGCCGTTCTGGCCGCAGGCCAAGGCCGCCGCCGAGAGCGCCATCGCCGACGCCGAACGCGCCAACCAGTCCGTGGCCCTGCTGCGCACCACGCCTGAGCGCACGCCGCCCGCCGCCCCCGACATCACCGCCGCCGCCGACGCCCGCGCCCGCCTTTCGCGGCTGGAGCCCAAGCCGTGGCGGCCCGACCGGGCGGCGGCGCTGGCGCGGCTGAACCTGTCCGAAGGGCAGTTCGCGCGCATCGTCTGGATCGCCGACGGCGTCGGCGACGACGGCGCACGGGCGTTCGCGGACGCGCTGAAGCAGCGCGGGCCCGTGCTGGTGCGGACGCCGGCGCGCACGGCGCGGGCGCTGGTGGCGGGCGCAGTGACGGCCGACGGCATCGAAGCGCAGGTGCGCCGCGCGCCCGGCGGGCCCGCCGCCGGGGCCATCGCCGCCGAAACGCTCGAAGGACGGTCCCTCGGCGCAGCGGAGTTCCGCTTCACCGCCGGCGACGCCATCACCGCCCGCATCGACCTGCCGCCGGAGATCGCCTCCCGCGCCGCGCGCATCCGCATAGTGGGTGAGACCAGCGCCGGCGCCACGCGCCTGATGCCGGCCGGATCGGGCCGTGCGCTGGTGGGCCTCATCGATCAAGGGTCCAGCAGCCAGCCGTTGCTGTCGGACCTGCACTACGTGGAGCGCGCCATCCAGCCGTTCGCCACCGCCCGCCGCGGCACGGCCCGCCAGCTGATCGACCAGGGCGCGCAGGCGCTGATCCTTCCGGACGCCTCCCGCCTCGCGGCGCCGGAGCGCGCCGCCATCGACGCGTGGCTGGAAAAGGGCGGGCTGCTGGTGCGGTTTGCGGGGCCCCGCCTCGCCAACGACGCCGACGAGCCGCTGCCGGTGCGCCTGCGGCCCGGTTCGCGCACGCTGGGCGGGGCGCTGGCCTGGGAAAAGCCGCAGGGCCTCCAGCCGTTTCCGCAGGACAGTCCGTTCTTCGGCCTCACCGCGCCGGCGGACGTGGCGGTGCGGCGGCAGGTGCTGGCGGAGCCAGCGTCCGAGCGCGAAGCGCGCGTGTGGGCGCGGCTGCAGGACGGCGCCTCGGTCATCACCGCCGCGCCGCGGGGCAAGGGTCTGGTGGTGCTCTACCACGTGACCGCCGGGCCGGAGTGGAGCGACCTTGCGCTCTCCGGCCTCTACGTGGAGTTGCTGAAGCGGACGCTGGCGTTCGCCGGCCGGGCCGACAGCGGCGCGCGGGAGGGGGACGCCAGCGGGCCTTACCTGGCGGAGCGCCTGCTGGACGGCTTCGGCGCCCTGCGCGCGCCCGATGTCGACGCCCAGCCGATCCCCGCCACGGCGTTTTCCGCCGCCGCGGCCTCCCCCGCCACGCCGCCCGGCCTCTACGCCCGCGCGGGCGGGGGGGCCGCAGCCATCGACGCCGCCGCGCCCGACGAGACGTTCTCCGAGCTGACGCTGCCCGGCGGCCTCGCCCGGGCCGGCCTCGACGCCGCGCGCACGCGGGCGCTGGGTGGGGGACTGCTGGCGTTCGCGTTGCTGGTGCTGGCGATCGATCTCCTGGTGGCGCTGGCCCTGGCCGGAAGACTGCCGCGACTGCCGCGCCGGGCGGCGCCCGCCGCCGCCGCGGCGCTGCTGGCGACGCTGCTGGCCCCGGACGCGCGTGCGCAATCGGCCCGGGACCCGGCCGCCGACCTGCACCTGGCCTACATCGTCACCGGCGACGCGCGCGCCGACCGCACCGCCCGCGCTGGCCTCGACTCCCTCGCCCAGGAACTGCGCAACCGAACCGCCGTGGAGCCCGGCGCCACGCTGGGCGTGGATCCCGCGCGTGACGACCTCTCTCCCTATCCGATCCTCTACTGGTTCGCGCCGGACACGCCTACGCGCCTCTCCGACGCCGCCGTCGCCAATCTCGACCGCTACATGCGGCTGGGCGGGATGCTGTTCATCGACACGCGCGACGCCGGCCGCCGCCGAGGGCCCAACGCCCCGCCGGGACCGGCGGCGATCATGCTGCAGGGCCTCGACGCGCCGCCGCTGGAGATCATCGGGGCCGATCATGTGCTGACGCGCGCCTTCTACCTGCTGCGCAGCTTTCCCGGCCGCTACCAGAGCACGCGCATCTACGCCGAGACCGCCGCCGCCGCCGCGTCACGCGACGGGGTGGCCGCGCTGATGGTGGGCGACGGGGACTGGGCGACGGCGTGGGTCTCCGACGCCACGGGCCGGCCGGTGGGCGGCATCGAGGAGCGCCAGCACGAACTGGCGCTGCGGTTCGGCGTCAACCTCGTGATGGTGGCGCTGACCGGCAACTACAAAGCCGATCAGGTGCACGTGCCCGCGCTGCTGGAACGCATGGGCGAGCCCTCGGAACGACGCCGGTGACGGCGGGCCGCATCGCCTTCGATCCCGCGCTGCCGTGGGCGTGGCTGATCGCGCTGGCCGTGGCCATCGCTCTGGTGTGGCTGGGCTACGTGCTGCGCGGCGGCAAGGCGCCCGTATCGCGCGCGCTGGGTCTGGCGCTGATCCTGGTGGGGCTGGCGCAGCCCACGCTGGTGCGTGAACGGCGCGAACCCGCCGCCGACATCGCCGCCCTGATCATCGACCAGAGCGAGAGCCTGGGCCTCGCCGACCGCCGCGACGCGGCGCGCGCCGCCGGCGAACGCCTCGCCGCGCAACTGGCCAACGAACAGGGCCTGGACTTGCGCGTGCGCGAGGTGCGCGGCGGGCCGGACGGCACTGCCATGATCGGCGCGTTGGAGGAAGCGCTGGCCGATGCGCCGCGCGACCGCGTCGCCGGCGCGATCCTCGTCACCGACGGACAGGTGGCGGACGTACCGGAAGACGTGCGCCGCCTGAAGGGGCTTGGGCCCGTGCACGCGCTCATCGTGGGCGACCCGAACCGCGGCGACCGGCGCCTGGAACTGCTCTCCGCGCCGGCCTTCGGCATCGTGGGGGACCGCATCAGCATCGAAGCGCGCGTGGAGGATCCCCGCCCCGGCGCGGCGGTGGCCATCACCGTCACCATCGACGGGCAGGTGGCGCGCCGCGCGTCGGCCATCGCCGGGCGGCCCTTCCGGGTGGAGATCGTCACGCCCAAGCGCGGCGCGAACATGGTGGTGGTGGAGGCGGCCGCGGGCCCGCAGGAGATCACGCTGGCCAACAATCGCGCGGCGTTCACGCTGGCGGGCGTGCGCGACCGGCTGCGCGTGCTGCTGGTGACCGGAGAACCGCACGCCGGCGCGCGCGTCTGGCGCAACCTCCTGAAGAGCGACCCCAGCGTCGATCTCGTGCACTTCACCATCCTGCGGCCGCCGGAGAAGCAGGACTTCACGCCGCTGGAGGAGCTTGCGCTCATCGCGTTTCCCACGCGCGAGCTGTTCGTCGACAAGCTGCAGGAGTTCGATCTCATCATCTTCGACCGCTACAAGCGGCGCTCGATCCTGCCGCCGGCCTACTTCGAGAACATCGCCCAGCGGGTGGAGAGCGGCGGCGCCCTGCTGGTGGTGGCCGGCCCTTCCGACGCCGGTTACGACAGCGTGTTCCAGACGCCGCTGGCGGCGATCCTGCCCTCGCAACCCACCGGCCAGATCGTGAGCCAGATGTTCCGTCCCGCGGAGACCGCGCTGGGCCGACGCCACCCCGTGACACGCGGCCTGCCAGACCCCGCCAGCTGGGGCCGCTGGACCCGCCAGATCGATGCGCGCGCGTCGGCGGGGCAGGTGGTGCTCTCCGGCGTGGGCGACAGGCCGCTCCTGGTGCTGGGCCGGGCAGGACGCGGGCGCGTGGCGCAGCTGTGGAGCGATCAGGCGTGGCTCTGGTCGCGCGGGTACGACGGGGGCGGACCGCACGGTGAGCTGCTGCGCCGGCTGGCGCACTGGCTGATGCAGGAGCCGGAGCTCGACGACGAGCGCCTCTCCCTGCGCGCGACGCCCGAAGGCGTGACCGCCGAACGCGCCACGCTGGGCGCCGCGCCCGAGACGGTGGAGATCGTCGACCCCAAGGGCCAGGTCACGCGGGCGCCGTTCGTGGAGGCAGCGCCGGGTTTGTACCGAGCCACCGCGAGCGCGACCGAACAGGGCCTCTACGAGGCGCGCCAGGGCGCATTGCGCGCTTACGCAGCCGTGGGCCCGCTCAATCCCAAGGAAGCCGCCAACGTCAACGCCACCGACGACATCCTCAAACCCGTGACGCAGGAAACCGGCGGCGCGGCGGTGTTCGTGGGCGAGCGCGCCGACCAGTTGCCCGATGTGCGCCGCACGGAGCGGGGCGCCAGCGCGCGCGGCCCGGGCTGGATCGGGCTTGAACGACGCGGCGCCTACACCGTGCGCGCATCCGCCGCCGAGCCGCTGGGGCCCGGAATCGCGTGGGCGATGGCGGGCTTGCTGCTGCTGATGTTCAGCTGGCGGCGCGAGGCGCGCTGACGGCCCCGGCCAGTTCGTCGGCGGCCGCCCCGCCCCGCCCGCGCCACTGGAAGCGTCGCGCCTCCACCGGGCCCGGCAACGTCACGCGCCCGGCGGGGATCTCCGTGAAACCGAACGGTCGGAACATGCCGGGCTGGCCCACCACAAGCACCGCGCGCGCTGGCGTCGCGTCGCAGGCGGCGAGCGCCGAGGCCACCAGCGCCGGCCCCAGACGTGCGCCCTGCGCCGC
>JANRIM010000007.1:0-15083 GCA_033764865.1 Hyphomonadaceae bacterium
GTGAACTCGCTCCCCGCCCCCAGGAGGAGGCCCGCCTGCAGCGCGACGTTGAACGGCAGGCCGAACAGCCGCCCGAGCCCCGTCACGATCGCCGCCTTCCCCAAAACCAGCGCAACCCCCGCCCCCGCGAACAGCAGCGGCGCCGCCGCGATCTGCGGCAGGTCGATGCTCATGCCCACGGAGATGAGAAACACGCCGAGCAGGATGCCCTTGAACGGCTCCACGATCACTTCGATCTGCCGGCGATATTCCGTCTCCGCCAGCAACAGCCCGGCGATCAGCGCGCCCATGGCCATCGACAGCCCCGCCGCCGCAGTGGCGATGCTGGCGCCGAGGATCACGAGCAAGGACGCCGCCATGAACGATTCCGGGCTGTTGGCCCCCGCCACCATGCGGAACAGCGGCCGCAGCACGATCCGGCCCAGCACCACCATCGCGATCACCGCCGCCGCCGCCTGCACCGCCGCGAGCCCCAGCGCGCCGGCCACGTCGCCCTCCCCGCGCGAGCCCAGCACGCTGATCGCAAACAGGATCGGCACCGCCGCGAGGTCCTGGAAAAGCAGCACGGAGAACGTGGCCCGGCCCACGGGCTTGGCCAGGCGCTTGGCGTCCGAGAGGCACTGGATGATCACCGCCGTCGACGACATCGCCAGCGCAAGGCCGATGGCGATGGCGGCCAGCCGGTCCTCCAGGATCAGGTTCGCCGCCACCCCGATCACGATCGCGCACAGCACGAGCTGCAGCGCGCCGAAGCCGAACACCATCTGCCGCATCATCGACAGCCGCTCGAACGAGAGCTCGAGCCCGATCATGAACATCAGCAGCGCGATGCCGAGCTCAGCCGTGGTGGCGATGGCCTCCGGCTCCGTCATCACGAAGCTCGACAGCCACGGAAACGGCTCCGCCAGCGCGCCGAGCGCATGCGGTCCCACAAGCACGCCCACCAGCATGAAGCCGATGACGGGGCTCACCTTGAACCGGCGGAACAGCGGGATCACCACGCCCGTCGCCGTGAGGACGATGAACGTCTCCTTGAATGCGGCTGTATCGATCGGCGCGGCCATGAATCAAGCGTAACGGGCGCCATGCCGCAAAGCCACCCTGTGGGCCGCAGCTATCCCGCGCTTGAATCCCGCAATCCCGCAGCGATGGCGGCGCGGGCCGTGATCTCCGCCCAGTCGCCCGCGCGTACGAGTTCGGCGGGCGCGATCCACGTCCCGCCGACGCAGGCGACGTTCGCGAGCGCGAGGTACGCCGGCGCGCTCTGCGCCGTGACGCCGCCGGTGGGACAGAACCGGCACGCCGCGAACGGTCCGGACCACGCCTTCAACATTCCCACGCCGCCGGCGTGCTCGGCGGGGAAGAACTTGAAGTGCGTCAGCCCCATCTCGAGGCCGCGCATGAGATCGCTGGCGGTCGCTGCGCCGGGCAGGATCGGCGCGCCCACGTCACGGGCCCGCTCCACCACGGCTGCGATGAGGCCGGGGCTGACCATGAAGGCCGCGCCGGCGCCGAAGGCGGCCTCCACTTCGCCGCCGTTCAGCACAGTACCCGCGCCCACCACTGCCCCCTCGACGCCGTTCATCGCGGCGATGGCCTCCAGCGCGACAGGCGTGCGCAGCGTCACTTCCAGAACCGGCAGGCCGCCGGCGACCAGCGCGCGGGCCAGCGGAGCTGCGTCCGCTGCCCGCTCCACGGTGAGCACCGGGATCACGGGCGCGCGCGCGAGCAGGTGTGCGATGTCATCCATGGAGAATGCCGCCGCCGGCTTCGGCGAGGTTGGCCACCGCACGGAACGGCGCGAAGAGTTCGCGGCCCCAGCCATGCCGCTCCGGCGGCGGCGGCGCCGGCGCCCGCGCGGCCAGCGTCGCTTCGTTGACCGTGAGGGTGAGCGTGCCGGCCAGCGCGTCCACGCGGAGGATGTCACCGTCCATGACCCGCGCCAGCGCGCCCCCGCAGGCGGCTTCCGGCGTCACATGGATCGCGGCGGGCACGGCGCCCGAAGCGCCCGACATGCGGCCGTCCGTCACCAACGCCACGCGGAAGCCCTTGTTCTGCAACGCGGTGAGCGCGGGCGTGAGCTTGTGCAACTCCGGCATGCCGTTGGCGCGCGGCCCCTGGAAGCGGACGACGGCGACCACATCGCGATCCAGCAGGCCCTCCTTGAAGGCGGCGAGGAACGCGTCCTGGTCCTGGAAGACCGCCGCCGGCGCCTCCACCACGCGGCGATCGGCCGGCACGGAGGACGTCTTGATCACCGCCCGCCCGAGCGGGCCGCGCAGAAGCTTCAGGCCGCCTTCGGCATCGAACGGATCGGCGGCGGGGCGAAGGATGTCCGGCGCGAGCGACGCCGGCGGGGCGTCGCGCCAGGCCAGCGTCTCCCCGTCGAGGAACGGCTCGCGCGCGTAGCGCTGCAGGCCCGGGCCGACCACTGTCGTCACGTCGCCGTGGAGGAGACCCGCGTCGAGCAGCTCACGCACGAGAAACGCCATGCCGCCCGCTGCGTGGAACATGTTCACGTCGGCCGCGCCGTTGGGATAGATGCGCGCCAGCAACGGCGTGACCTTGCCGAGGGCGTCGAAGTCGTCCCAGTCGACGATCACGCCCGCCGCCCGCGCCATCGCGGGAATGTGCAGCAGATGGTTGGTGGAGCCGCCGGTGGCCATCAGCCCGACGATGCCGTTGACGAACGAGCGTTCGTCGAGGACCGTCGCGACATCGCCGCCGCCCTCCTGCGCGAGCGCGACGGCGCGCTGCGTGGCGGCGCGGGTGAGCGCATCGCGCAGCGGCGTGTTCGGCTGTACGAAGGCCGCGCCGGGCAGATGCAGGCCCATCACCTCCATGAGCATCTGGTTGGAGTTGGCTGTGCCGTAGAAGGTGCAGGTGCCGGCGGCGTGGTAGGATGCGGCCTCCGCCGCCAGCAGTTCCTCCCGCGTGGCGAGACCGAGGGCGAAGCGCTCGCGGACCTTCGCCTTCTCTTTGTTCGGCAGGCCCGACGGCATGGGGCCCGCGGGCGCGAAGATCACCGGCAGGTGGCCGAACGCCAGCGCGCCGATCACGAGACCGGGAACGATCTTGTCGCAGACGCCCAGCATCAGCGCCGCGTCGAACGCGTCGTGGCTGAGCGCGATGCCCGCCGCGAGGGCGATGACGTCGCGCGAGAACAGCGAAAGCTCCATCCCGGGCCGCCCCTGGGTGACGCCGTCGCACATCGCCGGCACGCCGCCAGCGACTTGCGCTGTGGCGCACACGGCCCGCGCCGCCTCCTTGATCAGCGCGGGAAACCGCTCGAACGGCTGGTGCGCGGAGAGCATGTCGTTGAAGGCGGTGACGATGGCGACGTTGGGAGCGGCGCCGCGGATCGAGAGCTTGTCGCCCAGCGGCGCCGCGGCGAAGGCGTGAGCGAGATTGCCGCACGAGAGATGATCGCGACCCCGACCGGCGGCGCGCGCCGCGGCGATCCGATCGAGGTAGGCGCCGCGGGCGTCGACGCTGCGCCGGCGAATGCGCTCGGTCACGTCCGCGACCGCGGAAATCACTGCCGTCACGATCGGTCCTCCGCGCACCAGTACGCCGCGACCCGGTCGCCCGCCGCAGCGAGGAAGAGGGCGAGCGGCGTCTGCGAGCGTTTGTCGCGCGCGGCGCCATAGGCCGCAAGCTTGGCCGCGCCGGTGAACAGGAGAAAGACGCGCCGCGACTCCTGGAGGGCGCCAAGGCTCAGGCTGATCCGCTCGGCGGCGCCGGCGGCGTTCGGCGCCGTCACCGCCTGCACCAGCACATCGCGCCGCACCGGCTCACCGGGAAAGAGCGACGCCACGTGCCCATCGGCGCCAATGCCCAGAAGGCACGCATCGAAGGGCCGCGACATGGCGGCGATGGCGGCGGCGACCTTCGGCGCGGCCTCGGCCGCGCGGGCGTCGGCGGTCCTCAGAGAGACGAAGCGCGCCTTCCCGGGATGGCCGTCCAGCAGCGTACGACGGACCATGCCTTCATTGCTGGCGGGATCGTCGACCGGAACCCAGCGCTCGTCGGACAGCGTGATCGACATTTCCCGCCAGGGGGCCTCGGTTTTCGACAGCGCGCGATAGAGCGGCTCAGGCGTCGCCCCGCCGGTGACGACCAGACTGGCCCCGCCCCGCGCATCCACCGCCCTTGTCAGCACGCTGGCGATCTCGGCGGCGAGCGCCTCCACCAGCGCGCCTAGATCGGCGAAGGGGCGTTCGGTGATCATCCATCGCCCCACGAGTGGCCGTTGCGTTCCGTCAACGCGAACGCCCCGGCGGGACCCCATGTTCCGGCCGCGTAGGGCGCAGGCTTCACGCCCTGGCGCTCCCAGCCATGGACGATCCCATCCACCCATGTCCACGCCGCCTCGGACTCGTCGCGCCGCACGAACAGCGTGGAGTTGTTCTGCAACGCCTCTAGCAACAGTCGCTCATAGGCGATGCGGCGGCGTTGACGGCGGAAGGCGTCGTCGAGGCTCAGGTCCAGCGACAGTGGCTTCAGGTCGAACCCGCCTTGGGCCAGCGTCGGCGTCTTGTTCATCAGCTGCAGGGAGATCGCCTCCTCGGGCTGGAGGCGGATGGCGAGGCGGTTGGCCTTCAGCGTGTTCGCGCCGAAGATGGAATGCGGCACGGCGCGAAACTGGATAATGATCTCCGACGAGCGCTGCGGCAGCCGCTTGCCGGTGCGCAGGTAGAAGGGAACGCCTGCCCAGCGCCAGTTGTCGACGTGCGCGCAGAGCGCCACGAACGTCTCGGTGTCGCTCGGCTGGCCGCCCGCCTCCTCGCCGTAGCCGGGGACGGCAGCGCCGTCGATCACGCCGCGTCCGTACTGGCCGCGCACGGTCTTGCGCGCGATTTCCGCCCCCTCGATGGGCCGCAGCGAGCGCAGCACCTTGACCTTCTCGTTGCGCACCGCGTCCGCGCTGAGATCGGCCGGCGGCTCCATCGCCACGAGGCATGCAAGCTGGAGCAGGTGGTTCTGCACCATGTCCCGCAGGGCGCCGTAGGCGTCGTAATAGCCCCAGCGCCCCTCCACGCCCACCGTCTCGGCGACGGTGATCTGGACGTGATCGATCGCTACCTTGTCCCACAGGGGCTCAAACAGGGTGTTGGCGAACCGCAACGCGATGAGGTTCTGGACGGCTTCCTTGCCGAGGTAGTGATCGATCCGGAAGATGCGCTCCTCCGAGAAATGGACGGCGAGCTCGGCGTTGATCGCGTCGCAGCTGGCCCTGTCGCGCCCGATGGGTTTCTCCACGATGACGCGGCTCGCGCCGTCCGCGAGGCCGGCGCCGGCGAGGCCCCGCACAATGACGCCGTACAGGGCGGGCGACGTGGAGAGATAGAAGATGCGCTCCCGCGTCCCTTCCAGCAATCCGCCCAGGCAAGTGTAGGTTTCGGGCGCCGCGGCGTCACCGCCGCAATAGCGCAGGCGCGAGGCGAACCGCTTCCAAACCTCGGAGTCGAGCGGGCCATCGGCCCGTTCGCGCACCGCGCGCTCCACATCGGCGCGAAAGTCGCTGTCGCGCAGCGGCGAGCGCGCGGCGCCCACGATCCGCAGGGAGGCCGGCAGCAGTCCGTCCGCATCGAGGAAGTAGAGCGACGGCAACAGCATGCGCCGGGCGAGATCGCCCGTGGCGCCGAAGATGACGAGAGCCGTGCCCATGTCGGGGGCGTATCCGCTCCGCGCGGCGCGTTCAAGGCAAAGCGCCGGCCCTCAGTAAGCGCGCGCGATCAGGATTTCCTCGACGCCCGGCTGGCCCGTGAAAATGCAGGGGGCGAGGGACGGCGGCTGGTCCAGCGGAGCGTTCCGGATCGTGAGCTTCAGCGCCTTTAGCTGCTGGGCCACGGCCTCCAGGGCCGCACCCGTGGGCCTCGACCAAGCCGCGCGCACCCAACCCTTGAAGGCGGCGGCCTTCTCGTCGTCCTCTTCGGCGGCGCCGAAGTAGGCGGCGAGCCCCGCCATGTCGCGCACGTCGGCGACGATCGCCGCATCGAGCCGCGCCTTCGCCTCATCGAACAGCGCCTGCTGGATCTCGGCCAGCAGCGCCGGCGCCTGCGCCACGAACGCATCGCGCGCGAGTGCGATGGATTGCACCTTCTCAGGTCCGCGCAACCGGTCCCGGCGCATGAACGTCACCTGCGCGCCCGACGCGTCGCGCGGACCGATTTCCAGGATGAGCGGCGCCCCGCGGCGCACCCACGCCCAGCGCTTCTCCGCCGACTTGATCGGCTTCTCGTCGACGATCGCGCGGATCGTGACGCCGAACGCCGACTGCTTCGCAAGGTCGGCGCGCAGGCTCCGGCAGTACGCGAGCACCTCGGCGTCCTCCGGCTTTTCGCGCAGCATCGGGACGATGACGATCTGCTTCGGCGCGATGGCGGGCGGCAGGCGCAGGCCGTCGTCGTCGCCGTGCGTCATGATCACGCCGCCGATCATGCGCGTGGACACACCCCAGCTGGTGGTGTGCGCCAGCGTCTGGCCGCCGTCCTTGTTCTGGTAGCGGATGTCCTGCGCCTCAGCGAAATGCGTGCCCAGATAGTGCGAGGTGCCGGCCTGCAACGCCTTGCCGTCCTGCATCATCGCTTCGATGGAGTAGGTGTTATCGGCGCCCGGGAAGCGCTCGTTCTCCGGCTTCTCCCCGGCGGTCACCGGCATGGCCAGCACCGTCTCGGAGAACTCGCGATAGACTTCGAGCATGCGCAGGGTGTGTTCGCGGGCGTCGGCCTCGTCCACGTGCGCGGTATGGCCCTCCTGCCAGAGGAATTCCGATGTGCGCAGGAACAGGCGCGTGCGCATCTCCCAGCGCACCACGTTGGCCCACTGGTTGATCAGCAGCGGCAGGTCCCGGTAGCTCTTGATCCACCGGCTCATGGCGTCGCCGATGATCGTCTCCGAGGTGGGCCGCACGATGAGCGGCTCCTCCAGCTTCGCCTCGGGATCGACGACGAGCTTGCCGCCGTCGTTCTTCAGCCGGTGATGCGTGACCACCGCCATCTCCTTGGCGAAGCCCTCCACGTGCTGGGCTTCCTTGGCGATGAACGACAGCGGGATGAAGAGCGGGAAGTAGCAGTTGTCGTGCCCCGTCTCCTTGATGCGATCGTCCAGCTGGCGCTGGATCAGTTCCCAGACGCCATAGCCCCACGGCTTGATCACCATGGACCCGCGCACGGGCGACGGCTCGGCCATGTCGGCGTCGCGCACGACGGCCTGGTACCATTCGGGAAAGTTCTCGGCCCGCGTGACGGGCAAGGCGTGCTGGGTGTTCGACATGGAGCTTCCCTAGCCGGGGCGCGGACGGCACGCCAGACGCGGCGCGGCGGCTTGGAAACATGGAGCGGGCGAGGCGATTCGAACGCCCGACCCTCACCTTGGCAAGGTGATGCTCTACCCCTGAGCTACGCCCGCATCCGTGGGGGTACCGACAGGCCACCGGCCCGTCGCGAGCCGGGGGATATGACAGAGGGGCGGGGCGGACGCAAGCGCCGCGGCCCTACTCCCCCGGCTCCGCCTTGCGCGGCGTCTTCATGCGGCGGCGGTGGATGTGGGCGTGGCCCTCGGGGCGGGTGTCCCCGCTGACGATCTCGCCCTTGAAGTAGTGGCGCTGCCAGCCGGCCTGGACGGCTTCCTGGTCGTTCTTGGAGAGTTTTTCCAGGAAGCTCGTCCGGCTCTGACCCCAGGCGATGTACTGGCGATGGAGCAGCGGCTCCTCGGTCAGCTTGCGGATGACCGGCTGGATCTCCTCGTAGCCGTTGTGGGGCACGGGCATGATGAAGCAGAACGGCTCGCCCTTCTTGAACGAGACGTAGCCCGGCCGCGTGAAGTGCCAGTTCATCGTGAACGGGAACGGCAGCCAGTCGGTCTCCACGATGCCAGTCAGAGGCTGGATGCCGTCCTTGACGTGGTTCGGGGAACCGCCGGTCCACAGGTCCCAGCCCGGCTCGGTGCGGAACAGGTAGCCCGTGTGGAACGTGAGGACGCCGCGCGTGAAGTGGGACGTGACGGTGCGCTTGAGGATTTCCGGCGGGGTGCCGTCGTCGGCGCGGATCTGGATGTCCTCCATCCCCGGGCCGCCGGTCCACCAGGCCGTGAAGTTGTACGGGCACAGGATGTCCCAGCCCGTGGTGTTGGCCACCACCATCGGCAGGCAGCGGTAGGGATGGCGGTCCCCGAAATCGTCCATCCACTGGCGGTCTGTGGCGCCGGGCGCGATCTGCGGCAGGTGCTCGTCGGTTTCGGTGGTATAGCAGGTCAACTTCATGGCCCGTACCTAGACGAACACCCGACATGGCCGCAACGCGACAAGACCTGTTCGCTTTCCTTGATTCCCTTGGCGTCGCGCACGCCACGCACGAGCACCCGCCCGTGTTCACCGTCGCCGAGAGCGCAGGCGTCAAGGACGCGATGCCGGGCGGGCACACCAAGAACCTGTTCCTGAAGGACCGGCGCGGGCGGCTGTTCCTGCTGTCGGCGCTGGCGGAGACCAAGATCGACCTCAAGGCGCTGGCGAAGCTATTCCATGCGGACCGCTTCAGCTTCGGCGCGCCGGAGCTGCTGGAGGAGGCGCTGGGCGTCATGCCCGGTTCGGTCACGGCTTTCGCCGTCCTGAACGACACCCTCGGGCGGGTGACGTTCCTGCTGGACGAGGCCCTGCTCGCCCACGACCCGGTGAACTTCCACCCGCTGACCAACGACGCCACCACCGCCGTCTCGCCGGAGGGCCTGCGCCGGTTCCTCGACGCCACGGGCCACCGGCCAGTGCGGGTGGCGTTCGATCCCGAGGGACGTCCCGCCTTGGTTGAAGAGGACGGCGAGGCGGCCCATGTTCCGCCCGCGACACTGCCGCAAATGACCCCGAAGGACGATCCATGACCATGATCGGCGCCGACGCCGCCCCCAATCTTGTCAAGGACGGCACCGACGCCGGCTTCATGGCGGACGTCATCGAGGAGTCCCGCACGCAACCCGTGATCGTGGACTTCTGGGCGCCCTGGTGCGGGCCCTGCAAAACGCTGGCGCCGGCGCTGGAAAAGACCGTGCGCGCCGCCAAGGGCAAGGTGAAGCTGGTCAAGATCAATATCGACGAACACCCCGGCGTGGCGGGCCAGCTTGGCGTGCGCTCCATTCCGGCGGTGTTCGCCTTCGACCGCGGCCGCCCCGTGGACGGGTTCATGGGCGCAGTGCCGGAGAGCCAGCTGCGCCTGTTCGTGGAGAAGCTCGCCGGCGCCGGCGGCCCTTCCCCGGGCGACGAGGACCTGCAGGCCGCGCTCGCCGAAGCTGCGGCCGCGCTGGCGGAAGGCGATGTGGGCGGCGCGGCGCAGGTGTATGCGGCGGTGCTGCAGGCCGATCCCGAGAACGTGAAGGCCATCGCGGGTCTCGCCCGCTGCTACCTCGCCGCCGGGGAGCCGCAACAGGCGGCCGACACCCTCGACATGGCGGGGCCGGACAAACAGAAGGACGCCGACATCGTGAGCGTCCGCGCGGCCATCGAGCTCGCGTCCACTGCGCCGTCGCGCGGCGAGGATGCGGCCCTTGAAGCGCGGCTAGCCGCCAATCCCAACGATCACCAGGCCCGCTTCGACCTCGCCAACGCGCTCGCCGCGCGCGGCGACCTGGAGGGCGCGATGAACCACCTGCTTGCGATCATCGAGAAGGATCGCGCCTGGAATGACGACGCCGCGCGCACGCAACTTCTGAAGATCTTCGAAGCCGCGGGCCTCGGCTCGGAACTCTCCCGGACCGGTCGGCGTCGTCTGTCGACCATCCTGTTTTCCTGACACCAGCGCAGGAGCGCCCATGTCCGCCTTCGGCTATCGCAAACCCGAGGACCTGCCCGCCACGATCCCGATTTTCCCCCTGGCGGGGGCGGTGCTGTTTCCGCGCGGCACGCTGCCGCTCAACATTTTCGAGCCGCGTTACCTCAACATGGTGGACGATGCGCTGGCCGGCGAGCGCCTGATCGGCATGATCCAGCCGGCGCTGGGCGAAGGCGGCCCGCAGCCCGCGCTGGCGGACGTGGGCTGCGTGGGCCGGATCACCTCGTTCGCCGAGACGGACGACGGACGCTATCTCATCACGCTGACCGGCGTTTCCCGCTTCCGGGTGAAGCGGGAGCTGGATCTGCGCGCGCCGTACCGCAAGGTGGAGCCGGACTGGCAGAGCTTCAGCCTCGATCTCTCCCAGCGCGACATCGGCGGCGCCATCGACCGCGACGCGCTGGCGCGCGCGCTACGCCACTACGCCGAGGCGCGGGGCTTTCAGATCGACTGGGACGCCGCCAGCGAGGCCCCGGGCGAAATGCTCGTCAACGCCGTCTGCGCGGCCTGCCCCTTCGATGTGCAGGAAAAGCAGCTTTTGCTGGAGGCCGACACCGTGGCCGACCGCTGCGACACGCTGGTGGCGCTGCTGGAACTGGGCGCCGCGGAGCCGCCTGGCGGCGCCACGCTGCAATGACGGACGTCGATCCCAGGATCCTCGAAGTGATCGTATGCCCGCATACGCGGGAGCCGCTCACGTATGACCGGGAGCGCCAGGAGCTGATCAGCCCGCGCGCGCGCCTTGCGTATCCCGTGCGCGACGGCGTGCCGATCCTCATCATCGACGAGGCCCGCGAACTCGGTCCCGACGAATGAGCGCGTGGCCGACCGAACTGGTGTTTCGCCGCGCGGCGCGCACGCTGCATATCAGTTTCGACGACGGCGCAGCGTTCGACATCCCGTTCGAGACGCTGCGCGTGGAAAGCCCCTCTGCCGAGGTGCAGGGCCACGGACCGGGCCAGAAGCGGGCCGTCACCGGCAAGGCCGGCGTCGGCGTGATCGAGGCCCGTCCCGTGGGGCGCTACGCCGTGCGCATCGTGTTCGACGACGGCCACGACACCGGCATCTATGCGTGGGACTACCTGCGCGCGCTGGGCGAGACCGCCCGGACCTGACCGCGCCTCAGGCCGCCAGCGCTTCGCCCTTCAGCAGCTTCGGCAACGCGCCGCTGCCGCCCGCCGCTTCGCGCATGAAGAAGCGCCGCGCCGGCCCGATCGCGTCCACGACCGCCATGCCCCGTCCGCGCAGCTGCCGCAGCACGGGCAGATCGTTCGAGAAGAGACGGTTGAACACGTCCATCACTAGCGCCATCGACGTGGTGTCGAACCGTCGCCAGCGCTGATAGCGCGTCAGCATCTCCCCGTCGCCCGCGTCGAGGCCCACGCGCATGCCGTCCACGATGCATTCCGCAAGCGCGGCCACATCGCGCAGGCCCACATTCAACCCCTGCCCCGCAATGGGATGCACCCCGTGGGCGGCGTCGCCGATCAGCACCATGCGCTGATCGATCCAGCGTTCCGCGATCTGGAGCGAAAGCGGATACGCAAAGCGCGGCCCCGCCAACGTGACGGCGCCGAGGTGATCGCCGAAGCGGGCGCGCAGCTCGGCCATGAAGTCGTCGTCGGACATTGCGCGCAGCGCGTCGGCGATGGCGGGACGCTCCGTCCAGACGATGTTGCAGCGGTTCTGCGTCAGCGGCAGCATCGCGAACGGGCCGGAAGGCAGGAAGTACTCGTGCGCGACGCCGTCGTGCGGCTTCTGGTGCGCGACAGTGCACACCACCGCCGTCTGGTCGTAGGCCCAGCCGGTGGTGCGGATGCCCGCCGTCTCGCGGATCGTGGAGCGCCGGCCTTCGGCGCCCACCACGAGGCCGGCCCGCAGGGCCCGCCCGTCGGCGAGCAAGACGGTGACGCCGCCCGCATCGGCGGCGTACCCCGTCACCGCCACCGGCGCGATCAGCTGAAGCGACGGCTGGCGCGCCGCCGCGGCCCCGAGGGCCGCCCGGATATGGCGGTTCTCCAGCATGTAGCCCAGCGCCTCGCCATCCTCGCGCGCGTCGAGCTCCCGGCGGTCGAAGGCCAGTGACAGAAGCGATGCGCCGCCGCGCACGCGCCCGTCCGTCACGAGGATGCTTTCGATGCGTTGCGCGTGAGGGCTGAGCGCGTCCGCGAGGCCGAGCGCGGTCCACATGCGAAACGACGCATAGGCGATGGCGGAGGCGCGCCCGTCATAGGTCGGCGCAGTCTGCGCGCTGGCGAGCACGGCGTCGGCGACGATCACGGAGAGCCCCGCCTGCGCGAGCGCAAGACCCAGCGTCAGGCCCGTCATGCCGCCGCCGGCGATGATCACGTCGGCGTCGCGGGCGGTCGGTTGCGTGTTGGTCATCATCACTTCCCTTATGACCGGAGGGGGGCGCCCGTCGATGCGGCGTGGGGCGGCGCCGGCGCCATCTTTTTGTGCATCGCAGAACCCCTTCGCAACCGCGAACTCCTCGAAGCTTGCCCCGACCTTAACCCGACCGGTCAATCGCGCGGTCCGAACACGCGGCGATTGCCGCACGGCCACGCGGGGAGTTTCAGCGACATGAACGGTACGAACGACAAGAAGCGACCAGGCCTGCTGGAGGGCGTGCGCGCGCTCGCGGCGGCGGCCGCCCTGGGGCTGACCCTGATGGCGGCGCCTGCGGCTTTCGCCCAGACGGAGCCCACCCCGCCGCCCGCAGCGGAAGCGCCCGCGACTGCTGAAGCCGCGCCGGCCGAAGCGCCCGCCGGTGAAGCCGCCGCCGCCGCCGAAGCTGAAGCGCCGGCGATCGCCGCACCGGAGCAGACCGTCGACAAGGGCGACGTCACCTGGATGCTGCTGTCGACGATGGCCGTCTACCTGATGATCATCCCCGGCCTCGCGCTGTTCTATGGCGGCCTCGTCCGGACCAAGAACATGCTTTCCGTCCTCATGGGCGTCACGACCGTGACCGTGATCGGCATGGTGATGTACGCCCTGGTCGGCTACAGCCTGTCCTTCACCACCGGGCCCGGCGCGCTGGACACCTTCATCGGCGGCACGTCCCGCTTCTTCCTCTCCGACGCCGGCACCGACCTTTCGGACAACCTCGTCGCCACCTTCTCCACGGGCGTCTACCTGCCGGAGCTGGTGTTCGTGGTGTTCCAGATGACGTTCGCGTGCATCACAGCGTCGCTGGTGCTGGGGGGCCTGGCGGAACGCGTGAAGTTCATCGGCGTCGTGCTGTTCGCCATCTTCTGGCCGCTCCTCGTCTACTACCCCATGGCGCACATGGTCTGGTGGTGGCCGGGCCCGGACGCCGTGGCGACCAACCCGGACGCGCCCATCGCTTCGGGCCTGATCTGGGGCTTTGGCGCGCTCGACTTCGCCGGCGGCACGGTCGTGCACATCAACTCCGGCATCGCCGCCCTCGTGGGCTGCATCATCCTGGGCAAGCGCACGGGCTACAAGAAGGAGCCGATGCCGCCCCATTCGCTGACGATGACGCTGATCGGCACGGGCCTGCTGTGGTTCGGCTGGTTCGGCTTCAACGCCGGCTCCAACCTCGAGTCCAACTATTACGCCGTCCTCGCCATGGCCAACACGTTCCTCGCCCCGGCGGCGGCGGGCCTGTCGTGGATGGTTGCGGAGTGGGTGACGAAGGGCAAACCGAGCCTGCTCGGCATGGCCTCCGGCATCGTGGCCGGCCTCGTGGCGATCACCCCGGCGGCGGGCTTCGCCGGCCCCGTCGGCGCGCTGCTCCTCGGCCTCGTGGCCGGGCCGGTCTGCCTGTTCGCCTGCTCGGCGCTGAAGTCCATGCTCGGCTATGACGACGCGCTCGACGTGTTCGGCATCCACGGCGTGGGCGGCATCGTCGGCGCCATCGGCACGGGCCTTGTGGTCAACCCCGCCTGGGGCGGGGCCGGCGTGGTGGATTACGTCGGATGCTCGGAGGCGGGCGCCGTGCTCTCCACCTGCCCGGTGGCGGCCTACGACATGGCCACGCAGCTCACGGCCCAGATCAAGGGCGTGCTCGTCACGCTGGCCTGGTCGGGCGTCGGCAGCTTCGTGATCTTCCTCGTGCTGCGCGTCACGGGCCTGCTGCGCGTCTCCAAGGACGTGGAACAGGAAGGCCTCGACATCGCCGAACACGGCGAGGCCGCCTACCACCCCTGACGGATCGGATCGCGGCCCCGGCGGCGCAAGCCCCGGGGCCGCCCCTCGGCCCACATCGTGGGATCCTCCTCGAAACTGGCCGCGATCTCACGATCGCGGCCTTTTTCGTTGGCGGCCATGGTCCGTTGCGATGACGAAACGGTCATCTTCCTTAAGTTAGCTGTTCGTTTACCGGGGCCGCCAAAGAGTGCCGCTCGCGCTCCAGACGACGAGCTTCAGCCCGCCCATGACAGACGCCTCCTATTCGCCCGGAACCGAGATTCCGGATGTCACGTCCGCTTCGGGCAAGACGGCGCTGAAGCGCGCCGGGCTGTCCATCGGCGCGATGCTGACCGGCATTTACGGCCTCGGGGCGGTAGCCACCTACCGGCCGGACGACCCGAGCCTCAACGTCGCCACCGATGAGGCCGCTCGCAACCTGTTCGGCGGCCCCGGCGCGATGTTCGCCGACATCCTGGTGCAGTCCATCGGCGCCGCCGCGCCGGTGGCCATGGGGGCGGTGTTCGCCGCCGGCGCCATCCGCATCATGCGCAAGCGCATGACCGCCAGCGTGCTGCGCGAGCGCCTCCTCGCCGGCGTCGGCGGCATCGCGCTGCTGGCCGGCGCCGCTTCCGCGGCCCCGACGCCCGGCTTCTGGCCGCTGGCCGCGGGCTTCGGCGGGGTGGTGGGCGATGGCATCGCCGGCCTGCTGACGACGCTGTTCTCCCTCCCCGGCCTGCCTGCGGCGGGCGCCTTCGCCGGTCTGACCGCGGGCGTCGGCGGCGCGCTGGCGCTCGGCTGGGCGTTCAGCGTGAAGAAGCAGGACATGGCCAGCGCCATGGACCGCGCCGCGGACGCTGCCTTCCGCGCCGGGGGTCTGGCCAAGGGCGCCTACGGCGCAGTGTCGGCGAAGCTGCGCCGCCCTCCCGAACCGTGGGAGCTGCAGAACCGGGCGTTGGACCGCGCCCCCCCGATCCGCCAACCGGTGCTGACCGCGGTCGACGAAGGCTTCGGCGCGGCCGCCGACGAACCGCTTCCCGAAGCGCCGCGCCCCATGCCGGCCGTGGCGATCCGCCGGCGGGCCGCGCCCGCCGCCGCCCCCGCCGC
>JANRIM010000015.1:0-7493 GCA_033764865.1 Hyphomonadaceae bacterium
TTCGATCCCTGCACCCAGGGCAGATCGTCGAGGCTTTCATCGCCCCAGTGCGAGGCATGCAGCTTGGCGGCCTCCGCGATCACCGCGCGCGCCTGCGCCAGCGTGACGCCGGTCAGCTGGTCGCCCTGCACGGCGGGGGCGAGGTCCTCCATCATCAGCACGAACTCGTGCGTGGTCTCGTCAATGTCGGCGAAGTAGCAACGGGGGGTGGAAATCAGCGCCGTGGGCGCAAGAAACCTGTAGAAATTGACCTCGCGCGCGTAGTTGCCCAGCGCGACGCCGGTGGCGCGGCTCTGGTCGCCCGGCGAGGGGAACTTGCCGACGAGCGTCGGCGGCGCATCGTCGCCCGCGCGCGCGTACGCAAGTGTGAAGCGCACGCTTTCCCCGATCTGCCCGGTGCCCACGTTCTTCGCGCTGAAGTCTTTCACCACCGCGTCGACGCCGCCGGCGGCGAGCACGCGGGTGAGCCAGGGGGCGGTGACATCCTGCGGGCGCAGGATTTCGGGCCGGTCGCGGCCAGTGGTCATGGGCGTTCCTCCGTTGCGTCTTCCTGCCGTTGCGTCAGGCATGGCGCGCATCGCGTGCCGAAGCATCGGCCGGCGCGCGCACGGTGGCAAGGCGGCCGGGGCCAGCTTGCGGAGCCGCGTGGGACGTGGTGCCTTAGCCGTCAAAACCACCCCCGGGAGGATGGCCATGGAAGACCGCATTCGCGTGGACGTGACCGACGGCGTCGCGGACGTGCGCCTCGTGCGCGCCGACAAGATGAACGCCCTCGACGACGCGATGTTCACTGCGTTGATCGAAACGGGGGAGGCGCTGAAGGCCGACAGCCGCGTGCGCGCCATCGTGCTGTCGGGAGAGGGCCGCGCCTTCTGCGCCGGACTCGACATGGGCAACTTCGCGAAGATGGCCTCCGGGGAGCGCAAGGGCGGGTCCGGGCTCGTGGAGCATCCGCGCACGCCCGGCGGTTCCAACCGCGCCCAGCACGCTGTGATGGTGTGGCGCGAGCAGCCGGCGCCGGTGATCGCCGCGGTCCATGGCGTGGCGCTCGGCGGCGGCTTCCAGCTCATGCTCGGGGCCGATATCCGCATCGTGGCGCCGGACGCCAAGCTCGCGATTCTTGAAATCAAGTGGGGCCTCGTGCCGGACATGGGCGGGATGGTGCTGCTGCGCGGCCTCGTGCGCGACGACGTGGCCCGCGATCTCACCTACACCGGGCGCATGTTCACCGGGGCCGAGGCGCTGGGCTACGGCCTCGCCACGCGGGTGGCTGCCGATCCCCGCGCGGAGGCGCTGGCGCTGGCCGCCGAGATCGCCGGGAAAAATCCCCACGCCGTGCGCGGCGCCAAACGCCTGTTCGCGGCCATGGCCGATGGCGACCAGCACGCAATCCTCAAGCTGGAAACCGAAGAGCAGGTGGCGCTGATCGGCTCCCCCAACCAGGTGGAAGCGGTCATGGCCGGCTTGCAGAAGCGCACGCCCACGTTCGCCGACGTGGCGTGATCGCAGTTCCGGGAGTCGCGCCATGACGATCCTTGAGGGCCGCACCGCCATCGTCACCGGCGCCGCCAGCGGCATCGGTCGCGCGGCGTCACTTTCCTTTGCGCGCGCAGGCGCGGCCGTGATTGCGCTCGATGTCTCGCCCGCCGTGGAGGACACCGTACGCACGCTGGTCGACGCCGGCGGGAGGGGACGCGCGCTGGTGGGGGATGCGGCGTCCACGGCGCTCATCGCCGAGGCGGTGGGCGTCGCGGAGACCGATCATGGCGGGCTCGACGTGATGTTCGCCAACGCGGGGGTCTCCGGCGGCCTCACCGGCCTCTTCGATCTCACGCCGGAGAACTGGACGGATGTGCTGCGCATCAACGTGGTCGGCGTGTTCATCGCGGTGCAGGCGGCGGCGCGGGCGATGACGCCGCGCAGGCGCGGGTCGATCATCTGCACAGCCAGTGTGGCGGGCCTGCGGTCTGGCGCCGGCGGCATGCCGTATTCCGCGTCCAAGGCGGGCGTGATCTCGATCGTGCAGACGGGGGCCAACCAGCTCGCCGGCACGGGGCTGCGCATCAACGCCATTTGCCCCGGGCTCACCGAGACCGGCATGACGCAACCGATGTTCGACGCCGCCCGCGCCCGCGGCAGCGAAGGCAAGATCGGGCAGCTCAATCCGCTGCGGCGCGCGGCGGGGCCGGAGGAGATCGCCGAAGTGGCGCTGTTCCTGGCGTCCGACGCCTCAAGCTACGTCAACGGCCAGGCCATCGCCGTGGACGGCGGTCTATCGAGCTCCCATCCGGTGGTGCCCGGCAAAATCGCCTGACCGCCCGCAGCCCGGCTCACCAGTCCGCGGCGCGCCAGGCCACGGCGCCGTCGATCATCGTCATCAGCGCGCGACCCTTGGGGATGTCGGCCACGGGCGCGGTCATCAGGTCGACGGAGAACACGCTCACATCGGCGGCGAGGCCGGGCTTCAGCCTGCCGCGCGTGCTCTCTTCGAACGCCGCGAACGCAGGCGTCGCGGTGAACAGTTTGAGCGCGGTGGCGCGATCGAGCGCCTCCTGCGGGCGCCATCCGTCGCCGGAGAATCCGTTCAGGTCGCGCCGCGCCACGGCGGCGTAGAACTCGATCAACGGATCGCCCTGTTCCACCGGCGCGTCCGAGCCCGCGACCACCACGGCCCCCGTATCCACCAGGGTTTTCCACGCGTAGGCCCCCTCCAGGCGCGCCAGCCCCACGCGGGCGGGCGCGAAGTGCAGATCGCCGATGGCGTGGCTCGGCTGCATGGAGGCGATGACGCCCATGGGTGCGAAGCGGGGAATGTCGGCGGGGCGGACCACCTGCGCGTGCTCCACGCGCCAGCGCGGCGCGGCGATGGCGCGCTGCGGCGCGGGTACGGCGGCGAAGGCCTCGGCGTAGATGTCCAGCACCACGGCGTTGCCGCGATCGCCGATGGCGTGCGTGGCGATCTGGATGCCGCGCTCGAGCGCAGTCCTGAACGCGGCGAGCGCGGCGTCGTGCTCCAGCAGGATCAGGCCCGTGGCCCCCGGCGCATCCGCGTAGGGCGCAAACAGCGCCGCCCCGCGCGAGCCCAGCGCGCCGTCGGCGTAGTACTTGATGGCGCGCGTCACCACGCGCCCGTCGCGGCTTCGCCGTGCGCCGTCGCGCAGAAGATTCGCCCCCGCTTCGGGCGTCACGGCGTTGTAGAGGCGCAGCGGGATGGTCTGGCCGTCGGCGCGGGCGTGGAGCGCCGTGGCTTCGTCCCAGCCCACGCTCATGTTGTGCACGCCCACCCATCCGCGCGCGGGATAGACAGCGAACGCCGCGTCCAGCGCCTGCGCCAGCGTCGGCTGCGCGGCCTGCGCGATCACGGGCGCGACGAGCGCCATCGCGTTGTCGATGAGCATGCCGGTGGGGGCGCCTCTGGCGTCCTTCAGGATATCGCCGCCGCCGGGCGCCGGGGTCACCGCCGTAACGCCGGCCATGGCCAGCGCGCGGCTATTGGCCACCAGCGCATGGCCGTCGGCGCGCTCCAGGATCACGGCGTTGTCGGGGGCGACGGCGTCGAGGTCCGCGCGCGTGGGAAAGCGCTTCTCGGGCCAGTGCGTCTCGATCCAGCCGCGCCCGACGATCACTGCCCCCGCCGCCGGCGCCGCCTCTACCCGCGCCTTCACCGCCGCCACGACCTCCACAAGCGAGGTCGTGCGGTCGAGGTTGAAGGTGAGTTCCCGCTCGCCGATGCCACGCAGGTGGGCGTGGCCGTCCACGAAGCCCGGAAACGCCGCCGCCCCCTTGAGGTCGATCACCCGCGTCCGGGGCCCGCGCAACGCCGCCGCGCCCGCGCGGTCACCGGCGAAGGTGACCTTGCCGGCCGTTATGGCGAGCGCCTCCACCCTCGGCCGGGCGTCGTCGGCGGTGTAGATGGCGCCATTCCAGATCACGGTGTCGGCGGTCTGCGCGGCGGCGGCGCCGGCGCACATCCAGACGGCCAGCGCCGACAGCAGAAAACGGATCATGGGACGAAGGCCTCCGGCGCCAGGGACGCCACGGAAGACCGCGGCGCTGAACGGGGTCAACAAAAAAGCCCGGACGCTCTCGCGGCCGGGCTTTCGATAACGCGTGGACGTGCGCCTAGAACGCCTCGCCGGCGCCCGCTTCGAGGGCGATGGGCTGGGCCACGGCGGTGATCGCGGCGGCGGTGACGATGGTTTCGGCGTCGATGGCGTGCAGGCGCACGGGCGCTGCGACCACGTCGTCGGCGACCGTGCGCGGCGCGGGCGCGGAGACCGCAAGCGGAATGGCCTCGGGCGCCACCATCGGGATCGTGGTGGTGTCGAGTGCGGCGGTGACGGTGACGCGCTGGGGTTCGACGAACGCGGCGGACGGCACGGACGGCGCCTGCGCGATCATCACCGCGCCGCTCCAGGCGTCGGCGGTGGCCACCTGGAAGGAGTGGAGCGCGCTGGCGAGCGGAACGGCCTTGCCGTTGGCGATCGCGTCAGTGACTTCATCGCTGCGCCAGGCGCCGGCGGCGACGAACATGCCGGCGTAAATGGCCAGGCCGATGCTCACGCCCGGCGTCCAACCGCCGATACGCGAACTCAAGCCCGCCGTCGGCGCGGGCGCGGCGATGCGGCCCTGCGCGGTGGAGAGCGAGGCGGCGTAGGCGGCCGCGGCGTCGGTGTCGATGAGGATGCGCGCATCCGTGGGCAGGGCCGGCAGCGGCGTGCCGTCCGCACGCACCACGGTGCAGCGGGCGCCGGCGCGGGCCGCGATGCGGCTGAGCGCCTGGCCGAGGCCCAGCGATTCGGCGCGGGCCGACCACACGGCGAACAGGGCGAGCTGGTCCCCCAACGTCACGCCAGCGTCCCCGCGCAAGGCGGCGGGGAAGGATTCGGCCGGCGAAAGCTTCGCGGCGATGGCGGTCGCCACGGGCTCGTCGCCTGGCGCGTGCAGAATGGCTGCGTGCATGGGCCCGTAGTTTCCCCGCGAAATCTTAAGATCCCCCTCTACAGGGTTTTTCACCTTAACGGAAGCGCCTCAAAGGGGATCGGCGGCGGTATTGGCGCCGGCGCCCTCGATACCGGCGCGTCGCGCCATGGCGGTGGTGGATTCGCCTTCGATCAGGGCAGCCAGCACCACCCGTCCGCCCCGCGCCTTCACTTCCGCGGCGCCCACCACCTCGTCCTCCCGGTAATCCGCCCCCTTGATCAGCACATCGGGCTGCAGCGCCTCGATCAGCGCAAGGGGCGTGTCGTCCCCGAAGGCCACCACCAGGTCCACCCCGCGCAGCGCGCCGATCACCCGGGCGCGGGACTCTAGCGGCTGGATCGGGCGGCCGGCGCCCTTGAGCCGGCGCACGCTGGCGTCGTCGTTCAGCGCCACGACCAGCTTGTCGCAGGCCCCCGCGGCCTGCGCCAGAAGGGAGACGTGCCCCGGATGGAGCAGGTCGAAGCAGCCGTTGGCGAAGCCGACGGACAACCCCCGCGCCCGCCAGGCCGCCACCTGGGACCGGGCGTCGTCGAGGCTGGCGCAGGGCGCGGCCCGCAGGGCGTCCACCAGGGTGGCGCGCCGTTCGCGGCCCTCCATGGCGGCGGCCAGTTCGGCGGGGGAGGCGGTGGCGGCGCCCACCTTGGCCACCACCACGCCCGCGGCGGCGTTGGCCAGCCGCATGGCGCGCTCGATCGGCAGGCCCGCGCCCAAGGCGGCGGCGATCACCGCCACCACCGTGTCGCCCGCGCCCGAGACGTCGAACACCTCCCGGGCCTCCGCCGGCAGGTGGATGGGGTCGGCGCCGTTCCGGAACAGGGACATGCCCTTCTCCGACCGGGTGAGCAGGATGGCGGCGCCGCTCTGGGCGATGGCGACGGCCGCCGCCGCCGCAGCCTCCGCATCGGACTCCACCGCCGCCCGCACGGCTTCCGAAAGCTCGCGCCGGTTGGGGGTGATGATGTCTGCGCCCCGGTAGTCGGCCAGGGTCAGGCGTTTGGGGTCCACGATCACCGGCACGCCCGCCTGGCGCGCCATGGCGAAGGCCGCCGCAAGCACCCGGTCCGTCAGCACGCCTTTGCCGTAGTCCGACAGCACCAGCGCCCCGGCGCCGTCGATGGCCTCCCGGAGGTCTTCGATGAGACGGTCCTCGATGGCGGGCGCACACGGGGCCACGCGCTCCCGATCCACCCGCAGCATCTGTTGCTGACCGCCGAGGTAGCGCGTCTTGACGACGGTCGGGCGGGCGCGATCGACGGTGATGTGGGGCGTGATGGCGCGGAAGGTTTCGTCCAGCGTGCGCAGGAGGCGCGCGCCGTCGGAGTCGTCGCCCACCACCCCCACGAGGCGGGCCTCCGCGCCCAGCGCCACGGCGTTGGCGGCCACATTGGCGGCCCCGCCCAGGGTGTGGCGTTCGGACTGCACGTGCAGCACGGCCACGGGCGCCTCGTCGGAGACCCTGCGCACCTGCCCCTGCACATGCTGGTCGAGCATGATGTCGCCCAGCACGGCGATGCGCGCGGATTTCAGGCGGGCGATGGCGTCGATCTCGGACAAACCGGTCTCCAGGAACTGGCCAGCTTATAGCGCCGGGCCGGGAACTGTCACACGCGCCGCACCGCTGCGGCGAAGGCCAGCGCGCAGAAGACGGTGGCGATCCACCACTCCTGCCAGGCGCCGTAGCTCACGTTCCAGATCAGCCCCGTGGCGGCGATCGCGCCGGCGATCGCGGCGGCGCAGGCCCGATCCGTCCCCGCAAACCGGCTGGCGGCGCGCCCGGCGGCCACGATGGCGCCGGCCATCAGCAGGGCGCCGACGGCGCCGGCCTCCAGCCAGATCTGGATGCTGAAGCTGTGCGGGTGCAGCGGTATGGCGCGGAAATCGAGCCCGTCCAGCCGCAGCAGGGTGTCGCCGAACTGGCGCGAGGCGTCGAGGCCCCAGCCGGTGAGCGGCCTCTCGGCGATCCGCTCGGCCGCGAAGCGCCAGATCTCGCCGCGCATCCGCCAGGACATGGGCATCGCGGCGCCGCCGCCGCCCGCGAACAGGAGCGGCGTCAACCACGGCGCGAGCAGCACCCAGCCGGCCAGGGCGCCCGCTACGATCGTGGGCCCGATCCGCGGCGCGGCGTAGCCAAGCGCAAAGCCCGCGAGGCCCGCCGCGAAGCCCGCCACGTTGGCGGCCATGTGGAATTGCAGGCTCAGCGCGCCGGCCGCCGTCAGCAGCGCGCCCGCCGCGCCAAGTCGCCACGGCGTGCGTCCGGCCAGCGCGCCCACGCCCGCCCACAGGCAGGCCACCAGGATCGACACGCCCTTGCCGGGGTTGCGCTCCAGGATGCCGGTGGCGGTGTCGGGCTCGTCCAGCCGGTTGAGCGGCATGTCGAACAGAGCCTCCACCGCCCCGTAGACGCACAGCACGAGCAGCCCCGCCGCCAGCGCGGCGCGCATCAGCGCGCGGTCGCGACCGCCGCTGGCCGCCACGCCGGCGATCAACACCACGCCCGTCGCCGCCGCGCC
>JANRIM010000038.1:0-36699 GCA_033764865.1 Hyphomonadaceae bacterium
CGACATCACGCTCATCCGCATCGACGCAGAGCGCCGCAAGGACCCCGCCGCCCGCGCCGAGGCGCTCAACGACGCCGACGCCGCAATCCTGTGCCTGCCCGACGACGCCGCGCGCGAGGCCGCCGCCTGGGTGCGCAATCCCCGGACGCGCCTCATTGACGCCTCCACCGCCCATCGCACCGCGCCCGGCTGGACCTACGGCTTCCCGGAGATGGACGCAGCCCAGCGCGTCGCCATCGCCGCGTCGACGCGCATCTCCAATCCGGGCTGCTACCCGACGGGGTTCGTGGCGCTGGTGCGCCCGCTGACGGCGCAGGGCCTGTTGCCCGCGGACTGGCCGTTCACCGTCCATGCGGTCAGCGGCTATTCCGGCGGCGGCAAAGCGATGATCGCGGAGTTCGAGGACGAGGCCGCGCCCGGCTACACGCGGGTTCCATACCGCATCTACGCGCTGGGCCTCGGCCACAAGCATGTGCGCGAAATGCAGGCGCACGCCGGCCTCGCGCATCCTCCGCTGTTCGCGCCGGCGGTGGGCCGCTACGCGCAGGGCATGATCGTGGAGGTCCCGCTCCAGACCCGCGCCATGGCGACGCGCCCGACCCGGGCCGCGCTGCAGGAGGCGCTCGCGGCGCATTACGCCGGCGCGCGGTTCGTCACGGTCGCTTCGCTGGCGGAGGCCGACAGCCTCAAAACGCTCGATCCCGAAGGTTTGAACGGCACAAATCATCTGAAGTTGTATGTTTTCGGCGACGACGCGGCGGGTCAGGTGCGGCTCGTCGCCCTGCTGGACAATCTCGGCAAGGGCGCGTCGGGCGCGGCGGTGCAGTCCATGAACCTCGCGCTCGGTCTCGACGAGGGAACCGGTCTGTGATCCCGCGCGTACTGCTGGTCTGACTTCATCCCGGGGCACTCATGACATCGTCCATCCGCGTTTCCCTCCTGCTTGCGGGCGCAGCGCTCGCTGCGTGCACCAATGCGCCCACCGTTTCCGCGGACGCCGCCGCGCCTGCGTCCGGCCGGCCGCCCGTGGAGACCCGCGCGCCCGATGGCCAGGGCCAGACGCCGGCTTTCCCGGGCCAGACCCGCGCGCCGCAGCCGGAGACGCTCTCCGCCGTAACGGCGACGACCGTGGTCACCGGCATCGAGAAGCCTTGGGCGGTGGAGGTGTTGCCGGACGGGCGGATGCTCGTAACGGAAAAGGCCGGACGGCTGCGGGTAGTGACGGCCGATGGCCGCGTGCTGCCTCCCGTCGCCGGCGTCCCCGCGGTGGACACGCGCTCGCAGGGCGGCCTGCTCGACGTGGCGGTGAAGCCCGCCGATGGCGGCGCGATGACGCTGTGCCTGTCGTATGCGGAGCCCCGCGGCGGCTCGAAAGCCGCGACGGCGGTCTCGTGCGGACGCGCCACGGGCGCGGAGGCCATCACGCTCAGCGGCATGCGCGTCATCTTCCGTCAAGAGCCCGCATGGGACAGCACCGGCCACTACGGCTCGCGCATCGTCTTCACCGGCGACGACACGCTCTTCATCACCACTGGCGAGCGCCAGAACCCCGACGCGCGCGTCAACGCGCAGAACGTGAACTCCACCATCGGCAAGGTGGTTCGCCTGAAGCTCGACGGGTCCATCCCCGCGGACAATCCGTTCGCCGCGCAGGGCGGCCCGGCGGCGCAGGTGTGGTCGCTCGGGCACCGCAACATCCAGTCCGCCGCGCTGCGCGCGAACGGCGATCTTTGGACCGTGGAGCACGGCGCCAAGGGCGGCGATGAATTGAACAAGCCGCTGGCGGGCAAAAACTATGGCTGGCCCGTGATCACCTACGGGATCGACTACAACGGCCGCCCCATCGGGGAAGGGCTGACTGCGGGCGAGGGCTTCGAACAGCCGGCCTACTACTGGGATCCCGTAATCGCCCCGTCGGGGATGGTGTTCCACTCCGGCAAGATGTTCAACGGCTGGCGCGACAGCGCGCTCATCGGCGGCCTCGCCAGCCGGAGCGTGACGCGCCTCGTGTTCGAGGGCGACCGCGTGGTGGCGGAAGAGCGCATCAGCATCGACGGGCGCGTGCGCGACGTCACGGAAGGCCCCGACGGCGCGGTCTACCTCGCGATCGACGACGCCGACGGGCGCATCGTCAAGCTCACGCCCCGCTGACGGTCACGGCGTGAAGAGGTAGTCGGCGTCGCCGTCGAAGCCGGCTGCGTCCTTCAATGTGGCGTCCGGCGTGAGCTTCCTGGCGCGGTAGCCCAGCGGCGCAAGGCGCGCGAACACCTCCTCGGCGCGTGACTGCGCGCGCGCCAGGCTGGACTGGACGAGCTCGAGGAAGAGGATGGGCTTCAGCGCCGCGACCGTGCGCATCCCGCCCGCGAGCATGCGCGCCTCCCAGCCCTCGACATCCGCCTTGAGAAAATCGAGACGCGTGAGGCCGGCGGACTGCGCGAAGTCGTCCAGCGTGCGCACCTCGATGGTCTCGGTGCGCATGGGGCGGGGGTCGTCGTCGGTCCCCAGATGGGCGAGGCCGAAGCCCACCTCCGCGCGGCCGCGCTTGAGCGGCGTCGAGAGCGTGAAATGGCCAGGCGCGTCGGAGAGTCCGAAGGGATGCACCGTCACATGGGAATAGCGGTTCCACGCGAGCGCGGGCGCCAGCACGGCGCGCGCGTAGGGCGCAGGCTCGAAGGCGTGCACCGCGCCCTCCGGCGCAAGGCGGGCGAACATCTTCGAGAACTGGCCGCCGTGGGCCCCGACGTCGGCGATCACGGCGTCGCGGGCGATGAGCGGGGCGAACAGGCGCTCGAGCTCGGGGTGGTGGTTTTGCGTCGCCGCCTTGAACACATGCGCCACCCACCCGAGGCGCTGACGGAAGGAGAGGTCCAGATCGCCCATGTCAGCCTGCCGCCCGGCGCGGCGCGCCCATGAGGTCGAGCGCGTCGTCCACGGCGGCGGCGGCTTTCACCGTCTCCAGGAAGGCGGCGGGCGTGAGGTTGGCGGCGATGGTGTGACGCAGCAGCTCGAACAGGGGATCCCAGAAACCGTCCTCGCACAGGAACACGATCGGCTTGGCGTGCAGGCCCAGTCGCTGCCACGACAGCACCTCGATCGCCTCCTCCAGCGTGCCGACGCCGCCGGGCAGCACGAGGAACGCGTCGCTTTCCTCGAACATGCGGATCTTCCGCTCGTGCATGGTGTCCACCATCACGTGCGGCACGGCCTCGTAGATGATTTCACGGCTTTGCAGGAAGCGCGGCATGACGCCGAGCACGCGCCCGCCCGCGGTGTGGCACGCCTCCGCGGCGCGCCCCATGAGCCCGACGCGGCCGCCACCATAGACCATGCGCAGGCCGCGCGCCGCCAGGCCCGCACCCGTGCGGGCGGCGAGGTCGAGATAGGCGGGCAGCGTGGTGTCGGAGGAGCCGCAATAGACGCAGACGGACTGAATCGATGTCATCGCCCCTTATAGGCGCGGGCCCGCGCCGTCTCCACAGGCGCCCGCGACGGCGCGGCGATTGCCGCGGGCGCGCGTCGGGCCTACCTCTGACGCGCCCATGCGACCCGCCCCCAAACCGCCCGCCGATCCCGCAAGTCCGCCCGCCGGATCCCCCGAGGCCCAGGCCGACACCGCCAGCATCGGCGCGGCCATCGGGCGCATCCTGAAGCTGATCGGGGGCCTCGACGCGCCCGGGGTGCGCCTGCGCATCGGGGCGGCGCTGGCGCTGACGCTGGCGGGCAAGGTGATCGCCGTTCTCGCCCCGCTCGTGCTTGCGGACGGCGTCAACAGGCTGGCGGCGGGAGACGCCACGGGCGCGGCGCCAGCCTTCATCGGGGCGGTGTCCTTCTGGGCGGCGCTCAGGTTCGCCTCCACAGCGGGCCCGCAGCTGCGCGATGCGCTGTTTGCGCCCGTGAGCGAGGAGGCCCAGCGGCGCGCCGGGGCGGCGGTGTTCGCCCATGTGCACGCGCTTTCCGTGCAGTTCCATCAGTCCAAGCGCACCGGCGCGCTCCATCGCACCATAGAGCGGGGCGTGCGCGCCATCGATTTCCTGCTTCGCTTCCTCGGCTTCAACATCGCGCCCACGCTGGTGGAGCTTGCGCTCGCGGCGGCGGTGCTGACGTGGAAGTACGGCCCCATGTTCGCCGCCATCGCTGCGGCGACGGTGGCGATCTACGCCTGGATCACCTTCGCGATCACCAACTGGCGCCTGCGCCACCGGCGCGAGATGAATGACCGCGACACCGAGGCGGCAGGGCGCGCGGTGGACTCCCTGCTCAACTTCGAGACCGTCAAGGCCTTCGCCGCCGAGGCGCGCGAGACGGAACGGTTCGACCGTTCGTTGCAGCAGTACGCGCAGGCCGCGGTACGCGCCAACACCTCGCTGGTGGCGCTCAACATGGCGCAGGCGCTGATCATGAACGTCGGCCTTGCGGCCATGGTGGTCGGGGCGGGGTGGTTGTCCATGGGCGGGCGGATGGGCCCCGGCGACGTGACGGCCATCATCCTGATCATGCTCAATCTCTATGCGCCGCTGAACATCCTCGGGATGGCGTACCGGGAGATCAAGCAGTCCTCCATCGACATGGAGAAGATGTTCTCGCTGCTGGACGAGAAACCGGAGGTCGCCGACGCGCCCGGCGCGGTTGCGCTTCAGGCGCAGGCGGGGGAGGTGGCGTTCGAAGCGGTGGGCTTTGCCCATGAGGGGCGCGACCGCGGGCTTGAGTCGGTCAGCTTCGTGGCCCCGGCGGGGCGCACCACCGCCATCGTGGGCCCCAGCGGCGCGGGCAAGTCGACGGTGCTGAAGCTCATCTTCCGCTTCTACGATCCGGCCTCCGGGCGCGTGACGATCGACGGCCAGGACATCGCGGACGTGACGCAGACGTCGCTGCGCCAGGCGCTGGGCCTCGTGCCGCAGGACGTGGTTCTGTTCAACGACACGCTGCGCTACAACATCGCCTATGGGCGTCCTGACGCCACGCAGGAAGAACTCGACGCGGCAGCGGTGCGCGCGCAACTCAGCGACTTCATCGCCCAGCTGCCGCAGGGGTGGGACACCCGCGTGGGTGAACGCGGGCTGAAACTCTCGGGCGGCGAGAAGCAACGCGTGGGCATCGCCCGCGTGATCCTGCGCGATCCGCGCATCCTGGTGCTTGACGAGGCGACCTCCTCGCTCGACAGCCGCACGGAGGCGGAGGTGCAGGAAGCCCTGGAGGAGGCGGCGCGCGGTCGCACCACCATCGTGGTCGCCCACCGGCTGTCCACCATCGCAGGCGCCGACAAGATCGTGGTGCTGAAGGATGGGCGCGTGGTGGAGGAGGGCGCCCACGCCCAGCTGGTCGCGCAGGGCGGGGAGTACGCCGAGCTCTGGCGCCGGCAGGCCGACGAGCCGCAAGGGGTGGCCGCTTAGGGAGGACGTCATGGCCGGGGACATCGCAGAACCGCCGCTGAGCGAGGCGGGACGCGCGCGGATCGACAACTTCGTCGACAGCGCCTTCGCCTTCGCCGTGACGCTGCTGGTGATCGCGACGGACGCCCCGCCCACGAATGTCGAGGAGCTGAAGGCCGCGCTCCTCAAGGCCCCGGGATTCGCCATGGGCTTTGCGCTGGTGGCGATGTTCTGGTGGACGCACCGTTCCTACGCACGCGTGCGCCCGGAGGGCGCCGTCCCGCTCCTGATCAGCCTCGCCATCGTGTTCGTGATGCTGGTGTACGTCTATCCGTTGCGGCTGTTCGCCGATGTGTTTGTGGCCTTCGTGACCGGAGATGCGCAGGCCGGCGGCAGCCCCGTGCGCACGTTGGCGACGATGCGCGATCTCTATCTCATCTACGGCGCGGGGTTCACGGCGCTGGCGGTGCTGTTCACGGTCGCGTTCGCCCACGCCGGCGCCGCCGCGCGCGGGCGCGGCGACGACGCCGTGCGCCGGTACGCCGGCGATGGCGCGGCCATCTGGGTCGTGCTGGTGATGGCGGGCGCCCTGTCCATCGGTCTCGCCGCCGCCGTGCCGTTCGACACGCCGCTTGCGGTGGGTCTGCCGGGCATGGCGTACGCGCTTATCCCCGTGGGCGTGGGCATCGTCACCGCGCTGCGCGCCCGCAGCGGCGCGCAGGCGCGCTGAGTTTTACTCTGCTGGACGCGCGACCGCGGAGACGGGCGCGTCCTCTGGCTCAGGATCCTTAGGCGCGAGCAACAGGTACATCGCCGGCGTCACGATCCGCGCGATGAGCGTGGAGGAGATCAGTCCCCCGATGATCACCAGCGCCAGCGGCGAGTAGAGCGGCGAGAACTCCAGCACCAGAGGGATGAGGCCGCCGATGGCGGTGGCCGAGGTCAGCAGCACCGGCAGGAACCGGATCTCGCCGGCGCGCTCCACCGCCTCGCGCAGGGGCACGCCGTCGCGCCGCAGCTTGTTGGTGAAGTCCACGAGGAGGATCGAGTTCTTGATCTCGATGCCGATAAGCGCCACGAACCCGATGACGGCGATGAACGAGAGCGAGTAGCCCGTCAGGTAAAGTGCGATCAGCCCGCCCATGATGCCGAACGGGATCACGAAGGCCACCACCGTCATCTGCGCGAAGGTGCCGAACTCCAGCAGCAGCACCGCCAGCACGCCGAAGGTCGCGATCAGGATCGCCGCGCCGAGGCCCGAGAAGCTCTCGCTCGCCGCCTGCGCCTGGCCGCCGAAGGAGATGTTGTAGCCGGGCGGCGGCTTCAGCTGAGCGATCTGGTCGGCCACGTCCTGCGTCACGCGCGAGGTGAGGAAGCCGGGCGCGCTGGAGGCCGTGACGGTGACGACCCGCTCGCGCTGGAAGCGCTCGATCTGCGTGGGGCCGGACTTGAACGCCGGGCTCGCCACCTCCGACAGCGGCAGCGCGCCGCCCTGGCCGTTCCACACGAACAGTTTGCCGAGATCGTCGACGTTGGCGGCGGCGTCGCCGGGCAGGCGCACGCGCACGGGGTAGGCGTCGCCGGTGGGATCGCGGAAGCTCGCCACTTGTTCGCCGCCCACCGCGATGCGCAGCGACTGGTCGATGGCGCCGGCGGGAATGCCCAGCAGCGCCGCCTTGGTCTGGTCGATGCCGAGATCGAGATCGACGGTGCGCGCCGCAAGCGGGTTTTTCACGTCGCGCGTGCCCTGCGTGCCGCGCACGATGCCCTCCACCTGTTCGGCGAGCGCGGTGAGCGTGGCGAGATCCTTGCCGGTGATGCGCACGGCGATCGGCGCGTCGACGGGCGGGCCATTCTCGAACCGTCGCAGGGAAATGCGGGCGCCGGGATACTTGTCGAAGGCGGCGCGCAACTGCTCCACCTGCTTGGGGCCCTCCTTGGGGTCCCATTTCTTGAAGCTTGCGTAGATCTGGCCGATGTTGGGCCGCGCGCGCTCCTGGAAGACGTTGTAATAGACCTGCGGGTTGCCGTAGCCCGTGTTGGCGAAGCGCCATTCTATGTCGTCGCGCGCCGCGAGCAGGCCATCGGCGTAGCGCACAGCCTTGTCGGTCTCGGCAATGCTGGCGCCCTGCGGCAGCTCGACGTCCACCATGAAGTAGGGGCTGTCGTTCTCCGGGAAGAGCGAGAAGCCGATCCGCGGCACGAGCCCGAAACTCGCCAGCGCCACCGCCAGAGAGGCGATCACCGTCACCCGCGGCGCCGCCAGCGCCCAGTGCAGGATCGGATTGTAGACCCGGTGGATGAAACCCATCACCGCGTCGAGGAAGAAGTTGGAATGGCCCGCCTCGGTGCGCGGCAACAGCCGTCCCGCGAGGAACGGGATGATCGTCAGCGACACCACAAGCGATGCGGCGATGGTGCACAGCACGGCGGCGGGGAACGAGCGGATGAAGTTGCCCGCGCCTTCCGGCAGCGCCAGCACGGGCAGGAACGCGAAGATGAGGGCCGCGGTGCAGCCGATGACGGCGACGTCGATTTCCTCCACGCCCGCGATGGCGGCCTCGCGCGGGCTCATGCCCTCGCGCAACCGGCGCGCGATGTTCTCCACCACCACGATGGAATCATCCACCAGCAGGCCCAGCGCCACGACGAAGCCGGAGATCGACAGCTGGTTCATCGAGAAACCGAGCTGTTGGATCGCCAGCACGCCGATGGCGAGCGACAGCGGGATCGACACCATCACCACCAGCGCCGCGCGGTAACCCAGCGGCAGCAGCGTGACGAGCACGAGCAGGATGGCGATGACGAAATCCCGCCCGAGGTTGCCCAGCCGGTAGGCCACGGTCTTGGACTGGTCGAAGCCCGTCTCCAGCGTGATCGTATCGGGCAGCTGTTCCCGGAACGACGGCAGGCCCGCGTGGATGGCGTCGCGCACATCGAACACCGTGGCGCCCAGTTCGCCCCGCGCGGTGACGAACACGGCCCGCTTGCCGTTGTAGCGCGTGATGTGGCGGACCTCGTCGTTGGCCCAGGTTACTTCGGCAACGTCGCCCACGGTGAGCACGCGCCCCTCGGCGGCGCGCAGCGGCGTGGCGCGGATTTCCTCCAGGCTGTCGAAGGCGCCGGTGGCCTGCACGTTGAAGCGGCGCCCGCCCGCCTCCATCGGACCGATGGGCGCGTCGGCGCCCTCGCGCTGCAGCGCCTCCACCACCGCGCTCGGCGGGAGCTGCTGGCTCGCCAGCCGGTCGAGATCGAGCGCCACGCGCACTTCTGCGGCGGGCGCGCCCCAGATCTCGGCCTCCTGCACGCCGTCGGCGCGCTCGATCTGGTCGCGCAGGTCGCGCGCGAAGGCTTCCATCTGGCGCACGGGGGCGGTGTCGGAGACGAGGGCGAGCTGGGCCACGGCGGCGTTGGCGGTGTTGGCGCGCAGCACCCGGACGTCGACGATGCCCGCAGGCAGCGTGGGGCGCACGGTGTTCAGCTCGCGGACGAATTCGTCGTGCTTGCGGCGCGGGTCGACGCCCCAGCGGAACTCCACGTTGACGCTGGCGGTGCCGGCGCTGGCGAAGGATTCCACCTCCTTCACGTCCTCGATGCGGTTGAAGGCCTGTTCGAGGGGAATGGCGACGAGCTTTTCCATCTGCTCGGCGTCGGCCCCGGGCAGGGTGACCACCACCACCGAGATGGGGAATTCCGCGATCGGGTCTTCCGATTTGGGAATACTCATCACGGCGCTTGCGCCGAGCGCGATGAGCAATGCGAACACGACCAGCGAAAACTGCCAGCTGTCGACGAAGAAGCGGACGATGGAGCGGAGCATGGCGTTACGGCGCCGCAGCGACGGTGACGGTCTGGCCGTCCCGCACGTAGGCGGCGCCGGTGGCGATCACCCGTTCTCCCGGTTCAAGCCCCGCGGCGATCAGCACCCTGTCTCCGACGACGCCCACCGTCTGCACGGAGCGCCGGCGCGCGACGTTCTGCGCGTCCACCACGTACACAACGCCCTGGTCGGCGCGGGCGTCCACGAGCGCAAGCACCGGCGCGCGCAGCGGGCCCGCCGCGCCGGCGCCGCCCGAGGCCTTGATGTCGGCGTCAGCCACCAGCCCGCTGCGCAGGCCCTCGATGGGCGTGACGGCGATCTCGACGTCGAAGCCTCCGGTGGCGGCGTCGCTCTTGGCGGCGATGCGCGCGACCCGGCCCTTGCGCTCGTCGCCCGGCGCCACGCGCACCACGGCTTCGTCGCCCACCTTGATCCGCAGCGCATCCGCGGAGGACACGCCTGCCCGGACGATCAGCCCGGACGCCACCTCACCCAGCATCAGCACGGACTGCCCGGCGCCCACGTTCTGGTTCGGCTCCGCCATGCGGCGCAGGATTACGCCCGAGGCAGGCGCCACGATCACCCCCTGGGACCTGTTGAACCCCGTGGCCTGGCTGGCGGCGCGGGCGCGGTCGACGGCCAGTTGGGCGTCGTCGAGGCGGGCCTGCGCCACGAGACCCTTGTCGAACAGGGTCTTGGCGCGGGCGAGCTGGCTTTCGGCGGTGCGGAGGGTGGCGGTCGATTCCGCGACGCTCGCCGAGTATTCGGTGAGGTTGAGGCTGGCGAGCGTCTGGCCGGCGCGGACGGTGTCGCCTTCGTCCACGGCGATGCGCGCCACGACGCCGGGCACCTTGAAGGAGAGGGTGGTCTCACGGAGATAGCCCACAAGCCCGCTGGCCCGCACTGCGCCCGCCGCCCCTTCCCGGGAGACTTCCACCACGGTGACGACCGGGGCGTCGATCTCGCCCTTGGCCTTTTCAGCCCCGTTGCCGGCCCCGCAGGACGCCAGCGCCAAGGCGGCGGCCAACCCGGTCCAAACGCTTCGCCAATCCCGCATCGCACCCGCCCTTGGCGCCAACCGCCTCGATTTCGGGTCACCCTATCCTATTCCCTGAAGATTGGAAGATGTATTCAGTCGTCAGGACCGGTTAATGGCGCGGCGCGCGGGAAGGGGCTGCGCCGGCTGGTGAGAAGCCGGCCGGTCAGAACACGGACGCGACGAGCGCCGCGGCGGTCAGCAGCGTGGCCGCCGCCAGCGCGAGCCCCAGGGCGACGGCGGAGAGCGGGACGGTTCGCCGGGGCGGGCTCGACCGCCCGTCGTCGCGGGCGCGCTGGAACCGTCGGGGATCATCCATCGTCGACATGACGTCAGCAAACGACGGCGCCCGTGCGTGAACCACGACGCGGAATGCCGCTGTGGCGTTTCGTCTCCCGCCATTTCCCCCGCCACGAGCGCCGCCCGCGGTGGTAATCGGTGACGATGAAACCACCGTCCATCACCTACGGCGCGTACCTCGCCCTCGATGACCTGCTGGCCTGCCAGCGGCCCCTGAGCCTCCGTCACGACGAAATGCTGTTCGTGGTCATTCACCAGACCAAGGAGCTCTGGCTGAAGCAGATCGTCCATGAAGTGGCGCTCGCCCAGCGCCTGATCCGGGCGGGGGACGTGGAGCCGGCGCTCAAGTGCCTGGCGCGCGTGTCGCGGATCCAGGCGGTGATGACGCTGTCCTGGGACGTGCTCGCCACCATGACCCCCGCGGACTACCAGAGCTTCCGGGGCCGGTTGGGCTCCAGCTCGGGGTTCCAGTCCTGGCAGTTCCGGCAGCTGGAGTTCATGCTCGGCCTCAAGGACCCGGCCTTCCTGAGCCACCATGAGGCCGGCGGCGCCGGCCGCGCGGCGCTGGAGGCGGCGCTCGCCGCCCCCAGCCTCTATGAGGACGCCATCGCCCGCCTGGCGGCGGCCGGGTTCGCCGTTCCGGCGGGAGCGGCGGGCGGGGCGGCGGTGGAGGAGGCCTGGCTCCAGGTCTACCGCGACCCCGACCGCTTCTTGGGACCTCTACGAACTGGCGGAAAAGCTGGTGGACGTGGACGACGCCCTGCTGACCTGGCGCCACAAGCACGTCCTGACGGTGGAGCGGATCATCGGGCGCAAGCGCGGCACGGGCGGCACCGAGGGCGTCGGCTACCTGCAGACCACGCTGGCGCGGCGGTGCTTCCCGGAGCTGTGGTCCGTGCGGACGCGCCTCTAGTTTTCGCCGCGAGGCAATATGCTGAACGACGATTTCATGTCGATTGAAATAACATAAATATAACGACGGGCCAGTTTCGGGCGGTTGCTTTACCTGATCTTACGAAATCTCTGGTACATCTCTCCATGCCTCGCGGAAACCGCCGGGGCGCAGGAAAGCGCGGCGCTGCAAGACCGCGTTCTGGAGGGGTCAGTCCATGCGCGTCGTGCCCGCCCTGGTCGCCATCGTCGCGCTGTCGGCGCTTTCGGGCGGCTGCGCCGTGACCCAGAAGCTGGGCCTCCACATTCCCGGCGATCCTCCGGTCGTGGTGGAGGGGCTGCGCGGTCGCCAGACCGAGGCCGCCTGGCTCCGCGAAGCCAGGCTGGCCACGCCGCCCGGCTGCGCGGTGGACGTCATTACGGTGCTGACCGACACCGACGCCCGCTTCACGTTCACCTGTTTCGGCGGCGGCCCGAACGCTGGCGGCCTCTAGAGGCGAATTGCGGCGACGCTGCGTGACCTAATGGTCACGGCGGACCGACTCCCCGAGGGGCGTGGCTCCGCGAAAGATTGAAATTCTGTTTACTTAGCGACCCCCGTTTCATACCGTTGAAGCGGGGCGGACGACGTTTGGGAAAGCCTTCCTGACGCCGTGCGCTCCGTCGCGGCAAGGCGCTGGCCTCGTGCCGGCGAACCGGTCCGTGGGAGCGGAGCAATGGCGGGGAAGGCGCAGGCCGAAGATGCGGCGGGGCATGGCTCCGTTGGGCTCTTCCGGGGGAAAAGGCGCGCGCCGGCGGGCGGGCGCGCGGCCGTGACAGACCCAATTCATTTCCCCACCCGCGCGAAGGCGCGCGCCGTCGCCGGCCTCTGGGGAGGCCTCAAACTTGCAGCGAGGGAAGGCCGGGCGGCGATGGCCCCCGTCGGGGGCGCCGATGCGCGTCCGCGGCGGGCCGCGTGCGATCCATCCGGCGCCAACGCAACGGGAGGCGTCGCCGCGGCGCGCCGCCTTCGGGGGAACCGATGAAGAAGCTCTCCACCTCCATGCTGGCGTCCTCGCTGGGCGCCATCCTGCTGTCGGCGCTCGGCGAAAGCCTGCTCGGGGCCGACGCCAGCGCCCAGACGCCCACCATCTCCCCCCAGGACATCGAGCGCGCCTCGCCGCCGCCGGACGACGGCGCCAACCGCGTCAGCACCGTGGGCCAGGGCGTGATTTCGCTGTGCCCGTTCGCCGCCTCCACCATCCCCGTCACCATCAACCGGGTCGAGATCGCGGGCTCTACCGTGCTGACCGAGGATGACGTCCGGAAATCCTACGCCGGGATCGAGGGCCGCCCCACGACGCTCGCCGCCGTCTGCGACATCCGCGAGCGGCTGATCGTGTCCTACCGCCGGGCGGGTTATCCGCTCACCCGGGTCGAACTGCCCGAGCAGCGCATCGGCGCGGAGGGCGTCATCCGCTTCAACGCCGTGGAGGCAAGCCTCGCCAGCGTCCGCGTGACCGACAACGCCCAGTCCCCCCGGTTCGCCAACGTCGTGGACGGGTTCGCCAAGGAGCTGACCAAGAGCACCCAGGGCCAGCCCCTGAAATGGGCCGCCGTGGAGCGCTTCGCGCTGCTGATGCGCGACACGCCGGGCCTTGTGGCGCGGCTTGAGCTGCGCCCTGGCGCGGTGACGCCCGAACCGCTGGTCGCGCCCGTCGTCGTCGCCCCCAACGAGGCCGCCGCGCCCGTCCAGACGCCGCCCGCCGTCACGCCCGCCGAGCTCGCCCCGCTCGATCTCTTCGTCACGCTGGAGCCGCCGGAGCGGTACGGCGCGTTCATGAGCATCCAGCGCAACAGCGCCGATGTGTTCGGCCGCTACGCCGGCGTGGTGGGCGGCCAGATCCGCGGCGTGATGCCGTGGGGCGGCGACGAGCTGTCGGCGGTGCTCTACTCCACGCAGACCGGCCGCCAGGCGGTGGGCCAGGTGGCCTATGAATGGCGCCACGGCAATGGCTTCACGCTGAGGGCGTCGGCCGCCTACGCGGAAACCAAGCCCGGCAAGTCGTTCGCGCCGCTCGACCTCAAGGGCCAGTCCGTCTCCTACAACCTGAACGCGTCCTACCCGTTCGTGCTGCGCAGCGCCTACCAGCTGGAGGGCGTCACCGGCCTCGACTACGTCGACCAGGACAACTTCATCTTCGAGGACCAGTCGATTTCCAACGACCGGGTCCGGGTCTCCTACACGCGGCTCAACGCGCTGTGGCGCGATGTGGAGCAGCGGCGCGCGCGGGCGTCGGCGTCGGTGGAGTACCGGCAGGGCATGAAGGCGTTCGACGCCAGCCGGCCGGGCGATCCGTTCCTGTCGCGCCTCGACGCCCAGCCCCAGGCGGGCTCGTGGCGCGTGCGCGCGGAAGGGGAATATCGCCTGCGGCGCAACTATCCCGGCGTGGCGCTCGCAGGCGATGCGCAGTTCTCCGACAAGGTGCTCGTCTCCTACGAGCAGTACCAGGTGGGCAACCTCACCTTCGGCCGCGGCTACGATCCGGGCACCATCACCGGCGATCGCGGCTATGGCGGCCGGGTGGAGCTGCTTGGCGGCCGCTACCAGCCGCAGGGCTATGACCAGCTCTACGGCGAGCCCTACGCCTTCTACGACGCCGCCCGTGTGGAGCGGCTGTCCATCGCGTCCACGGAGCCGGAGCTGGACGTGGCCTCGTACGGCGGGGGCCTGCGCTTCCGCTACGGGGACCGCGCCTCGTTCGACATCGGCGCCGCCCAGGCGCTCGACCGTCCGGGCCGCGACCAGAAGAAGCCGGGCGCGCAGTTCCTGATGAACCTGACGATCCAGTTCTAGACACGATGTGGGAGGCCCGCGCGGGGACGGCGCGCGGGAATGAAGGCAGAGGGCACGGACCATGACGATCACCCCGACCAGCCGCACCGCCACCCGCAGCCTGCTGAAGGTCTGGCCCAGCCTGTTTGCGCTCACCGCCGGCATCGGCGTCGGCGCCGCGCACGCCGATCCAAACTATCAAGGCGGCGCGACGGCGGGCGTTGGCGCGCCTGCGACAGGCGCAAACACCTCGGTCACTCAGAACGAACAGCGCGCCTTCATCCAGTGGCAGTCGTTCGACGTCGGCGCCGCCGGGTTCACGGTCGACTACGCCGGAAACGTCTCGAACGCCGCCCAGGCGATCCTTGTGAACCGGGTCACCGGGGCCGTGACGCCGTCGATGATCAATGGCTCGATCACCGCTGACGGCCACGTCTGGATTCTCAACAATGCGGGCGTGGTGTTCGGCTCGGGCGCGAACATCGACACGGGCGGCCTGCTGGCCTCCTCGCTGACCACCATTAACGGTGAGACCGATCCGAACGCTATCGCCGCCCTGTTCGGCGACGGCAGCACGTTCGCAACCAACTCAGCGTCTCCAGTGCGATTGTCGGGCGGCGATAGCGGCGCTGTCACCTCGGTCCTGTCGGGCGCGTCGCTGACCAGTACGGCTGGCCCGATCATACTGGCCGGTCCCAGCGTCGCCAGCGCCGGCGCAGTGTCCGCCGCAGGTCAGGCTGTCCTGATCGGCGGGACCGATGTTTCGTTGGGCATCGACCTCGACGGGAACACAGCGCTTCTCCTGAATGGCCTCGTCATCAATGCAGGCGTCGATGCCGCGGACGCCGTGCATGTGTCTGGCGGGAGCATAACTGGCGAAAGGGTCGTGCTTGCGGCGTCGGTTGTCAGCACTTCGGGCTCAGCCGCCTCGTTGATCCGCCTTGAGGGGTCGCTGATCGCGACAGAAGCGGCGGTTGACGGGAACGACATCGTCCTAAAATCGGGCCGCGCAGCGAATACAGTTCTGTCGAATGGCGTCGTCAACGCCAACACTGGCGCTCTGGCCAATGGCGGCTCGATTACGCTGGGTGTGGGCGCCGACCTTGACGCATCAAGTGCGAGCACTCGGGCGAGGGTCATCTCCAACCGCTCCGTTGATGTCCTCGGTGAGCTCACGACTGCGGGTGGACTGACGCTCTCAGGCCAAGCGTTCGTCAACATCTCAGCGGACGTTACCGCGGCGGGCGCGCTTGATCTGTCAACGACCGGCGTCACGATCAATCCAATTCGTCTCACTGGCGATCGCACGCTCTCGGGCGCATCGTCCGCCTCCGGCGTGGCCGCGGTGCGCATCCAGGACAATCTCACCAGCACAGGCGACATAACCATCAATGGAACGGCGACGGGATCGGCGACTGTCGCGGTCTCCGTCCTAAGCCTCTCCAACGGCGGCGTTAATGACGGCGCCATCACAATCACCGGCACGGGCGGCGCCGTCGGCGCCAACAGCGTCACGGCGGGGTCTGTCGCCGACGCAGGGGCCGTCACGATCTCCGGCGCAGGCGGGCTCGGGCTCGGAACCATTGACGGTGAAACGGTCACACTCTCGAACACAGGCGCAGCCACGCTGTCGGGCATTGACACCATTATCACGGCAAGCGGCGCAGTCGATGTCAGCGGGGCGATCACCGCGATCCGCAACTTCAGAATAACTGGCGGAAGCATCGACACCACCGGCGCGACGCTGACCGGTGGCAGCACTGCTGGCGGCGGGCTTATTCTGTCGGCGACCGCGGGCGACATCATCGGAAGCGGGTCACTAGTCACCACGGGCACAGGGGTCACGCCGGGGATTTCCGCAACGGCGTCTGGCGGCGTCACGCTCGGAAACATCAGCTCTGTCGGCGGCGTCTCCGTCACCGCGAACGGCGGCGATCTCACTGTCGGCACGGTGGGCGCGGACGCAGGGAGCATTGCGCTTTCGGCAATCGACACCGGGGCGACACTCACCGCTGGAAATCTAGCAGCTGGTACAACGATCAATGCGACCGGCGACGGCGACACGATCGTAGGCGCGCTGACGACGGCAGCCGGGGCCGCCGTCATCACGTCGAACAGCGCCCAGGCGCAGGCCGGTGGTGGCGCCTCCGACATCGTAGGCGGCCTCACGGTCTCCGGCGCGACCAGCGCCACCTTCTCCGGCGGCGATGTGAGCGATGCTCTTGTCGTAACCTCCAACAGCGGTCAGGCCACCATCAACGGCGTCGCCACGCAGGCGGGGTCGGTCTCCGTCACGGGCGACAGCGTGGTCATCGGCGGCGCAGGCGTCACGGCGGACGCCGGGGCGATCGGCATCACCAGCGACAATGGCGCGGTCTCGGTCGGCGCCAACCTCACAGCGTCGGGGGCCGTGTCCATCGCCAGCGGCGGCGGCGCCGCAGGTGCGGGATCGCTGACGATCAATCCGGGCGTCACCATCCAGTCCGACAGCAACGGCGATCAGCCCGTGACGGACGGCGTCTTCCTGCGCGCTAACAACGGCACGCTGCAGGCCTCCGGCTCCACCATCCTCGCCGGCGTCGACGGCGCGCGGGCCGACGTCGACGCCGCGCGCACATCGGGCGGCGACGGCGCTGCGTTCGGCGTGGTGACGGGCCGCAACATCACCCTCGACAGCAACAGCATCGTGGGCGGCGAACTGAAGGCGACCGGCGACACCACGATCACCGGCACGGGCGCGGTCCTCATCTCCGACGCCCATGGCGCCACCGGCGCCTACAGCGTCACGGGCGCTTCCCTCACCGTGGAGGCCCTGGGGGTCGATGGCGCGGTGACGCTGGAGACGACCGCGGGCGACCTCTTGATCGGCCCCGTCGTCGCCGACCAGGACGCCCAGGGCGGCGAGTCGCTCTCCGTCACCGCCGTCGGCGGCGGAGTCTGGGTGACCGGCAGCGCCACCAACCTGAGGGGCGGCGACGTCACCATCGAAGGCGACACGTTCACGGCCAACGGCCAGATCATCACCGCCGGTCAGGACATCTCGATCCGTGCGCGGACCGGCGGGCTCAACATGTCCGGCAACTCGCTGTTCGCAGGGGATGACATCACGCTGCGCGGCGGCGACCTGACCAGCGTGTCCGGCTCCGGCGTCAATGGCGGCGCCCAGCTTGCGGGCGACCTCTCGGTCACCTCCGACACCGGCCAGGCGGTGATCAACGGCGTCAATGTGGCGGGCGTCACGTCCGTCACCGCCACCGGCAGCGCCGCGGCCGGCGCCGTGCGCGTCACGGGCGCGAACACGCTTGTGGGCGGAACCTCGCTGACCGCGCTCGCGGGCGGCGTGGACGTGGATGTCACCGGCGCCTTCGCGGCGGGCGACGTCAGCGCCGCGGGCCCCATCGACATCGACGCCACCGGCGCCGTCACGGGCGGCCTCCTCGCCACGCCGGGCCTCGTCACCGTCACGGGCTCCAGCGTCGCCGTCGACGCCATCGACGCCGGCGCGGGCGCCAACTTCGTCACCGCCACGGGCGGCGCGGCCCGCGCGGGCTCCACCAACAGCACCATCACGGGGGACTTCACCGTGACCGGCGTCACGGAAGCCACGTTCACCGGCGGCACGGTGGGCGGGGCGCTGTCGGTGTCCGCCAGCAACGGCGTTGCGCAGATCGTGGGGACCAACGGCGTCACGCAGGCGGGGTCCCTCGCCCTGAGCGGGGACTCCACGTCCGTGGCCGCCGCGGTCACCGTCACCAACGGCGGCGCGCTCATCACCGCCGACAACGGCGCGGCGACCTTCACCGCCAACCTCTCGGCCACCGGCGCCGTCACCGTGAACGCCACGCAGGGCGTCACGTCCACGGGCGTCACGCTGCGGTCCGACAGCAACGACACGGGCGGCGACAATCTCACGATCGACCTCACGGGCGCCGACGGCGGCGCCATCGATGCGGGCGTTCTCGCCGCGGGCACGGGCGTGGGCGCCTCAGCGGTCACCCTGAGCACGGACGGCGCAGACGGCGTCAGCGTCGCGACGCTCGCCGCCGGTTCGCTCAGCGCAGTGTCTGCGCTGGGGAGCGGCAATGTCACCATCACCAGGGCCACGCTGTCCAACGGCGCAGGCCTCACGGTGGATGCGCGCGCCGGATCGGCCACGGTGGGCGCCGGCGCGACGCTCGGCCAGCGCAGCACGGCGGGGGCGCTCGAGATCGACGCAGGCGGCGGCGCGACGGTGCGCAACGCCGACGTGGACTTCGCCCAGGTCTCCGGCCTGAACGGCACGTCGAGCACGATCACCGGCGCCGTGACGCTGGACGGCGTCAGCGCGGCGGGCGTGATCACCGCGTTGGGAACGGCCGTGACCGCGTCGGGTCAGGCGACCTCGGGGCAGTTCATCGGCCTCACGTCGGTGGGTGGCCCCGTCACCGTCAACGCCGCGCTCAACAGCACGGGCAGCGTGAACCTCTCCGCGTCCGGCGGCGTCACCATCACCGCGGACGTCAACGCCGATACGGGCGGCCTCGGCGCGGAGACCCTGACAATCACCGCCAACAACGGCGACATCGCCGCGACGGGCGTGACGCTGCGCGCGGGCGGGGTCGCCAACGGCGCATCCGGCGTCGTGATTTCGGCCACGGGCGGGAGGATCGACGCGGGGACCGTGCGCGGCGGCGCAGCCGTGTCAGCGACCGCTGACGGCGCCATCGACATCGTCCAGGCGCAATCCGGCGCCGGCCTGCTCACCATCGATTCAAGCGGCGGGGACGTCACGGTCGGTTCGGCGGTCTCCGGCGCGAACGCCTTCATCGAGGGGCTCACGAACGTCACCGTCACGAGCCTCGACGCCGGCGCGGGCCAGAGCACCGTCAGGGGCCGGTCCGCCACGGTCGGCGCTGCGGACGTCGGCGCAGGCGGCGCGCTTACCCTCAGCGCAACCCTCGGGGATGCTTCGCTGCGCTCGGGATCGGTGGGCGGCGTGCTGAACGCCACGTCCGGCGGGGGCGACGTCGTGCTGGGCGCGGACGGCGCAGTGAGCGCCGGCGCAATCCAGGCGGACGCCTCGGGCGGCCAGGTCCTGGTCGACGACGACCTGACGGCGAACACCGGCAACGTGACGCTCACAGGGGCCGGCGTCGGCCTCGCCGGTGGCGTGATCGGCGCGGCGGACGCGGACATCACGGCCACGAACGGGGCAGTGAGCGTCCAGGCCCTTCAGAGCGCCATCTCGCTCGACGGGAACGTCGCAGCGGCCCAGGGCGTCGGGATCCGCGCCGGAACCGGCGTCACGATCTCCGGCGCGCGCACCGTCACGTCGGACAACGGCGTCGCCGGCGACGGCGTCCTCAATGTCATCACCGATGCGGGCGGCATCGACGCGGCCGGCGTCGTCTTCAACGCCGGCACGGCGTCCAACGCCACGCTGAACGGCGGCGCAACCGGCGACGTGACGTTCGACGACGTCACGGGCGCCGTGGTGTCGATCACGGGCGCAGGGGCGATCCTCGGCGACGACGTGACGGCGCAGGGCGCGCTGGACGTCATCTCATCGGCCGGGCGCGTGGAAGTGGACGTCGCCTCCGCCGGGGCCATCGCGACGATCCGCGGCACGCGGGCGGACGTCGCCACGCTGTTCGCCGCCGGCGGCGGCTTGAGCGAAGTGCGCGGGACGAGCACGTCGGCCTCGGTCGGCGCGGCCACCGTGACGGGCGCGGGCAGCGATCTCCGGGTCATCGGCCAGATCGACGCCACGCTGGGCGGGGGCACGGTGTCGGACGCGCTCGACGTCACGGCGGGCGGCGGCGTCGCCACGCTGGGCGGCAATGCGGTCAGCGCAGGGTCCGTCGATGTCGAAGGCGCAACGGTGCTCGTCAGCGCCAACACCATCGCCACCGGCGCCGGCGGCATCACGCTGCGCGCGACGACGGGCCCATCCAACGCCGCACTCAACCAGACCGGCACGCTGACCGCGGACGTCGGCGGCGTGTCCCTCACCGCGGTTCTGGGCGGCGTGCAGTCGGCGGACATCGTCGCCGGCGGCGGCAACGTCACCGTCAGCGCCTTGAACGGCCAGTTCACGGGCAGCGACATCACAGCCACCGGGGCCGTCACGATCGACGCCGCCACCGGCGTTTCCTTCTTCACCACACCGGGTGCGCGCACCATCCGCGCCAACAGCGACGATGTGGGCGCAGAGGCCCTCGACATCGACACGGGTTCCGGCGGCATCCTCGGCGGCGGCGCGGATTTCGTCTCGGGCGCGGGCTCGAACGTCATCCTCGATGGCGGCTCCGGCGGCGTCTTCTTCAACAGCGTGACGGCGGGCCAGGCCGTCGACATCGACGGCGACGGCGCCATCGCCGGCGCAAGCGCTATCGCCACCAACGGCGCGCTCGACATTCTGGGCGGCGGCGCGGTCACGCTGGGCGTGGCGGAGGCCGGCGGCGCAGCGACGATCCAGGGCGCGAGCGTCGACATCGGGTCGCTGGAGGCCGGCGCAACCTCGACGGTGACGTCGTCCGCGCTCGCGCGCGTCTCGTCGGGCGTGGTCAGCAGCGGCGACCTCACGGTGACCGGCACCAACGCGGCGTTCGGCGGCGGCGACGTCGCGGGCGCGCTCAGCGTTCAGGGCGGCCTCACGTCGGCGGGCTCCGCCGAGGTCAGCGGCGCCACGACCGCCGGCTCCGTCGATGTGGATGCGGGAAGCGTCTCGATCTCCGGCGCGCTCACCGCCGACAACGGCGCCGTCGATCTGCGCAGCGCCAGTCTGGGCGTCACGATCTCGGCGCCCGTCACCGCCACCGGCACGGTCGACATCACCGGTCAGGCGGGCGTGCGGGTCACCAACACATCGGCCATCACCGCCGACAGCGACGACACCGCCGGCGCGGGCGAGTTCCTGCGCGTGCGCGCCCTCACGGGCGACGTCGACGCTGGCGCAGCGGCGTTCGCAGCCGGCGCGGGCTCCGCCGTCACGATCGAGGCGCTGGGCAACGTCGATGTCGATCTCGTCGACGCGGGCGCCGCCAGCACCGTCACCGCCACCAACGGAACGGCGCGCGCCGGCTCCTCCAACGCCACCATCGAGGGTGACTTCACGGTCTCCGGCGGATCGGGCGCCACCTTCAGCGGCGGTACGGTTACGGGCCTGCTCTCGGTCCTCGGCGGCACGGGCGTCGCCGCCATCACCACCGCCAACGGCCCCACCACCGCCGGCGCGCTGGAGGTGACGGGCGCGGCCACGAGCCTCACGGGCGTCACCAGCATCGACACGGGCGGCGCGACGATCACGGCCAACGACGGCGCCGCGTCGTTCATGACCGGCGCTCTCTCGGCGGTCGGGGCCATCGCCGTCACCGCCAGCGGCGGCGCCGCGATGGATCAGGGCGTGCTCGTCTCCGCCTACGCCATCAACGCCGACGTCAACGGCGTCGGCGGTCGCGACCTCACGGTCACCGCCAACGCGGGCGGCATCGACGCCGGCGCCGCGGGCGTCTTCACCACGGGCAATGGCTCTTCGGTCACGCTGGAGGCGCTCGTCGGCGCCGTGGACGTGGCGACGATCACGTCGGGCGCCGACGTCACGGTCACCGGGGACACCGTCTCCGTGGACGCCGTCACCGCCAACGGCGCCGTCTCGCTGGACGGTCTCAACGGCGTCACCATCACTGGCGCCGTGCGCTCGAACGACGATGAGGACGCGGGCGCCGAAGGCATCACGGTGACGTCGGCCGCCGGCTCGGTGAACGGGCCGAATGCGTCCCTCGTCACGGGCGGGACAGGCCTCAATCGCGGCGACGTGACGGTCACGGGCGCGCAGCTGGTCGTCATCGACACAGTCGCGGCGCGGGACGTGACGCTGGAGTCCACCGCAGGGTCCGCGTCCGTCGGCGCGGCGGGCGGAACCAACGTCGGCGCCCTTACCGTGGAGCGCAACCTCACGGTGCGCGGCGCGACGGGCGCGACGTTCAGCGGCGGCTCGATCACCGGCAATCTCACCGTGGAGTCGAGCGGCGGAGACGCCTCGGTCACCACGGCGGACGCTTCCGTCGGCGGCGTCGTGAGCCTCGATGCGGGACGCGACGTGGTGATCACGTCTTCGCTTGCGGGAAACTCGCTCGTGACCCTCACGGCCGCGCAGGACGTCCTGGTCTCCCCGGGCCGGACGGTGTCGGGGATCGCGGGCCTGCAGGTGGAGGCGGGACGCAACGTGGACGCTGATGGCGCGACCTTGCGTTCGGACGGCGCGGCGCTCGTCACCGCCGATACCGGCGCCATCGACATCGGCGCGCTCTCGGGCGGCCTGGGCGCCGGGGCCAATGCCTTCACGGACGCCACCATCGGATCGCTGTCCAGCGACAACATCGGCCTCGTCATCGCCAACACGGGCGCTGCAAGCGTTGGCGTCGCCGACGTGGACTCGGACGCGGTGATTTTCGGAGCCACGTCCGCCAGCCTCGGCGGCCCGAGCTTCATCGGCGGCGACCTTGAGGTGTACGCCGTCGCCGGCGTCGCCAGCGTCGACAGGGCGACCGTGACCGGCGGTTTGATCGTCGGCGGCGATCCCTCGATGTTCCCGGTCATCGCCAACGCGCCGATGGCAGTCGTGTCCAACTCCGACGTGGGAGGCCCGATCCTGGTGCGCGCCGACGACGCCAGCCTGACGAGCGTCTCCAGCGGATCGCTGATCGACGTCGGCGCGCTGGACGCCACGCTCGACGGCGTCACCGCCGGCACGGACCTGCTGGTCTCCGCCGATACGGTCACCGTGACGGGCGCCGCGTCCGGCGCCGACGGCGCCGTGGACATCCTCACCACCGGCGTCACCGCCATCGAAGCCGACCTGTCGGCGGGGGACTACGTCGCCATCGCCGCCGACGGCGGCGTCACCGTCGCGCCCACCATCACCGTGCGCTCCAACGCCGACGACGTCGGCGGCGGCGATCTCTCAATCCTCTCCGGCGGCGGGGCGATCCTCGGCGGCGGAGCGACCTTCCAAGCCGGGGCCGCGCCCGGCGCGCTCACCGCGGTCACCATCGAGGCCGGCGGCGGGGACGTCGATCTCGGCCTCGTGCGCGGCGCGGGCGTCACGGTCTCCGGCGCGGGGGACGCGGCGGTCGCCATGCTGGAAGCGGGCGGCGACGCGGGCGTCACCGCCCTCGGCGGCGCAGCCGGCGTGGGCGTCGCGGAGGTGGCGGGCAATCTTGTCGTCACCGGCGTCAGCGCCGCCAGCGTCGGTGGCCCCAGCGTCGTGGGCGGGGACCTGACGGCGCGCAGCGCCGGCGCCTCCAGCGTGGACCGCGCCACCGTCACCGGCCACATCGTCGCCGAGGGCCCCACGCCCGGCACGGCCGCCAATTCGGCGGACGTCACCAACTCCACCGCCGCCTCGATCACCGCGCGCGGCGTCACGGCGTCCATCTCGGACTCCACGGCCACCGGCCTGTTGAGCGCCGCCGGCGCCGTGGTGATCCTGAACAACGTCACCGGCGACATGGTCCAGGCCACGCTCGGCGCGGCCACCCTCGGCGGCGTCATCGCCGGCAACACGATCGACATCTCCGGCACGTCCGCCAGCTTCGTCGGCGCGGAGTCCTCCGCCGGCGGCGACATCGTCATCAACACCCAGGCCGTCAATCTCGGCGCCGATCTCTCCGCCGCCAACGACCTGATCATCAACACCGTCAACAACCTCACCGTGGCGCCGGGCGTCACGGTGCAGTCCAACGTCGACGGGCTTGGCGGGGGCGTGCTGATGCTGTCCGCGGACGGCTTCCTCCAGGCGTCGGGCGCCAACCTCTTCGGCGGCACGGCCGGCGCACGCACCAACGTCACGCTCAGCGCGGACAATGGCCTGGCCATAGGCACGGTGCGCGGCGCGAACGTGACGCTGACGAACACCGCCGCAGCGCCCCTCGTCGCCGCCGGATCGAGCCTCGTCGACGCCAGCGGCGCGGTGCTGCTGAACGGTCCGTTCGCAGCCACGGGCGGGTTCGACATCGCCGGCGCCGGCGGCGTCGCCATCAACACGCTCGTGCAGTCCAACGCCGACGGCGGGGCCCAGCAGGAGGACGTCACGGTGGTCTCCACCGGCGGCGCCGTCACAGGCGCCGGCGCGCTGGTCAGCGGCACGGCGGCGGGCAACCGCGGCGACGTGACCGTCACGGGCCTCTCCATCGGCCAGATCGGCTCCGTCACGGCGCGGGACTTCTCGCTCACCGCCACCGGCGGCACGGTGGAGATCAGCGCCACGGGCGGCGGCGTCGACGTCGGCGCGTTGTCGGCGGAACGCGACATCACCCTGGCCGGTTCAGCGGGCGCCACGTTCCGCGGCGGCGCAGTGGCGCGCGACCTCACCGTCACGTCGAGCGGGGGGCCGGTGACGTTCAACACCGGCAGCGCCGTCATCGGCCGCGACGGCCTCGTCAGCGGGGCCAGCGCGCTCGTCACGCAGAACGTATCCGCCAACGGCGCGCTCTCGATCACCGGCGCCAGCGGCGTGACGGTGCAGTCCAACGTCACGCTGCTGGCCAACGCCGACGGCGCGGGCGGGGAAGCGCTCACCGTGGCGTCGGGCGGGGCCGTGCAGGCGTCGGGCGCAAACCTGTTCGCAGGAACCGACGCCGCCCGCTCTTCGGTCGCGGTCTCCGGCGGCGCGGGCGTGGCCGTGGGTCAGGTGCGCGGCGGCGTGGTGAGCCTCGCCAACGCGGGCGCCTCGGCGCTGAGCGCCACCGGCGCCACCACGCTCGACGCCACGACGTCGACCTCGCTCGCCGGCCCGCTCGGCGCATCGGGCGTCTACACGATCATCACTCCCGCGCTGTCGCTGCCGGGCACGGTCACCTCGGCTACGGGCGTCGTGGTCCAGAGCCGCAGCGCCGCGAACCCCGCCGCCGGCCGCGCGCTCGCGCTCGGCGACATCACGGGCGCGCAGACGCCGCGCAACGACCTGTCGGGCGCAATGGTGGTGGACGCCGCCACCATCAACCGGATGGCCGCGCCGGTTGTCACCTTCCAGACCGGCCCCAACGCCGGCGCCGGCGCCAACATCACCCTGGGCGATCTCACCGTCGGCAGCGGGGCGATCCCGTCGCTCGTGCTGCTGCCGGGTACGGGCGCGCGGGCGGAGATCGTGGGCGCTGTGCGCCGCACGGGCGCGGGGGCCGTGAACCTCGCGGTCGGCCGCTTCAACGGAACCACCGCCACGGACTGGATCGCCGATACGGTCGCGGTCACGGGCTCCGTCGGCGTGACGAACCAGACGGGCAGCGCCGCCAACGATCCGGCCATCGCATCCTTCGGCACGGTCCAGATCGCCGCGTCGCGGATGATCGCCATCGGGCCCGCCGCGGAGGGCGCGCTGTCTCTGGAGACGTTCTTCAGCACGCTGGCGCTCGATTACGACCTGTCGAACCTCACGCCGTTGCAGACGGCGGACTCCGGCAAGGTGTTCATCGCCGCCAACGACCTCGACCTGTCGAGCGCGGGCCGCATCCTGCTGCGCAACACGGGCTTCACCGGCGAGGACGGCCGCGGCCTCCTGCTGGGCCAGCTGCAGGTGCGCGGCCTCGCCGGCGCGAGCCCCACGCAGGTCTCGGTGTTCGGGTTGGTGGACCGCTTCAACACGGTCGTGGCGCCGTTCTCCGGCGGCTGGACCCGCGCCGACGCGCGCGACGCGGCGCTCGCGGGCGGGGCGGCGCTGCCCATCCTGCAGGACGGGCTCACGCCCAACTCCGTCTATCGCATCAACGGGTGCGAGTTCGGCCAGGCGTCGAGCTGCGTGGTCACCGTCAACCTCGACATGGGCGTGCGCCCCGAACAGATCGTGCCGGACCTCGCAAGCCTGCAGCCGGACGAACTGGACGAGATCGAGGACGATGCGGTCACCAACCTCGGCAACGATTCCCTGATCATCCGGGGTCGCTGAACGTGGCGGGGGTGGCCGCAGGGTTTTGAGCGTCCCCGGCGGGCGCGGGAGAAGAACGATGGCGTCGAAGTGGAAATGGCTGGCGGGCGTGACCCTGGCGATAGGCGCGCTGACCCACGGCGGCATGGCGTCGGCGCAATCCATCGAGAACGCGTGCGGCGACGAGGGCCGCGCAGCGCCCCTGCGGCCGCCGCAGCTGCTGACCCCCGGCGACGTGAAGTCGGCCGCCGAGTACGCGTACGCGCAGAACCGCCGGCTGGTGTTCCGCGAGGCGGCCGACGCCTACCAGGATCTCGCCACCGTCTCCGACGATGCGCTGGTGACGCCGGAGCAGCGCTTCGAGAGCGCGCTGTTCAACGCCGTGAACCTGTCCAACCAGGATCGCTCCGTGGAGGCCGAGCAGCGCATCGCCGCGCTCAAGCGCCTGTTTGAGCCCGCGCCGACCGGGGGCAACGATGCGGAGTGGGCGGCCTATGCAGGCCTGCGCGCCGATCCCTTCAGCGAGGCGCAGCTCACGTTCTTCTCGGGGCTGGTGGCGGCCCAGCAGGGCGACTACGCGGGCGCGATCGAGCGGCTGGACGCCCTCGACAAGCGGCTCAACTCGCTCGGTCTCGCCGACACCGTCGACGCCATCCGGCTCGACAACGGCGATGTGCAGATCACCAGCGTCGGCGCGCTGCGCATGTCGCGCAGCAACAGCGACGCGCGCAGTTCGCGCGCGTTCGGGTCGATCCTCGGCCAGCGCGCCATGACGGCGGTGGAAAAGACCGCGATCCTGAAAACCCATGCGCACTATCTGCGCAGCATCATCCGCCAGCAGCTCGCCGGGGACGCCGCCGACGACGCCACCCGCCGCCGCGAAAGCGCGCTGGCGGACGAGGAGATCCGCAAGGCCACCGAGGCCGCCAGCGTGTTCGGCGTGCAGTACGCGCCGTGGCTGCGCGCCAAGGTCGCGTCGCGGGCGGCGGTGCTGCGGATGGACGCGGGCGACGAGGGCGGCGCCAAGCGCATCGCCGAGCAGGCGCTGGCCATCTACACCGCATACGGCAACGGCGGCCCGCTGGAGGCCGAACTGCGCCGCGTGCTCGCGTCCATCTATGTGAAGGAAGGCAACCGCAACGCCGCGCTCACGCAGGAGCGCGCGGCGTTCTGCGTCCGCGCGGCGGGGGCCGACCTTGCGCCCATCGACACCGCCGAAGTGCTGCCGATGCTCGATCTCCTGCTGGCGGGCCAGCCGTCGACGGACGATCGCGCGGTCACGGCGGAGTTCTTCCGCGTCGCCGCCGCCGCCATGGAGGGCGACACCGCACGGGTGGTGAGCCAGAGCGCGAACCTGATGTCCCAGCGCGCCGAGCAGCAGCCGGAAATCCGCGAGGCGATCCTCGCGGAGATCGATCTGGCGAAGCTGAAGGAACGGCTCGCCGGGCTCCAGAACGAAGGCCGCAGCGCCGGCGACCAGGACGTGCGCATCGCCCGCCAGCAGATCGCGGCCACCACCGCGCGCCTCCAGGCCATCTACTCCCGCGGCGTGCCGGAGAACCTCTCGCGCGAATCCGCGGCGGGGCGGGCCAAGGCGGCGGGCTTCCTGCCGGCGCAGGCCGCGCTCGCCGACGCCGCCAACGCCGATCTCGCCGCCCTGCAGGCGGTGCTTGCGCCGGGCGAGCTGTACGTGCGCTTCCTGCTCACCGACGAGGCGGGCTTCGGCGTCGCCATTTCCAGCACCCGCGCGCGCGCCTTCCGCATCGCCGACACGCCGGGCCTGCTGACGCGGCTGCAGACGATCCAGGAGGGCGTGCTCTACGGCCTGCGCCGCGACCGGCCCGAGCGCATGCTCGACGTGCTGGACGAGGCGGCGGCGGCCTACGGCGACCTCTTCGGCCCCATCGACGACATGACCACCGAGTCGCGCCGGCTCATCCTCGACGCCACCGGCGCCGCCGCCAACATCCCGTTCTCGCTGCTGGTGGCGCGGGCCATGACGGCGGAGGAAATGGCGGGCGTGTCCGCGCGCGTGCAGGCGAGCTACGGGCGCGACTTCACGGGCGTGCCGTGGCTGGGGCGCGACCGCTCCATCTCGATGGTGGCGAGCGCGGTGTCCTTCAAGGCGCAGCGGGAGGATACGGCGGGCTCCTCGGCGCCCAACCCGATCCTCGCGTTCGCCTCCCCGCCGCTGCCCAACGAGGCCGCGCGGCCGCAACTGGCCACCGAGGTCACCCAGCTGATGCAGCAGAACCGGCCGCGCTACCGCCGGCCGGACTGCGCGGCGGAACTGGAGGAAATCTACGCCTATCCGGGCCTGGAGGGCTCCTACGAGTCCGCGTTGTCGGCCAGCCGCCTGATGGCGGGCGGCGCGGGGACCGGCTACCGCATCGTCTCCGGGCAGGATTTCACGGACCAGAACATCCGCAACTTCGCGCGCTTCTCCGAAGCGACGGGCCAGCCGGCCGATCTGGACGATTACCGCGTGCTCTACTTCGGCTCACACGGGCAGCATCCGGGCGCGAACAAGTGCGTCCAGGAGGCGCTGCTGGTGACCACCACCCCCGCGCCCGACCAGGCGGCGGCGTCGCCCCCGGCCGGGGACGACGCGCTGGGCGACGGCATGCTGGACACCAGCGAGATCCAGCGGCTGTCCCTCAACGCCGACCTCGTGGTGCTGGCGGCGTGCGAAACGGTGGGCATGCGCCGGATCAAGGAAGGCGCCGGCCTCTCCAGCGAAGAGGCCGCCCGGCTGACCCGACTCACCGGCCTGTCGGGCGGGGGCGTGATCGGCAACTTCGCCGGCAGCTTCTTCGTGGCGGGCGCGCGGTCGGTGCTGGCCACCTATTGGGCGGTAGAGAACGAGGCCACCAACCGCTTCATGAACGCCTTCTTCGAAACCGCAGCCGGGGGCGCGGCGCGGGCCGACGCCGTCCAGGCCGCGCAGCGGCGCCTGATGGACGATCCCGAGTACTCCAACCCCATCTTCTGGGCGCCGTTCGTGTTCATCGGGGATGGGTCGAAGACGTTGAAGGTGGGCGCGGGCGCAGCGCCCCCGGCCTGACGCGGACCGCTCCATCCCGGCGTCGCGCGCACGAAAAAGCCGCCGTCCCATGGGGGCGGCGGCCTCGTCGTCCGCTTTGGGCGCGTACGGTCTAGTCCTTGGCGGCCACGGGCTCGCCGGCGCCGCCGGCCAGCTTCGCCATCGCTTCCTGGGCCACGGCCGTGCAGTCGTTCTCATCGGCGGCGAGGATCGCCTCGATGGTGGTCAGGTCGGACACCTTGGGGCACGCCTCGTCGCCGTAGCGGCCGCCGCGCATGGCCCCGAAGGTGCGCCGCGCCTGCGGGCGCTCCAGCAGGGCGCGGATGGCGGCGAAGTGGTCCGTGCGGTCCGCCGGGCGCGCCGACGCCGGAAGGACCACGCCGCCCGGGCGGCCCTGGATCGTGGTGAGCGTGCCCGCGCCGTTGATCAACGTCACCGTCGCGCCGCGCGGCAGATCGATCTTCTGGCCGGCGGAGTAGACCGTGCTCTTGGGGATGCGGGGGTCGGTGGAGCCCACGACGATGAAGTCTTCAGCGTAGGCCACGCCGCAGACCATCATGCTGATCGCCGCACCGAACAGAAACTTGCGCACAATGTCCTCCCGTCGCCCCGTGCGAATCCGAGAGATTCAGGGGCACAAAACCCTACAGTTTGTCACCCTGAAAGGCAATCGCTGCAGAAGTGACGCCGTTCCGCAAGTGACAAATGCAGGTATGCCGCAGCGCCCCGGTCGGATTTGCGGCGCCGGCAGGGAACTTTCGCCACAAACGGGTAAACACGTTCAGCCAAGCAGGGCGTCCCGCCGTCGCTGGACGCTTTCTCGCGACTTGCCAACGCGCTAGGAACGGGACCATCCTCGACGCTCGCGGCCGTGCGAGCGCGGTCCCGGGATGATGCGGCGCCGTGTGGGGCAGGGTCCGACCATGATCACCTTCGCGCAGATCACCGACCTGCACATCACCACCCTCGACGACCCCTACAAAAGCAAGGAGCGCAACGACCGGCGCCTGCGCGACGTGCTCACCGCCATCTATGCGCTCAAGCCGCGCCCGACGGCGATCATCGCGTCGGGGGATCTGGTCGATCGCGGCGAGGCGCGCGAGTACGAGGAGCTCAAGGCCCTGCTCGCGGATTTCCAGGAGATCGCGATCTACGCGGGCATGGGCAACCATGACCTGCGCGGGCCGTTCCAGGAGGTGTTTCCCCCGTCGCAGGCGCTGGTGCGGTACCAGACCGACAAGAATGGCTTCATCCAGTACGAGGTGGATTTCGGCGACATCCGCCTCGTGATGATCGACACCCTCGATGAGCGCGATGGCGTGGCCTTCGAGAACGGCGCGTTCTGCTCCAAAAGGGCCGCATGGCTGCGGCGCACGCTCGGACGTCAGGCGGGCAAGCCCACGATGCTTGCGCTGCACCATCCGCCGGTGCGCAGCGGCATCTACTGGATGGATGAGCGCGAGAAGTACGATTGGCAAAGACGGCTGGCGGGCGCCGTGAAGAACCGCCGCCAGCTTCGCACCATGATGTGCGGCCATCTCCACCGCGCCTTCCACGCGCCGTTCGCGGGCCAGATCGTCTCGGCGTCGCCTGCGACCTCCATCCAGCTCACGCTCGATCTCACGGAAGTGGACCTGAAGGTGCCGGACGGACGCGAGATCCTGGTGGAGGAGCCGCCGGGCTTCACGCTCCACGTCTGGGACAAGGGCGTCCTCACCAGCCACACCTGCGTGGCGCCCGCGTTCCCCAGCGCCGTGCGGTACGAGTTTCCGTTCGTGAAGGCGTAGGCGTCACAGCCGCTGGATCGCGCTCCGCGCCACGCGGAACTGCAGCACGTCGCCCACCTGCACCAGGCGCCCGCGCGCCATCACCGGATCGGCCACCCATGGCAGGATCGCGCCGTCGTGCGCGGCGCCGCCCGGGTCGAGGAACAGCGGCGCATCCCCGCCGTCGCGGCACGCCGCGCGCGCGCAGAACGCCAGCGGCAGCCCGCCCCGCGCGCACAGCGCCGCGCAGGATTTGTGCGTCTTGCCGTAGCCCGGGCGCATGGCGCCGAACCAGCATTTGGCGTCGAGGATTTCGCCGATGAGCGTGGCTTCGCCGAGGTCCGCCGCCGCCGGCGCCGCCAGTGCGCCCGCGTCCTCCGCCGCCGGCCGGATCCAGTCCGCATCGTCCACCGCCGCCAGCATCGCGTGCCTGCCGCGCGCGATCAGGCTGGCGCGCACGGTCACCGCGCCGCTGAGGCCGTCCGGCAGCCGCCGCGCCACCGCGACCTTTCCCTGCCCGGCGAGGAAGGCCGTGCGCACGCCGCCCGCGGCGTCGAGCGCGCGGGTGCGCAGCGCGGGATAAGGCGCGCGCTCCAGAAGGCCCGTCCACTCGCGCACGTCGCCCTGCGCCCAACGTCCGTCGCCCGGGGGGCCCTGCGCCATCGCCAGCGCCGCGGCGACGCCCGCGCCCGCCGCCGTGGCGGCCGCCGCGCCGGCCAGAAATCCGCGCCGCGTGCGGGCCAAGGGCGGCGCCCACCCGATGAAGAGGTCGTCGTCGCGCTTCATGGCGCGGGCCTCGCCGGCAGGAGGGAGGGCGGCGTGTCCGTGCCCGGCGGCAGGGGCGTGGCGTGGACGTAGACGACGCCGTCCATGATCCGCGTGCGGTAGGTGGCGATGCGCTCCTTGAACGGCGCGGGCGACTGGCCGTCGCGCTGGTACTGGAAGCCGTGCCACGGGCATGTGACGCAGCCGTCGACGATGCGGCCTTCGCCCAGCGGACCGCCCTGGTGGCGGCACACGTTGCTCAGCGCGAAGATCGTCGCGCCGTCCCGGAACACGGCGATCTTCTCGCCCGCGGGCGGCGTCACGATGTGGGCGCGCGCGTCCGGGATGTCGCCGCCGGGGCCGACGCGGATCCAGCCCTCGCCGTCCGGCGCCGCGGTCGCGCGGTCGCGGCGCGCCTCGCGGGCGCCGGCGTAGACGTGCAGCGCCGCCAGCAGGGCGGCGCCTGCGCCCACCACGACGGGATACGCAGGCCCCTTGTCGCCCTGCACCGCGCCTAGCATCACGTGACCCACCGCCAGCGCGTACGCGCCGTAGACGCCCATGTGCAGCGTCTTCCACGCTGCTGGGCCAAGCGTCGCGTTCCAGAAATCGTGGCTGGTGGCCGCCATCACGAACAGCACGCCCAACGCCGCAAGGCCCAGCGTCTCGAAGGGAAAGCCCTGGATGGCGTCATAGCGCGGGTTGCTCACCAGCAGCGCGATCAGGGGATTGAGGTCGGAAAAGCCCTGGTGCCAAAGCAGGGTCAGGCCCGCGTGCGTGGCGGCGAGGGCGAAGCACGTCACGCCGAAGTGGCGGCGGTTGTACAGCAGCGGCAGGAAGCGGGGCGAAAGCCGCGCCAGCGGCCCGATGGCGAGGATCACCGTCAGGAGCGCGAACGCGCCGGCCCCGAAGGCCCGGATCAGGACCTGGATCTCGCTCGGCGACTGGCCCGGCGGGGCGGACGCCAGCGCCCCGGCCACGGAGGCCCCGAGGAACGCCGCCACGCCGATACCGAGCGCGAGGTCCGTCAGCGTCTTGAAGGGCGTCCAGTGGACGAGCCGGTAATCCCCCGCCATCAGCGCACCGCCATGGCGGCCGCGAACACCACCGCCATCAGCACCGCAAGCACGGGCCACAGCCGCGCGTGCACGCCGCGCTGGCGGCGGTTCACGGCCGGTCCTCCGGCGCGCGCAGGCCCGCGGCGCGCGCGACGAGCAGGGGCCACAGCGCCAGCGTCCCTGGCAGGATCAGCAGGCGCACCCGCCAGGGCGCGCGCGCCAGATCGAGCCGCCGGGCCGGGATCGCCACCAGCGCCGCCCACGCCAGCAGCCCCGCCGCCGCGTAGCCGCCCAACGCCATCCAGATCCAGGCCGCCGCCGTCGTCGTCACCATCGCCCCCGCCGCTCCGCGCTGCGCGGGGAGGAGTACGCCGCGCCGCGCACGCCCGTTACGCGCACGCCATTCCGAACTTTCCCGGTCCGGTCCATGTGCTAGGCTCGCGCGCCGGATCGCGGGGCCGGACGACTGAGGATGAGCGGGCGCGCGGGGGGTCCCGGTGCGCCGATGCGGGGTGGGGCGCCATGGCCGAAGCACGATCGAAGACGCCCGGCGAGAAATCGGCCCTGGCGGTGTTCCTGAAGGCGCTGGTCGCGCCGCTCGTGACCATCGGCATCGCGCTGGCGGCCACGGCGCTCACGCTGGCATGGGATTTCACCACCCCCGCCCGGTTCATCGAGAACCTCACCTACGATCTGCGCATGTCCGCCACCGCGCCCGCGCCGCGGGACGACATCGTGATCGTGAAGATGGACGACGCCTCCATGGAGGCGATGCAGGCGCAGTCGGCGTGTCACTGCTTCGCGCCGGTGGACAAGGTCTGGCTTGCCGACATCGTGGCCGATCTCTCTGCCAAGGGCGCGCGCTCCATCGCGCTCGACATCCTGTTCTCCGCCTGGCGCACGCCGGAGGAGTACGCAGCCTTCGTGGCGAAGACGCAAGCCTTGCCCACGCCGCTCATCGCCGCCGTCGATCCCGCGCTCACACCCGGGACGGACTATGCGCTGGCGCCCAACCTGCGCCGCGCCAGCCCCAACGCGCTGGTGGCGCGCGAGGACGACGTGGTGCGCGTCTACGATCCGCTGCCCGACGGCGTGCCCTCCATCGCCGCGGAGATCATGGCGGCCGAAGGCGGCCGGCCGCCTTCCGGCGAATTCGTGATGCGCTACCGTCGCGGGCTGGAGACCAGCGGCGAGAACCGCGGCGCGCTCGCCCCGTCCTATCCGGCGGCGCTGGTGAAGGATCTGCCGGCCGCGCTGTTTGCGGGCAAGACCGTGCTGATCGGGCGCGTGACGCGCTTCCCCGAAGGCCAGTCCGGCATCCTGGAGGACATGCACGCCACCCCGCTGCGGTTCTCCACCGGTCACATCGACGGCACGCCGGGCGTGGAGGTCCACGCCCATGCGCTGATGCAGATGAAGGACGGGGACGTCGTGATCCGGCCGTCGCTGACGTGGCTGGCGCTCTCGGTGTTCGCCGCGGCGCTGGGCGGGGCGGCGCTGGGGCGCTCCTCGTTCCGCTGGTGGACGGCGACGCTGGTGGTGGCCGGCGCGCTCGCGCTCGTCGTCGTGGGCGGCTTTCTCGCGCTCGCGTACGCGGGGGTGATGATCTCGATCCTGGCGCCCGTGACGGCGTTCGGGCTTGCGTTCTTCGTCCAGAGCCGGCTCGCCGCCACGCAGCTGGAGGACGAGCGGAAGCTCTATTCCACCGCGCTCGAGCGGTATCTCGCGCCGCAGGTGATCAAGCGCATCGAGGACGGCAGCGAGCCCGTCCAGATCGGTGCGGCGCTGCGCCAGATCACTGTCCTCGTCACCGACCTGGAGGACAGCTCCACCCTCGTGGCGACCACGCCGATGGCGGATTTCGCCACCATCATCAACGGCTACTTCGACGGCCTCTACGAGGTGCTCTGGAAGCACGAGGCCATGCTGGACAAGCTCACCGGGGACGGCGTCATCGTGCTGTTCGGCGCGCCCATCCAGCACCCCGACCACGCCGACCGCGCCATCGCCTGCGCGCGCGACATGCAGGTGTTCTCCGAAAAGTACCGCCAGGAGGTGCGCGAACGCTTCGGCATTCCGTTCGGCCGCACGCGGGTGGGCATCCATTCGGGGGAGGGCCTCGTGGGCAACTTCGGCGGCGAGAAGCGCTTCAACTACACCGCCTACGGCCAGGTGGTGGTGATCGCCGCGCGCCTGGAGGCGGCCAACAAGGAATACGACACCACCGTGCTCTTCAGCGACGCCGCGCTCGAACGCGCCAAGGCGCCGGGCGAGGTCAAGGCCCTCGGGCAGATCACGCTGAAGGGCGTGCCCCAGCCGATCACCGTGTACACGCCGGTGTGATCGGGGCGGGTGGCGCGCGCCCGCGACGATGGGGCGTGGCCAGCGCCCTTCCGGGCGTGCGTCCGTGGGGGTAAGCCCCACGGCAGAGAACCCTGGTCCCATGCTGCTGATCGTCTTCGCCCTGCTCATCACGGCCGCCGTCGCCTGGGCGCTGGCGCGGCCGTTGCTCGCCGCGGTGGAGGCGCCCGCCGACGCGGCCGCCTTCAACACCGCCGTCTACCGCGACCAGCTGGAGGAGGTGGAGCGCGACGTGGCGCGGGGCGTGCTGGGCGCGCCGGAGGCCGCCGCCGCCCGCACCGAGATCGAGCGCCGCATCCTCGCCGCCGCCAAGGGCGCGCCCGCGCCGGAGGCCGCCGCCGCGGTCGCCCGCGCGCCGAAGAACGCCGCCGTGCTGGTGGCCGCCGCCGTCGCCGCGGCCGCGGGCGGGCTTTATCTCGCGCTCGGCGATCCCGCCGCCCCGGACCAGCCGCTGCGCGCGCGCGCGCCGGGCGGGCCGGTCGTGGCGGGCGGCGATGCGATGCACGGCCAGATGGACGATCTCGTCCGCCAGCTCGACGCCAAGCTTAAGGAAAACCCCGACGATCCCACCGGCTGGGCGCTGATGGCGCGCAGTCTGGCCCGGCTCGATCGCCCCGCCGACGCCATCGCCGCCTACGAACGCGCCATCACCCTCACCGAAGGCCGCGACGGCGCGCTGATGGCGGAGTACGCGGAGATGCGCGTCATCGCCAACGGCGGCGTGGTGGACAGGGACGCCGAGGCGATCTTCGCGCGCATGCTGCGCGAGCAGCCCGGCGCGCCGCAGGGCCGCTACTATCTCGCGCTCGCCAAGGCCCAGCGCGGCGACCGCGCGGGCGCGCTGGCGGACTGGCGCGCGCTGCTGGCCGACACCCCGCCCGATGCGCCGTGGCGCGCCTCGCTGGAGCAGCAGATCGCCGATGCGTCGGGCGCGCCTGCGCCGCGCGGGCCCGACGCCGACGCCGTGAAGGCCGCGGAAGCCATGAGCCCCGCCGAGCGCGGCGCCATGATCGACGCCATGGTCAACCAGCTCGCGGAACGGCTGAAGACCAACCCCGACGACCTGGCCGGCTGGCGGCGCCTCGCGCGGGCGTATGACGTGCAGGGGCGCGCGGCCGATTCGGCGCGCGCGCACGAGCGCGTGCTTGCGCTTGCGCCGAACGATCCCGAGGCGCTGTGGGCGCTGGGGCTGTTTGCGCAGGCGCAGGGCGACGCCGCCGGCGCGCGCCGACGCTGGCAGACGCTGGAGCGCACGCTGCCCGCCGACGCGCCGGAGCGCACGCAGGTGCGCGCCGCGCTGGAGAGCCTGAAGAAATAGGGGGAGAGCGCCGCGCTCTCTCCCCACGGACCGCAGGCCTCCGGCCCGCTCTTTTTCCTTACGCGCCAAGCACAAACCATGCAGGCCGGAGGCCCGCGCTCCTGAGTAAATCCCGAGGGGCAAGGGGCCGTGCGACGCTCCTCCCATGACCGACGCCCCGCCCGCCCCCGATCCTTGCCGCCTCCACCGCATCGCGCTCGCGATGCGCGGGTGGCTGTGGGCGTTCGCGGCGTGGGCGCTGGAGGTTGTGGGGGA
>JANRIM010000110.1:0-10504 GCA_033764865.1 Hyphomonadaceae bacterium
ATCACGCCGTCGATGACGCGCACGAGCACGACGACGCCCATGTACGCATCGTACCAGGCGTCCACGAGCATGGCCTTGAGCGGCTTGCCCGCGTCGCCCTCCTTCGGCGGCGGCAAGCGCGTGACGATGGCTTCCAGCACGTCCTCGATGCCGAGGCCCGTCTTGGCGGAGATCATGATCGCGTCCGACGCGTCGAGGCCGATGACGTCCTCGATTTGGGCCTTGATCCGGTCCGGCTCGGCGGCGGGGAGATCGATCTTGTTGAGGACGGGGACGATCTCGAGGTTGTTGTCGAGCGCCTGGTAGACGTTGGCCAGCGTCTGCGCCTCCACGCCCTGGGAGGCGTCCACCACCAAGAGCGCGCCCTCGCAGGCGGCGAGCGAACGGGACACCTCGTAGGCGAAGTCCACGTGGCCGGGGGTGTCGATGAGGTTCAGCACATAGTCGAGGCCGTCCTTCGCGCGGTAGTCGAGCCGCACGGTCTGCGCCTTGATGGTGATGCCGCGCTCCCGCTCGATATCCATCGAATCGAGCACCTGCTCCTTCATCTCGCGCGCGGCGAGGCCGCCCGTGACCTGGATCAGGCGGTCCGACAGCGTGGACTTGCCATGGTCGATGTGCGCGACGATGGAAAAGTTGCGGATACGATCTTTCTGGAACATGACCGGCAGGTAGCACTGCCCCCCCCGCCCCGCCAAGGCGACGGAATGGCGCCCACAAGGGGTCGTCCGCCGAGGGATCATGCGAGGCGACGACTCGCCCGCGCCCTGCCACGGCGGCCGGGCATGGCTCTCGCCGCGATCGGGGAGTATGAGGCGGTTCCACCTCAACCCGGATGCCTCCATGCCCACCCGTCGTGACGTCGCCCTCGGCCTGCCGGCCTCAGCCCTTCTCGCCGCCCTCCCCGGCGTGGCCGCCGCGCAGGACACCTTCACCCAGGACGAGATCGTCGCCGCCGCTTCCGACGCGCTCGACAGCACTGCCGGCGCAGTCGCGGCCGCCGTGGAGCGCATCTTCCGGGAGAACGGGCGCCCGGTGGGTTATGTGCAGGGCGAGGAGGGCTCGGGCGCGTGGGGCTTCGGCCTGCGCTACGGCCAGGGCCTGCTGTTCCTGAAGAGCGGCGAGCGCGCCGACGTCTTCTGGCAGGGGCCGAGCTTCGGCTGGGACTTCGGCGGCAACGCCTCCAAGGTGTTCACGCTGGTCTACGGCATGACCAACTCCAGCCAGATCTACCGCCGCTTTCCCGGCGTGGAGGGCAGCGCCTATTTCATCGGCGGCATCGGCGTGAACTACCAGCGGGCCGAAGACCTCACGCTGGCGCCCATGCGCGCGGGCGTGGGCCTGCGGGGCGGCGCCAACGTGGGCTACCTCGCCTACTCGCGAAAGCGCCGGATCAATCCGTTCTAGGGAACAAGATCGGCCCGAGGCGCTTGTCTCTGCGGACAGAGAAAGAAGCCCTCATGAACCTCATTTCCAAGGCCGCGCTGATCGGCGCATCGCTCACGCTCGTCACCGGGTGCACCTGGGTCGACCGGACCTTCAACACCAACTTCACGGGCGGCACGCCGTCCGAACGCGCAAGCGTCGCGGAAAAGACGCCGGCCGCCGCGCCCGGCGCCGCCGCCAAGGAACCGCAGGTCACCTACGAACAGCAGGAGATCACCAACACGGTGGCCGAATTCTTCGGCATCGGCGCGGAAGCCGCCGGTGAAGTCGTGGCGCGGGCGTTCGCCGACAACGGCGAGCCCGTGGGCTACATCCGCGGCGAGGAAGTCTCCGCCGCCGCGGGCGTGGGCGTGCGCTACGGCGAAGGCACGCTGTCCATGAAGAACGGCCAGAGTCGGAAGGTGTTCTGGCAAGGCCCATCAATCGGCTTCGATGGCGGCGCGAACGCCTCCAAGGTGCTGACGCTGGTCTATGGCCTCAACGATGCGGACACGCTCTACCAGCGCTTTCCGGGCGTGAACGGCTCGGCGTACTTTATTGGCGGCGTGGGCGTGAGTTACGCGCGCGCCGACAACATCACCCTGGCCCCGATGCGCGCCGGAGTGGGCCTGCGCGCGGGCGTGAACGTCGGCTACATCGCCATCAGCCGCGAGCGCAACGTCATCCCCCTTTAGGTTGATCGTCGCCGCCGGGGTCCGCGTCGCGGGCGCCGGCGGCTTCGCGCGCCTTTTTCTCATGCCGCTCGCGGAACTCCTCCGCGAACGCGGACGCGAGAATCCCGGTGGGCATGGCGACGATGCCGATGCCGGCGAGCGCCACCAGCGCCGCCGCGAAACGCCCCAGCGGGGTGACGGGATAGACGTCGCCGTAGCCCACGGTCGTGAGCGTCACCACCGCCCACCACATGGCGCGGATCACACTGCCGAACCGCTCCTGCTGCTCGGGATGACCCGGAATGGGCTCAACGCCTTCGACGAAATACAGCAGGAGCGCCGCGACGTAGACCTGCGCCGCCGCCACCGCCAGCGCCGCCAGCAACGGCGGGCCGGCCCGTTGCAGCGCCGCGCCCACGATGCCGAACGCGGGCACGTACCGCGCCAGCTTGAGCAGGCGGAACAACCGCAGCGCCCGCAACGCCGCCACGATGCCGCCCGACGCGTTGGGGAAGTACACGCTCAGGATCAGTTCCGGCAGGAAGGCCGCTAGGTCCGCCAGCGCCAGCGGCGTGACCATGTACTTCAGCCGCCCGCCGACGCCGCGATACTTCGGGTTCTCCCCCACCGCCCACAGGCGCACGAGGTACTCGCCCGCGAATGCGACGACGATCACGTTGTTGATCTGCCCCACCAGCACGCCCACCCACGCGGGCAGGCCGGAGTCCGCCCGCGAGGTCTCCGTCTCGAGCGCCAGGGTGATGAAGCTCACCAGCACCATCGTCACGAGGACGCCCGACACCCAGGTCAGGCGCGTGCGGCCCTCGTCCGGCTCGATGGCTTCGAAGATGCGCGCGCGCAGGGTCCGTTCGGCGGCCAATCCATGCTCCCGTGGGGAAGCGCGCCGCATAGCATCGCGCGGGCGGAAAAAGAAATCCCGCCGGGGCGACGCGGCGCTAGCGGCGAACGCTGACCTGGTCGAACAGCGCGCCCTCGGCGAAGTGCACGCGATGCGCCTCCGCCCAGCCGCCGAAGACCTCATCCACCGTGGCCATGGCCATGGCGGGAAACCTGTCGCCCTGCGCGGCGAGCACGGCGGCGTTGCGCGGGCGATAGTGGTGGCGCGCCACGATGGCCTGGCCCTCGTCGGTGTAGAGGTACCGCAGGTAGGCCTCCGCCACGTCGGCGGTGCCGTTGCGCGCCACGTTGGCGTCCACCACCGCCACTGGCGGCTCGGCCAGGATGGAGACGGACGGGTAGAGGATGTCCACGTCCGCGCCCTCCGCGCGGGCCAGGTGCGCCTCATTCTCCCACGACAGCAGGACATCGCCGATGCCGCGCTGGACGAACGTGGTCGTCGCGCCCCGGGCGCCGGCGTCCAGCACGGGCACGGCGGCGAACAGGCGGGTGAGATAGGCGCGCGCCGTCTCCGGCGTTCCGCCCGGCTGGCGCAGCGCCCACGCCCACGCGGCGAGATAGTTCCAGCGCGCGCCGCCCGACGTCTTGGGATTGGGCGTGATCACCCGGACGCCGTCGCGCACGAGGTCGCCCCAGTCGCGGATGCCCTTCGGATTGCCCTTGCGCACGAGGAAGACGATCGTCGACGTGTAGGGCGCGCTGCGGTCCGGCAGGCGGCCCTGCCAGTCCTTCGCGATCAGGCCGCGCTCGGCGATCTGGTCGATGTCGTAGGCAAGCGCGAGCGTCACAACGTCGGCGTTCAGCCCGTCGATCACGGAGCGCGCCTGCCGGCCCGATCCGCCGTGCGACTGCTTGAACGCCACGCGCTCCCCGCCGTGCTCACGCGCCCAGGCGGCGGCGAACGCCGCGTTCACCTCCGCGAACAGCTCCCGCGTGGGATCGTAGGAGACGTTGAGCAGGCTGCGACCGGCGCCGCCGCCGCCGCAGGCGCTGAGCGCCATGAGGCCGGCCAGTGCGGTCCGCCGTGAGATATCCTGGATCATGGAGCGCCCTCTTCCCGGCTGGCCGGGCCCTAGCGTCCGCCAAGTGAGCCGCCGCCGCCGTCCTCGCAACCGACGAACGCTGACCCGTCGCTTAAGTTCATCTTGCGCCGCCTCCGGGAAGCCCGTAAAGTTATGTTATAACGTCTGAGGGGAATTCGGATGACCGCTCGCTGGATCGCACTCGTCGGGGTGATGGCCGCCTTTCCGGCCGTCGCCCAGGCCCAACGCGCGACGGGCGACGAAATCGTCGTCACCGCGCCGCTGGAAGGATCGCGGATCGAGAGCCTGCAGGGCGCTGCGGTGCTGGGCCGCCAGGAGGTGGTGAACCAGCTCGTGGGCGGCCTGGGCGAGACGGTGGCGTCCCTGCCCGGGGTGTCGTCCACGTTCTTCGGCGCGGGCGCGAGCCGGCCGGTGATCCGCGGCCTCGGCGAGGATCGGGTGCGGGTGCTCCAGAACGGCGTGGGCGCCATCGATGCGTCCGCCGCCAGCCCCGACCATGCCGTGACCGCCGACGGGCTCGACGCCGACCGGATCGAGGTGCTGCGGGGCGCGGCGGCGCTGGCCTATGGCGGCAACGCCGTGGGCGGGGTGATCAACGTCATCGACCAGTCCATTCCCACGCGCCGCCCCGAGGGCGGATACGACGTGAGCGTGCTGGCGGGATACGGGTCGGGCGACGAGAGCACCCAGGCGAACCTCGCCGGCGTGTTCGACGCCGGCCCCCTCGTTCTGCGGTTCGACGTCGCCAACCGCGAGACGGAAAACTACGACATCCCGGGCTTCGCCCGCTCCGCTGCGCGCATCGCCGCCGAGCCGCTGGACCCGGCCGATCCGGACCTTGTGGAGCAGAGCGGCGCGGCGCCCAATTCCTTCACCTCGCTGACCAGCTACGCCGGGGGCGCGTCACTCGCGCGCGACTGGGGCTTCGCCGGCGTCGCCGTCAAACAGACGGAGACCGAGTACGGCCTGCCGCCGGAGGACGCCGGCGCCGCGCTGGGCGGGCGCATCGACCTGGAGCAGACCCGCGTGGAGACGCGCGGCGACGTCAAGATTGCGCTGGGCCCGTTCGACCGCATCGACTGGGGCGCGCAGTGGGCGGACTACACCCACCAGGAAATCGAGGACACCGGCGAGGTGGCCACCACCTTCACCAACGAGGGCTACGAACTGCGGCTGGAGGCCCACCACAACGGCTTCGCCGACAGGCTGGACGGGGCCATCGGCCTGCAGGCGTCAGACACCGATTTCGGCGCCGTGGGCGAGGAGGCCTTCCTGTCGGCGACCGCGACGACCGATCTCGGCGTCTTCGCCGTGGAGCGTCTGGACTTCGGCCGCTGGGGCCTGGAAGGCGGCGCGCGCGTGGAGCGGCGCGACCTCGACAACGTCAATGCAGGCTCGCGCGATTTCGCGGCGGTGAGCGGTTCGGCCGGTGTGTTCTACCGCCCCGCGCAGAACTGGTTCCTCGGCGCCACGCTGGCGCGGACGGAGCGCGCGCCCACGGCGGTGGAGCTGTTCGCCGACGGCCCGCATGTGGCCACCGGCGCCTATGAGCTGGGCGACGCGGCCCTCGACAAGGAAACCGCCACCAGCATCGAAGGCTCCATCCGCTACGCGGACGCCAAGCGCCGCTTCGAGATCAGCCTCTACCACGCCGACTACGAGGACTTCCTGGCGCTCGTGGATACGGGCCTAGTGTTCGTGGAATCGAGCGAGACCTTCGAGGATCCCGCCCTCGTGGCCGCGGGCGAGGACACGCTGCCCGTGTTCAGTTACGTGGCGCGCGACGCACGCTTCACGGGCGGCGAAATCTCCGTGGCCAGCGAGCTGTTCACCGCCGGGGGCGTGACCGTGAGCGCCGACGGCGCAGTGGACTACGTGCGCGCCGACTTCGACGGCGGCGGGGCGCTGCCGCGCATCCCGCCCCGGACCGTGACGGTGGGCGCCGACGCCGTCTGGCGCCAGTTCAGCGCCCGCGCCGAAGTGGTGGACGTCGCGCGGCAGGATCGTGTGGCCGCCTTCGAGACGGCGACGGACGGCTACACCCTGCTGAACGCGCGGCTCACGCTGCAACCCGTCGCCGACGACGACCGCATCCGCCTCATCCTCGACGGCCGCAACCTGACCGACGAGGACGCCCGCGAACACGTGAGCTTCCTGAAGGACGTGCTGCCCCGGCCGGGCCGCACCGTGCGGTTGGTGCTGACGGCTGCGTTCTAGAACGTCACCACTGCGCGGATGCTGTCTCCGCTGTGCATGAGGTCGAACGCGTCGTTGATCTGGTCCAGCGGCATCACGTGGGTGATGAGATCGTCGATGTTGATCTTGCCGTCCATGTACCAGTCGACGATCTTGGGAACGTCCGTGCGCCCGCGCGCGCCGCCGAAGGCTGAGCCTTTCCACACCCGTCCTGTGACCAGCTGGAACGGGCGGGTGGAAATCTCCTGCCCCGCCGCGGCGACGCCGATGACGATGCTCTCGCCCCAGCCGCGGTGACAGCACTCCAGCGCCTGCCGCATGGTCGTGGTGTTGCCGATGCATTCGAAGGAGAAGTCCGCGCCGCCGCCGGTGAGATCGACGATCGCCTGCACGACCTTGTCGCGCCCGACCTCGTCGGGGTTGACGAAGTGCGTCATGCCGAAGCGCCTGGCGAGTTCGACCTTCTTGGGGTTGATGTCGACGCCGATGATCTTGTCGGCGCCGACCATGCGCGCGCCCTGGATCACGTTGAGGCCGATGCCGCCGAGCCCGAACACCACGACGTTGGCGCCCGGCCAGACCTTCGCCGTCCACAGGACGGCGCCGATGCCGGTGGTGACGCCGCAGCCGATGTAGCAGACCTTCTCGAACGGCGCGTCCTCGCGGATCTTCGCCACCGCGATCTCCGGCAGCACCGTGAAGTTGGAGAACGTCGAACAGCCCATGTAGTGCAGCACCGCCGCGCCGTCGCGGGAGAAGCGGCTCGCGCCGTCCGGCATCACGCCCTTGCCCTGCGTGGCGCGGATGGCGGTGCACAGGTTGGAGCGCTGGGAGAGGCACGTCTTGCAGCCGCGACACTCCGGCGTGTAGAGCGGGATCACATGATCGCCGGGCTTCACGCTCGTCACGCCCGCGCCCACTTCGCGCACGACGCCGGCGCCCTCATGGCCCAGCACGCAGGGAAACAGCCCCTCCGGATCCGCGCCGGAGAGCGTGTACGCATCCGTATGGCACACCCCCGTGGCCTTGATCTCCACCAGCACCTCGCCCGCGCGCGGGCCGTCGATGTCGATCGTCTCCACGGTCAGCGGCTTTCCAGCCGCCCAAGCCACTGCCGCCCTCGTCTTCATGACCGCTCCCAATCGCATCGCTCGTCACCCCGCTTACGCACGCTTGCGCCCACCGGGCAAGCGCCCCCGCCGCTAGCCCCCTTCGTCGGCGCGCTCTTCCTTTTCGATCCGAAGCGCGGCGATGGCGTTGCGCTGGCGGCGCAGGATGTGGAAGCGGTAGCCGTGGAAGGAGAACACCTGGCCGGGATCGGGGATGGTCTGGCTCTCGTGGATCACCAGCCCCGCGACGGTGACGGCCTCCTCGTCCGGCAGGTCCCAGTCCATCGCGCGGTTGAGGTCGCGGATCGGCACGGCGCCGTCGACATTCACGCTGCCGTCCGGCTGCGGGCGCACGCCGGTGAACGCCACGTCGTGCTCGTCCTTGATGTCGCCGACGATCTCTTCGATGATGTCTTCCAGCGTCACGAGGCCCTGCAGCGCGCCGAACTCGTCGACGACGATGGCGAAATGCTCGCGCCGCTTCAGGAACTCCGCGAGCTGGTCCTCCGCCCACGCCGTTTCCGGCACGAACCACGGCTCGCGCATCACTTCCTCAAGCACGACGCCGTCGCGGCCCTTCTCCGCGATCGCGCGCAGCAGGTCGCGCGCGTGCAGCACGCCGATGATGTTGTCGGGATCGTCGCGCCACACGGGCAGGCGCGTGTGCGGGGAGGCCATGGCCTGCGCGATGATCTCGCGCGGCGGCAGGTCGGCCTCGATGGTCTTCATGGAGCGGCGGTGGACCATCACGTCGGCGATGGTGAGGTCGCCCAGCTCGAACGCGCCGCGCAGGCGATTGCGCACTTCCTGCTCCACCGCGCCTTCCTCGTGGTGGAGGTCCACGGTGCCGATGATCTCCTCGCGTGCGGCGAGCACGTCCACGCCGGCGGCCACCTTCACACCCATGAGCGAGAGCAGCTGGCGCACGAGGAACGTGACGCCCGCCACCACCGGCGCGAGCACGCGCACCATCCACGTCACCGGCAACGACACCGCGCGCGCCAGCGGATCGGGGTTCGAGATGGCCCACGTCTTGGGCATCACCTCGCCGAAGATCAGCAGCAACGGCGTCAGCACCAGCGTGGAGATGATCGGACCCGCATCGCCGAACGCCCCGACGAACACCGTGGACGCGATGGCGGACGCCGCGATCGTCACGAAATTCGCGCCAAGCAGCACGGCGCCGATCATGCGTTCGCGGTTTTCCACAAGCCGGATCACGCGGCGCGCGCTGCGGTCCCCGTCCTTCTCCAGGCCCATCATCCGCGCGCGGGACGCCGCGGTGAGCGCCGTCTCGGCGAGCGAGAAGAACGCGTTGAGCAGGATGAGCACGACGATGACGGTCGCCGCGACGATGATGGAGGAGGTCATGGTCCCTGGTTTCTATGCCTGGTCGGCGAGGAAGGCGCTGAGCGCGCCGGGATCGACGTCTTTCGCCACGAACGCGTCGCCAATGGCGCGCGCGAGAATGAAGGTGAGGCCGCCGCCTTCGTTCTTCTTGTCGTGCCGCATGGCCTCGATCATGCGCGCGGGCGCATAGGCGCCGGGCAGGTCCGCGAGGCGCGTGGCGAACCCGGCGGCCGCAAGATGGGCGTCCACACGCGCGCTGTCGCCGCGCGTGCAGTGGCCGAGCATGGCGGAGAAGCGGAACGCCAGCGCCATGCCGCACCCCACGGCTTCGCCGTGCAGCACCGCGCCGGAATCCATACCCGCTTCCGCCTCGATGGCGTGCGCGAAGGTGTGGCCGAGGTTGAGCAGCGCGCGCACGCCCGCCTCGCGCTCGTCGGCGGCGACGATGTCGGCCTTCGCCTGCACCGCGGTGGCGACGGCGTTGGTGAGGATGTCGATGCGCCCGGCCTCGATCACGGCGGCGCCGTTGGTTTCGCACCACGCGTAGAACGCGGGATCGCGGATGAGGCCGATCTTGACGATCTCGGCATAGCCCGCGCGGCGTTCGCGCTCCGGCAAGGTGGCCAGCACGTGGAGGTCCGCCAGCACAAGGCGCGGCTGGTGGAACACGCCGACAAGGTTCTTGCCGGCGCGCGCGTTGATCGCGGTCTTGCCGCCGACGGAGGAATCCACCTGCGCCAGCAGCGTCGTGGGGATCTGCACAAAGTCGAGCCCACGCTTCAGCAACGCCGCCGCCAGCCCCGCGAGATCGCCCACCACGCCGCCGCCGAAGGCGATGACGAGGTCGCGCCGCTCCAGGTTGAGCGCAAGGAGCGCGTCGATCACCCGCTCAAGCCCCGCAAAGCTCTTGGTTCCCTCGCCCGGCGCCACCGTCACCGCATGCGCAGCAACCCCCGCCGCGGCGAGCGACTGTGTCAGCGCCGCCAGATGCAGGCCCGCCACCGTCTCGTCCACGATCACCGCGGCGCGCCTGCCCGGCGCGAACGGCGCGATGCGCGCGCCCGCCTCCGCGATCAGGCCCGGCCCGATCACCACGTCGTAGCTGCGCGCACCGAGGTCGACGCGCACCGTTCTCATGTCGCTCATGCTTGTCCGCCTTGTGCGCGCGCATGCAGCGCCTGCAGCACCTGGGTCACGGCGGCGCCGTGCGGCAGGTTGTTGGAATCGACCGTCACGTCGGCCTCCGCGTAGATCGGGTGGCGCTCGGCCATCAGCCGCTCCATCACCGCGCGCGGATTGTCGCCGCGCAGCAGCGGGCGCGTGTCGCGCTTCTCCACGCGGCGCATGAGCACCTCGATGTCGGCGCGCAGCCACACGCTGACGGCGCGTTCGCGCACGAGCGCGCGCGTTTCGGGATCCATGAAGGCGCCGCCGCCAGTGGCCAGCACGTGCGGCCCGCCCTGCAGCAGCCGCGCGATGACGGCCCGCTCGCCGCGCCGGAACTCCGGCTCGCCGTGGCGCGCGAAGATCTCCGAGACCGGCAGGCCCGCCGCGCGCTCGATCTCCTCGTCGGCGTCCACGAACGGAAGATTCAACACCGCCGCGAGTCGCCGCCCGATCGTGGTCTTGCCCGCGCCCATGAGGCCCACGAGAACGATGGGGCGGTCGACGATGAGGCCTGCCGCGAGCGCCTGCACCTCGCCCGTCGGCTCAACCGCGCCGGCCCCGTTCACGTTCTCCTCCTGTTCCACACCGTTGCGCGACGACGCGCCGGAATACACTGCAATTC
>JANRIM010000163.1:0-34391 GCA_033764865.1 Hyphomonadaceae bacterium
CTCGACCGCGCCGAGAAGGTGCGCGACGCCGTCTCCATCCTCGACCGGCGCGAGGACATCGACTTCGAGTACGACGGGGAGATGAGCCCGGAAGTGGCGCTGGCCCCGGAATCGCACCGGCTGTATCCGTTCAACCGCCTCACCGACGTGGCCAACATCCTCATCATGCCGGCGATGCACTCCGCCTCGATCTCCACCAAGCTGCTGGCGTCGCTGGGCGGCGCCACGGTGATCGGGCCGCTTCTGGTGGGCCTTGATGCTTCGATCCAGATCGCGCCGCTGGGCGCCCCGGTGAGCGACATCGTCACCTACGCCACGCTGGCGGCCTTCGACGTCAATCCGAAGCCAGGCCGATCGGCAGCGTGAGGATGGGGCGCACCCACGTGACGCGACCCATCGGATAGGCGTAGCCCACATCGATCGCGCCGAGGCCACGGTAGAAATCCGCCGCCGGCGGATGAGAGACGATCTTGACCGCAGTCACACCGTTTTGGGCGGCGACCTGCGCCATGTGCGCCATCAGCTGCCGCCCCAGACCACGGCCCTGCGCAGCGTCATCGACGAACAGGAGATCAAGCTCCGGCGTGTCGCCCAGCATGAGGCTGTAGAAGCCGAGCACCGCCCCGCCCTCGTCCGCGACGTGGATTTGATCCCGCGCGATCTGCTCGGCAGTGATCTCATAGCCGTCGAGCATTGGCGCATACACGCCCTTGTGTGACTCCGAGCCCTGCACGATCGCGTTCAGCGCCGCGGCGTCGGCGGCCTGTGCGCGGCGGATGATCATGCGGCGGCGGGCGCCTTGCGCGTCCGCCACATCTCCAGCAGCACCAGCGCCACGGCGATGAGCCCGATCCAGGCGGCGAAGACGAACACGTCCGCGAACGCTCCCGCCTGCGCTTCGATGCCCTGGTCCTTGTAGGTGTCCACATAGGCGCCGATGCGCGGGCGGAAGATGACGCCCACCAGCAACGCCAGGGATGAGAGCAACGCGTACTGTACCGTCGCGTAGCGCTTCTCCACGATGGACGAGAGCCAGGCGAGGTGCACGGCGCTCGCGAAGCCGCCGGCGAGGTTTTCCAGCGCGATGGCCGCGGTCAACCGGTTGAGGGCGGGGCCGAGCGTGACGCCATCGAAGATGGTGGCGCCGGCGCCCTGCACGGACCCGACGAACCCGCCGAGCGCCCATGTAAAGGCCTCGCCGAGACCCGTCGCCTGCAACAGCCCGTCCATCCACGCCCCGCCGTTGGCGAGATCGACGTAGACAAGATTGGTGAGCGCCGCGAGCACGCCGCCGATCAGCAGCGCCGGCAGGCGGCCGAGCCAGAGAATGCCAAGCCCGCCGAGCGCGATGCCGGCCATCGTCATCAGAACGCCGACCATCTTCGACGCCACGGCGACGTCGGAATTCGAGGCCCCGAGGATCGTGATATAGAACGGTTGCGCGAACGAGCCCCAGATGGAGTCCGCGATCCGGTACGTCATCGCGAGCGCCAGAACGGGCAGCGCCCACAGCCAGTAGCGTCGCACGATGTCCGCCAGCGGCGCCAGCACGCGTTCAAAGAGCGTATCGAGAAAGGACGGCGTGGCCGAGGGCGCGTCCAGTACGCCCGGCCGGTTCTTCACCAGCCAGAACGAAAGCGCGAGCGGGGCGCCCACCGTGACCAACAGGATCCACGGCGTGGCCGCGTCGCGGAACGCCGCGGCGCTCACGCCCGGGTTGCCGAGTGTGTAGAACATGAAGCCGATCAGCGCCGCGCCCGCCGCCGCCCAGCCGATGGCCACGGGCGCCACCGCAAGGCGCCGGCTACGCTGGATTGCGGGATCGATGACGCCCTTTGTGGTGGCGCGCGGGGCGAACACGCCTTCCGGCGCCGCGAAGGTGGCGAACACCGCCCCCGTCATCACCACGGCCAGCATCATGAAAATCGGCGGCCAGCCCGCCGCGGGGTCGGCCGTGGTGCGCCACAGATCGGCCAGCAGCAGCGCCACCGCGCCGGCCACGATTGCCGCGAGCCGATAGCCCAGCTGGTACTGCACGGTGATCTTGTCGAGCGCTTCCGGCGTTTGCGCCGTCTCGATGCGCCAGGCGTCCACGACGATGTCCTGGCTGGCGGAGGCGAAGCCCGCGATCACCGCGAACACTGCAAACAGCAGGATGTTCACGCGTGGATCGACTGTCGCCATGCCGAAGATGCACGCCGCGATCACCACCTGGCAAAGCGCCATCCACGCCTTGCGGCGCCCGATTGTGGTGGCGAACGGCGGATTGAGCCAATCGAACGCCGGCGCCCAGATGAACTTGAAGGCGTAGAACAGCCCGATCCACGACAGCGCGCCGATGGCGCCGAAGCTGAGGCCCGCGTTGGTGAACCAGACGCCCACGGACCCCAGCAGCAGCGAGTTGGGCAGCCCGCAGGCGAAGCCGAGCGCGGTGGCGATCCAGGTGGCGCGGCGCTGGGCGGGGTCGACGGCGGCGTCCGCGGCGCTCACCACGCCGGCCCCCATACCCCGCGCCCTGTCGAGAACATGATCATCACCCGCCGACCGTGCCGGGCTTTGGCGTCTGGGTAAAGCGCGCCACCACAGCGGTCAGCCGTTCGGGGTCGATGGGCTTGGTGACGAAATCGTCCATCCCCGCCGCAAGCGCCGCCTGCCGCTCGGCGTCGCCCGCATCCGCGGTCAACGCGATCAGCGCCGGCCGCGCGGCGTCGCCGTGCGTGGAAGCGGCGCGGATGCGACGGGCAGCGGCGAAGCCGTCCAGCCGCGGCATGCGCAGATCAAGGAAGATGAGGTCGTAGCCGCCCCGGGCCGCCGCCTGCACGGCCTCCTCCCCGTCGCCCACCACGTCGGCGCTGCAGCCGGCGCGTTGCAGCAGCGTCCGCGCCAGCAAGGCGTTGATGGGGTTGTCCTCGGCCACCAGCACCCTGAGGCCAAGGTTCGGGGCCAGGGCGGCGCGATCGTCCTCCGGGGCCGCGGGGGATCCGGCGGACGGCGTGGCGCCCTGCGCCGCCGCGAGCAGCCGCGCCGACAGGGATCGCCGGCGCAGCGGCTTGAGCACGTAGTGCGCCACGCCTTGGGCGCGATAGGCGGCGATGGCGTGGCGTTCCTCCTGCGGGGCCATCAGCACCACGGGCCGCCCGAGCGCCAGGTATGGCCGCGCGTCGCCTTCGGCGACGTCATGGTCGATCAGCAGCACGGCGCCGGGCGAGGCTGCGTCCACGCCGGCGACCTGCTGCGCAGTCCCGCCGAGGCCGTGCACCGCCGCCACGACGGCCCGGGCGATCACGTCGTTGCGCGCCAGGACGCCGACCGTCACCCCATCGAGGCGGCCCACGTCGTCCCCTGCCGCCGGCGCGGGCGCGAAAGGCAGCTCCACCCAGAACGCCGCCCCGTGGCCGGGCGCAGACTGCACGCCCGCAGCGCCCCCCAGTGCGTCCGCCAGCTTGCGCACGATGGCCAGCCCCAGTCCGGCCCCGCCGTAAAGGCGCGCGTGCGAGGCGTCCGCCTGGCCGAAGGCGTCGAAGATGGCGGCCTGTTTGTCCGGGGCGATGCCCGGGCCGGTGTCGCGCACCACGAAGCGCACGCGCGCGCCCGCCGGCGCCATCTCCAGCGTAACGCCGCCGCGGGGCGTGAACTTCACGGCGTTGCCCGCCAGGTTGAACAGGATCTGCTTCAGCCGTCCCTCGTCGCCCACCAGCCGCGCCGGCATGGCGGGATCGACGATCACCGCGATTTCCAGATGCTTTTCGCGCGCGCGGGGGCTGAGCAGCTCGGCCACCGATTGCGCGGTCGCCTCAGGATCGAACGCCGCCTCCTCCAGCATCACGCGGCCCGATTCCAGCCGGGAGAAGTCGAGGATCTCGGTGACGAGGTCGAGCAGGTGCTCCCCGGACGTGCGGATGGCGTCGAGGTATTCCCGCGCAGCCGCGTCCAGCGGCGCGCGCTCCAGCAGGCCCGCCATGCCGAGGATGCCGTTGAGCGGCGTGCGCAGCTCGTGCGTCAGGGTGGCGAACAGCAGCGTCTTGGCGCGCGCGGTCTCCGCGGCGGCGGCGGCGCGGGCGGCGACGTCGCGGGCGGCGGCGATGCGGTGGCCGTTGGGCAGCCGGCGCTCGCGCCATTCGAACAGACGACCATCAGGCGCGGGGGCCTCGAAGCTGCGGACGTCGCCCGTGAATGGCGGCGGCGCCACGCGGCCCCATGGCGCGCGGCGCGGGCCGATCTCCTGCCGGAAAACGGCGCGGAAGGCGGCGTTGGCGCGCAGCAGGGCCCCGTCCGCGGCGAACACCGCCATGGGATCGGGGGCGGCGTCGAAAAGCGCCTCCTCGGCGCCGCCGGGAACGGCGTTTGCGGCAGGCGTATGGGCCATGGCGCCATGCCTTGCCACCGCGGCGTTAAAATTCTGGCGCGCCCGCCCGTCGCTGGACGGATGCGGGCGCCGGCGCAAGCGCGCCCTGCCCGCCGGCCCACACCCTGCGGAAGCTCAGCGCTTCGGCGACATGCGCCCGGCGCACGCCGCCGCCGCCTTCCAGGTCGGCGATCGTGCGGGCCACGCGCAGCGTGCGGTGGTAGGCCCTGGCGGACAGGGAGAGCGCTGTGGCCGCCTTGGACAGCAGCGTCTGGCCGGCGTCGTCCGGGGCGGCAACCCGCTCCAGCGTGGCCTGGTCGATCGCGGCGTTGAGCGGCGCGGCGCGGTCGGCTTGCACCCCGCGGGCCGCAAGGACGCGGGCGGCGACCTCAGCGGTGCCTTCATGGGGCGGCGGCAGCGCGAGATCGGCGGCGGTAACGGGTGGGACGTCGAGCTGGAGGTCGATCCGGTCGAGCAGCGGCCCGGACAGCCGGCCCTGATACTCCCCCGCGCAGCGCGGCCCCCGTCGGCAAAGCCCTGCGCCGCCCCCACACCGGCACGGGTTCATGGCCGCCACCAGCTGCACCCGGGCGGGATAAGTGATGTGATGGTTGGCGCGCGCCACCGTGACCTCCCCGCTCTCCAGCGGCTGGCGCAGGGCGTCCAGCGCCTGCGGCGAAAACTCCGGCAACTCGTCGAGGAACAGCACGCCGCGATGGGCCAGCGAGACCTCCCCCGGCCGGGCCTTGAGCCCCCCGCCCACCAGCGCCGCCATGCTGGCGGAGTGGTGCGGCGCCCGGAACGGCCGCGCGCGCGTCAGCTGCCCCCGCTCCAGAAGGCCCGCCACGCTCTGGATCATGGAGACCTCCAGCAGCTCCTCGGCGCTCAGCGCCGGGAGCAGGCCGCCCAGCCGCTGGGCCATCATGGATTTCCCCGAGCCGGGCGGCCCCACCATCAGCAGGTTGTGGCCGCCGGCGGCGGCGATCTCGAGCGCGCGCTTGGCCTGCTCCTGCCCTTTCACGTCCCGCAAGTCCGGCGGTGGCGACGGCGGGGCCACGATCCCCGGCGTGGGCGCCGGCAGGGGCGCGCCGCTGCGGAAGTGGTTGACCAGGGCGATCAGCGTGGGCGCCGCCACGATCTCCCCGCCGGACCAGGCGGCCTCGGCGCCTGCATCCGTCGCGCAGATGAACGGCAGGCCCATGCCGTGGGCCGCCATCGCCGCTGGCAGCACGCCGGGCGTAGGCGCAAGCGAGGCGTCCAGGCCCAGCTCCCCGAACGCGACGGCGTTCTCCAGCGTGTCCTTTGGCAGCACGCCCATCTCAGCCATCAGCGCCAGGGCGATGGGCAGATCGTAGTGGGCGCCCTCCTTGGGCAGGTCGGCGGGGGCGAGATTGACGATGACGCGGTCCCCCGGCACGGCCAGGCCCATGGATGCGAACGCCGCGCGCACGCGCTCACGGCTTTCCGCCACCGCCTTGTCCGCCAGACCGACGATCACCAGCCCCGCCATTCCGCCGGCGAGCTGCACCTGCACGTCCACCCGGCGCGCCTCGACGCCGACGAACGCCACCGTCACCACCTTCGCCGCCATCGCCCGCACCCGTCGCCACAGCCTGTCCCGCGCGCATCACAGCACGGCGAGAACAAACCGGCAACAAAAAGGTGGGCTAGCGGGGCGTTTGCGCCAGCAGCGGCGCGCCGGCGCCGGCGTCCGCGTAAGGCCCGGGATCGGCGGGGACGACGCCGGGCGGGCCGCCCGCGTCGCGGTGGTCGATGGCGACGGTGTTGGCCGTTACGGCGCGCAGGCCCGCCGGTTGGCGCACCACCACGTAGGACACCACGCGCTCCACGCCGCGCACCATGCTGGCGCTTTGCGCGGCGCGCTGCAGCTCTTCGTCGGAACGGGCGAGACCCATGAGATAGACCACGCCGCGCTGCGTCTCGATGTTGAAGTTGACGCTCTTGACGGCCGCGTCGGCCACGATCTTGGCGCGCACCTGCGCGGTGATGAAGTTGTCGAGACTGCTGCGCAGCATGCCGGGATTGCGGCCCACGACGATCTCGTTGGCCACCTGGTCGATGCCGCGCACGCTCCACGCGATGCGCTCGGCCAGCGCTTTATGCTCGGCCGTGGGCGCACTGCCCGACAGCAGGAGCTGGCCCTCCGCCGTCTCGATATCGACGCGCGAATAACCGGGGCCGTCGATGGCCATCAGGCGCGCCTTGACGGTGCTGGAGGCGTTGGCGTCATCGATGGAGCGGCCCATGGACCGGTCCTGGAACGTGGACATGCCGACGCCGGTGGCGAGCGCGCCGACGGCGCAGCCGCCGGTCAGCGACGTCGCGCACAGGGCGAGGAGGACGGCAGGCACGCGCATGGGAAGGGTCCACCACTTCAGGGGACCATGATGCGCAGGGGGTGGTTAGCCGCTCCTTAACTTCGCGGCGCGATTCGGCGCGGCGCACGTGCGACGAGCGCGCCCTCAGATGGGCCTGTCCTCCCCCCACGCGTTGCGCACATGGATGGGCGGCGCCCACGGGCGCACGATCATGAGATCGAGGCGGACGCTGGCGCCATGCAGGCGGAACCGCTTCGCGAGCGCGAGGCCCGCGCGGCCGATCCGTTCGCGCTGGGCAATGCCGACGGCGTGCAGGCCCTCCTCCCGGGAGCGGCGGGCCTTCACTTCCACGATCGCCAGTGTGCGGCCCCGAACCGCGGCCAGATCCACCTCCCCGAACGGCGTGCGCGCCCGATGGGCGAGGATGCGATAGCCCTTGCCCATCAGCCAGAGCGCGGCCCACAGCTCCGCCCGGCGGCCGCGCTGCTCGGCGGCGCGGCGCGCGCTCATGGCTTCTCGTCGCGCAACGACAACGCGCGGGCGTAGGCGTCGCGGCGCGGGATCGACAGCTGCTCGGCCACCAGCGCCGCCGCCTCCTTCACGGAATGGGCGCCCAGGTGCGCGCGCAGCGCCGCGTCGATGACCGACGCCGCCGGCGCCGTGCGGTCTTTCACCGGCGGCGCCACGAGCACGACGATCTCCCCCTTGGGCGGGGCGTCGATGGCCGCGGCGAGCGTCGACAGCCGCCCCCGGCGGACCTCCTCGAACATCTTCGTGAGTTCGCGCCCGATCGCGGCGTCGCGGTCGCCGAAGGCTTCCGCCATCGCCATGAGGCTCGCCTTGAGGCGGGGGCCGGTCTCGTAGAACACCAGCGTCGCCTCCACGTCGGCGACGCCCGCGAAGAAGGCCGCCCGCGCGCCTGCCTTCACCGGCGCAAACCCCGCGAACAGGAACCGGTCCGTGGGCAGGCCCGCCGCCACGAGGCCGGCCAGCGCCGCGGAGGCGCCGGGAACCGGAACCACGCGATGGCCCGCCGCCACCGCGTCCCGCACCAGCTTGAATCCCGGATCGGAGACCAACGGCGTGCCCGCATCGCTCACCAGCGCCACCGCCTGCCCTGCAGCCAGCGCCGCCAGCACCTGCGGCCGCATCGCATCGGCGTTGTGCTCATGATAGCTCTGCACGCGGGGCGACAGGCCGTAGGCCGCCAACAGCTTGGCGGTCACGCGGGTGTCCTCCGCCAACACGAGCTGGGCGCCGCCCAGCACGTCCAGCGCACGCAGCGTGATGTCGCGCAGGTTCCCTATGGGTGTGGCGACCACATAAAGGCCGGCTTCCAGCGGTGGACTGGCGCCGCCGCCGCCCGTAGGGTCGCGGTCTTTGGAACGGTGAGCGAGCGGACGGTCCATGATCGCTGGAATGTGTACGGCGCGCGCGACGGGTGCGCCATGGTGGCGGCGCGCGGCCATGGCCGCTGCGCTTTTCCTGACCGCGTGCGGCAGCACGGGCGTCACCACAGGTCCCGTGGGGCCGGGCGTGGTCGTCGGCCCCGCCGCGACGCCCGCGGCGCCGCCGCCCGTGCTGACGCCGGAAGGCGTGACGCCGCCGTTCATGGCGGGCCGGCGCATCGTGCGCATCGGCCTTCTGCTGCCCTTCGCCAGCCGGCCCGAGGATGCGCACGCCATCTATCAGGCCGCGGAGCTTGCGGTGTTCGATTTCGGAGACGCCGCCACGCTGCTGATCCCGCGCGAAAGCGGGGCCACGACGGCGGAGGCCGCGGCCAACACGCGATTGCTGCTGCGCGACGGCGCCGACGTGATCCTTGGGCCGTTGCAGCGCGAAGCGGTGATCGGCGCGGCGCAGGCGGCGCGGGAGCGGCAGGTGCCCGTGATCGGCTTTTCGTCCGACCGGATGGTGGCGGGCGACGGCGTCTACATCCTCTCCCTGCCCCTTGAAGAGGACGTGCGCCGCATCGTCGATTACGCGATGAGCCAGGGCGTGCGGAACTTCGCGCTGCTGACCGCGGAGAGCGACTATGGCCGCCGCGTGGAGACGGCGCTGCGCGCCGAAGCGGGCGCCCGCGGCGGGACGGTGACGTTCGCGCAGTTCTACCAGCGCGGCGACCGGGAAGCGGCGGCGGCGGCGCGCGCGCTGGCGGCGCAGATGCGCGGCTCCAGCGTGCAGGCCATCCTCATCGCGGAGAACGGCTCACCCCTGCGCGCCACGGGCCCGGCCCTGCTGATCGGGGGCGTGAGCCTTGACCGCGTGCAGCTGCTGGGCACCAGCGCATGGGCCGGCGGCGACGCGCAGCGTGAGCCGACCCTCTCCGGCGGCTGGTACGCTGCGCCCGATCCAGCCCAGCGGGCCGCGTTCGAGGAGCGCTTCAAGACGGCCTATGCGGGCCGCACGCCCGCGCGGATCGCCAGCCTCGGATATGATGGCGTCAAAGCGGCGGTGCAGGCGGCGCAGGGCATGCGCGGCGACGCCGTGCCGCGTCCGGCGCTGGAGCGGCCGGAGGGTTTTGACGGCGCCGACGGGGTGTTCCGGTTCCGCCGAGACGGGTCCATCGAACGGAGCCTCGCGATCCTGGAAGTGCGCCAGCAAGGCGCCGCCGCCATCGACCCAGCCCCGCGCACGTTCCGCACGAACTAGGCCGCGAGCTTGGCGCGCAGCTTCGCCAGCAGGGCCTGAACGCGCTTGCGGTTGGCGCCGAGATCGCTGTAGCCGACCCGCGAGCGCGAATAGATGGCTACCTGCGTGCCGCCGGAGGCGGTGGGCGCGAGCAGCACGTCCACGTCGTCCTTGAAGCGCAGCAGGCGCGTCTGCGCCACGAAGCTGCCGCACAGGCCCTGCGCGCAAGGCGTGAACGCGATGGTGGGCGCGATGTCCTTGAGAGCGAGGCGCACGGTCTCCAGCGGCACGGCGAACACGGGTGCGGGCTCATCGGCGCGCGCGGCGCGACAGAGCTCCGGCGTGCAGACAAGGTAGGTGTTCGGCGAAGCCGGGCGTTCCAGGGTGGAGAAATCGATCATGGGGAAGCCTTTGCGCCGGGAAAGTTGAGCGGGACGGACTGTGCTTCGATATCCACGTCGAACGTCTCAAGAAAGCGGCAGACCATCATGTAGTAGCCCACCGTCAGGGTGAGCTCCTGCAGCTCCTGCGTCGACAGGTGCGCCTGCAGGGGCTGGAACGTGGCGTCGCCCGCGCGCACGTTGGCCACCACATCGTCCGTGAAACGCATGACCATCCGCTCCAGACCGGTGAACGCGGCCGCGTCCGGCCCCTCGTGGATCGCGGCGATGGTGGCTTCGGCCATGCCGAGTCGGCGGCTGATCGCCACGTGCTGATGGACTTCGTAGGCGGCGTTCGACAGCACGCCCACGCGAACGATGGCGATCTCGCGCAGGATGGGGTCGAGCTTCGTGAAGGCGAGGATCTGGTTGCCCATCCGCACGAAGCCGTCGAGCAGTTCGCCGGCGTGGCCCATCATGCGGAAGATGTTGAGCGGCGGCAGCCGGGCATACCAGTCGCGGGCGCGGCCCGTGGCCTCGGCGGGATCGAAGTACGCGATGCGCGCCATGCGCGGGCCCTCCCCTTCAGGCGCAAACCTTGGCGCCGCGCAGCCTACTGCGCCAGCCTCCGCGCGATGTGATCGGCCAGCAGGCGCCCGGCGGGGGTAAGCCGCACGACGTCGCAGGCGTCGTCGAGAAGGCCCGCGGCGCGGAAGTCCGCGACGGCGCCCGCATCCAGCGGGCGTCCGCGGAGATCCTCCACCGCCGCCCGCGGCAATCCCTCCGCGACGCGCAGCCCCATCAGCACCGCCTCCTCCGCATGCGCTGCGCGCGTGAGCGTCTCCACGGCGGCGGCGCCCACACCGTGGGCGTCGACGGCGGCGCGATACGCCTCGGGGCGATCGTGCGCGCGTGTGGCCAGCCGCGCGCCGTCATGCGTCAGGCGTCCGTGCGCGCCGGGTCCGACGCCGATCCAGTCCCCGCCCCGCCAGTACAGCAGGTTGTGCCGCGCGCGCGCGGCGGGGCCGCGGGCGTGGTTGGAGATTTCGTAGGCGGGCGCGCCGTGGGCGACGCACAGGGCCTGCGTGGCTTCGTAGAGCGCCGCCGCCAGTTCGTCCTCCGGCGGCGAAAGGCGCCCACGCGCCACCGCGCGCTCGAACGCCGTGCCCGCCTCGATGGTGAGCTGGTAGAGGGAGAGGTGCTCCGCCGGCAGCGCCAGCGCCGCGCGCAACTCCTGCGTCCAGTCCGCCAGGCCCTGCCCCTCGCGGGCATAGATGAGATCGATGGACACGCGCCGGCCGGTGGCGGCGGCGGCGTCGACGGCGCGCCGCGCCGCGGCGGCGTCGTGCGCCCGGCCCAGCGCGCGCAGCGCATCGTCGCGCAGCGCCTGGACGCCCACGGAGAAACGGTTCACGCCGGCCGCCGCGTGCGCCGCGAAACGCCCTGCGTCCTCCGGGTTGGCCTCCAACGTGATCTCCGCCGCGGGCGACAGGCCATACGCGGCGTCCACCGCCTCGATCAGGACGGCGATGTCGGATCCCGTCATCAACGACGGCGTGCCGCCGCCGAGGAAGATCGTGTCCACGGGCCGGCGGCCGTAGAGGGCGGCGTGCCCGCGGATGTCGGCGACGATGGCCGCACGCAGCGGCGAGCGGTCAAGATCGCGCGCGCGGTAGACGTTGAAATCGCAGTACGGGCAGAGCTTGGCGCAGTACGGCCAGTGGATGTAGACGCCGAAGCCCGTCACGGGCGCGAGGCGTCCATCGCCGCCACCAGCTTGGCGAAGGCGCGGGCGCGGTGCGTGAGCGGCTGCTTCTGCGCCGGCGCCATCTCGCCAAACGTCATGTCGTGGCCCTCCGGCACGAACATCGGATCATAGCCGAAGCCCTGATCCCCCCGCGGCGGCCATGCCAGCGTGCCGCGCACCTCGCCTTCGAACGTGGCCACCGCCCCGTCCGCATCGATCAGCGCGAGCACGCAGACGAAGCGGGCGGTCAGATCCTGCGCGCCCACGGCCTGGAGCTCATCCCACACCCGCTGCATCGCGAGGCGGAAGTCCTTGCGGGGACCGGCCCAGCGGGCCGAGTAGATGCCCGGAGCGCCACCGATGCCGAAGGCTTCCAGACCGGAATCGTCGGCCAGCGCCGCCGCCCCGGTGGCGGCGTAAGCGGCGCGGGCCTTGAGGATGGCGTTGCCGACGAAGGTGGGCTCCGTCTCGTCCGGTTCCGCAAGGCCGAGGTCCCCGGCCGAGACCGGCTCAATGCCCAGCGGCCCCAGCAGGGCGGAAATCTCCCGGACCTTGCCGGCGTTGTGGCTGGCCACCACCAGTCGTCGGGATGTTGGGGTCATTGGTCGCAGCACATGTTTGACGCTGGCGGCGGCGGTCTATATCGATTATCAATAAAGGTGTGTCCATAGTGTCCCACCGGCCCTCGAAAGGACGTCCGCATCCGTGAAAGCCCTCGGTCGAGGTTCCATCGCCTCCTGGCTCGAAATCGCACTCAACGTCGTCTGGGCGATCCTGTGGGTCGGCCTGGTCGGCGTCGTGCTGGGGGCGATCGCGTTCGCGGTGGTCATGGGGCTGATCGCCGGCGGGGTGCTGTCGGTGGACATCCTTGAGGGCGGGCGCGGGCACGTGAGCAGCGGCGCCGCCGAGATCACCTTCTCCACCGATGGGGGCCTGCCCTGGCAGATCGTGGCGCCGGCGCTGGCGGCGGCGGCGGCGGCGGTGTCCGGGGGCCTCATCATCGTGGACCGGCTGAAGCGGCTGTTCGCCAGTTTCCGCTCGGCCGAGCCGTTTCGTAAGGAAAACGCCACGCATCTTCGCGTCATCTGGGTGACGATGCTGGCGATCGAACTGTCCCGCTACGCCCTGCTGGGCCTGACCGGCGTGCTCATCGCTGCGTTCGGCGAGCCCAAGGGCACGGACTGGTCGTTCTCGTTCCACATGAACCTCATGACCTGGGCCGCCATCCTGGTGCTCATCGTCCTGGCCGAGGTTTTCCGCGAGGGCGCGCGCCTGCGCGAGGAACAGGACCTGACCATCTGATGGCGATCCGCGTCACCCTCGACCGCATGTTGCTGGAGCGACGGATGTCGCTGACGGAGCTGTGCGACCGCGTGGGCATCACGCTGGCCAACCTGTCGATCCTGAAGACAGGCAAGGCCAAGGCCATCCGTTTCTCCACGCTCAACGCGCTGTGCCGCGAGCTGGGCTGCCAGCCGGGCGACATCCTGAGCTGGGAGCCGAGCGCCGACGACGACGCCGAGGAAGAGGCGAACGTCGCGGCGGAGTAGCCCGCCCTCGTCACTCCCTGCCCTCGTCACCCCTTGCCCTCGTCATGGGGGCTTCGACCGCCTATGTGCACGCCTCCATCGAGGAGGCGCCCCATGGCCCAGCGTTCCGACACGACCCGCCTCCGCACACTCGGCGCCGTCGCCCTCGTGCTCGCTCTCTCTGCCTGCGGGCCCTCCGAGCGGGAGGTGGGATCGTTCTCCAACGACCTGCTCGGCAACGAGATCAAGATCGAGGCGTTGCCCGATCCGGCGATCCCGTCCGTGATCTGCCACGTGGCGCGCTTCGAGCGCAGCGTGCTGGACCGGGCGCGCCAGGGCAACTGGTTCGAGGACCCCTCCAACTCCTCGGTGTCGTGCCAGCGCACCGGCCCGATCGATCTCGCCCGCGTGCCCATGGGCCGCGGCGGCGAGGAAATCTTCAGCGACCGCCAGAGCCTCTTCTTCAAGCGCACCGCCGTGCGCCGCATCATCGACCTGGAGAACCGCTCGATCCTCTACGTCGCGCACTCGCGCGAGATCATCGAGGGCTCCGCGAAGATGAGCGTCTCCAGCGTACCGCTGACGGCGGAGGAAGCGGCGGCGGCGCAGGCGGCGGCGAACTAAGTCGCCACCGTCATACTGTTGCGGTTGACGACGGTTTCCACCGCTGCCTAGCATTGTGCAGGCGTGGAGGGGACATCATGCGCAGCACGACAGCGATCATTCTGGTATTGGCGACGGCGTTGAGCGCGCCGGCCATGGCCCAGGCGCCAATGAACCCCACCAGCGCGATGGAAGAGCTGGTAGCCATCGACGCCCGGGGTTGGATGTTCAACTCCTACGATCGCGGCAGCATGCGCAACGTGCAGGTGCTGGAGCAATCTCCTGACGGGCAGTCTGCTGTGGTCTACGGGGAATACTCGTACAATCGCGGCTCGCAGGGCTGGGTCAAAGCGCGCTTCGACAACGGCCAGTTCACCTGCATCGAGTTCTGGGACTTCTCCGGACGCTGCCGCGGACTGGGGCGCTCCCCCTCGCAAGGCATCGTGACAGGTGTTTTGGCGCTCGCGGTCGTGGGTGTGGTGGCGGGCGCGGCCTCTTCCGGCGGCGGCTCCTCGTCGGGCTATAGCGCAGCGCAGCGCTATGACGATCCGCGGGATTATGAACGCAACCAGTCACCGCCGCCACCGCCGCCCCCACCGCCGCGCACCCCCCCTATCGGCGGTGAAGGTGGTCTCTATGGATGCGCGTCCCCGCCTTGCTGGTAAGCGCTGCGAGGCTTGCGTGACCGCGCGGCGCCTCACCACGCCACGATGATCTTGCCGAAGTGCGTGTTGCTTTCCTGGTGACGGAACGCGTCGGCGAGGCCCTCGAGCGGGAAGGTCTTGTCGAGCACGGGCTTCAGGCCGTGCGCGTCGATGGCGCGGATCATGTCGATCTGGTGCTCGCGGGAGCCCACGGTGAGGCCGATCAGCCGGATCTGCATGCCCATGAGCATCGCCGTGTTCACGTTGCCCGCGAACCCGGCCAGCACGCCGATGAGCGAGATGTGGCCGCCGAGACGGACGGCGCGCATGGACTGCTCCATCGTGCCAGCGCCGCCGATTTCCACCACGTGGTCCACGCCGCGCCCGCCGGTGAGCTTCTTGGCGGTGTCGCCCCAGTGGGGATCGTCCTTGTAGTTGATGACATGATCGGCGCCGAGCGCCTTCAACCGCTCCAGCTTCGCACCCGATGACGACGTCGCGATGACCGTCGCGCCCGCGGCCTTGGCGAATTGCAGCGCGAAGATCGAAACGCCGCCGGTGCCCTGCGTGAGCACGACGTCGCCCGCCTTCAGATTGCCGTTGACCACCAGCGCGCGCCACGCGGTGAGCCCCGCGCACGTCAGCGTGGCGGCTTCCGCATGCGTGTAGCCCTGCGGCTGGCGCGTGAACGCGTACGCCGATGCGGTCACCGCCTCGCAGGCGTAGCCGTCGGTGCGGTCGCCCGGCACGGAACGCAGCCACTCCGGCGTCGCCTCCCCGCCCAGCCATTCGGGGAAGAACGTGGAGACCACCGCATCCCCCACCGCGAGACCGCGCACGCCTTCGCCCACCGCCGTCACGACGCCGGCGCCGTCCGACATGGGGATGCGCCCCTCCTCCACCGGGATCATGCCCTTGACCACCAGATAGTCGTGGAAGTTCAGCGACGATGCGGAGAGCTTCACCGTGATCTGGCCCGGCCCGGGCGCGGCGGCCTCGGTTTCGCCGAGATACAGATTGTCGAGCCCGCCGGGCTTTTTCAGGCGCATCGCTTTCATGGTGTTTCCTCCGTCGCTTTCGGCCACCATGACCGGCGACGTTGGGGAAGGGCAAGACGCAGTACGGGTCCGACGGCGCGGCTCAGCCCGCCGCCGCCTTCTGCGCTGCGAACAACTCGCCCGCGCCCTTGCGCGCGAGCTGCATCAACGCGTCGAACTCATCGCCCGTGAACGGGCGCTTCTCGCCCGTCGCCTGGATCTCGATCATCGCGCCGTCGGCGGCGAGCACGAAGTTGGCGTCCACTTCCGCGTTGGAATCTTCCGCGTAGTCGAGATCGAGCAGGGCGGACCCGCCATAGACGCCGCAGGAAACGGCCGCCACCTGCCCCACCACCGGATTTTTCTTCAGCACGCCTTCCTCGATCAGGTAGGCGCACGCGCGCGAGAGCGCGACCCACGCGCCGGTGATGGCCGCCGTGCGGGTGCCGCCGTCGGCCTGGATCACGTCGCAATCGAGCGTGACGGTGCGGTCTCCCAGCGCGGAGAGATCGACGACGGAGCGCAACGCCCGCCCGATGAGACGCTGGATTTCCTGCGTGCGGCCGGACTGCTTGCCCTGCGCGGCTTCGCGCCGGCGCCGCGTGTGCGTGGCGCGCGGCAGCATGCCGTACTCTCCCGTCACCCACCCCTTGCCCTGGCCTTTCAGCCAGCCGGGCACGCCCTGCTCCACCGTGGCGGTGCACAGCACGTGCGTGTGGCCGAACTTCGCGAGGCACGACCCTTCCGCGTAGCGCGACGTGGCGGTCTCCAGCGAGACGGTGCGCATCTGGTCGGGCGCGCGGCCGGAGGGACGCATGGGCTTTCTCCTGTTATGGATGCGCTATGTGACCCACGCGCGCCAGCGCGTCCACCGGCCAGGGATTAAGCCGCATGACGTTCCGCACCCGTCTCGTCCTTCTCGCGGCGATCGCGCTGGCGGCCTGCGCACCGGCGCCGCCCGGCCCTGACGCTGCGGTGGACGCGCTGTACGCCCCCTATCTCCAGGCCGGCGGCGCGCCGCCGCCGCTGCTGGAGCGCGACATCTTCACCCCGGAACTGAAGGCCGAGATCGACCGCGCCACCACCTACGCCAACCTTCTGGACACCCCGGTGATCGACTACGACCCCGTGGTCGGCGCGCAGGACTGGGAGATCAAGGCCGTCTCGGTGGCGGAGATCGAGCGCGCGGAGGACGCCGCCCGCGTGGTCGCCCGGTTCGACAACATGGGCGCCCCACAGGAGGTGGCCTACGCCATGCGGCTGGTGGACGGCGTCTGGCGCGTGGACGACATCGGCGCCGGCGAGGACAGCCTGCGCGGCGTCATCGCCGCGGGGCTCAAGCCCGCGGGCGATCCCGCTGCGATGGAGGCGCCGGTGCGCGCCATCTACGACCGCTACGCCGCCGCCACCCGGCCCGTGGAGCCGCTGCACCGCTGGGGGGCGCTGACGGAGGACCTGCGCCGCCGCCTGTCCACCGCCGCCGCCATGGGCGCGCGCGCCGACGCGCAGGTGCTGGACTTCGATCCCGTGCTGGACGGCAAGACGCTGGAACTCGGCCCCGTGGCCTATGAGGCGGCCGCCGCCGGCGTCATCGCCCGCTTCGACAACGCCGGCGAGCCGCGGATCGTGGTCTATGACCTGGTGGAGGAAAACGGCGGCTGGCTCATCGCCGACATCCGCAGCCCCGGTCACTGGGCGCTGGGCCAGAAGCTGACGGAGGCCGGGATCGAGTAGCGTCCATTGCGCAAACCGACGCCCGCGCTACCTATTCGCCCGACCGAGGCCCCGCCCAACCGCATGACAGAACTGCCCGACGCCCTCGCCGCCCTCGACCGCCGCTCGCGGGACGTGTTCCGCGATATCGTCGAGGCCTATCTGGAGACCGGGGAGCCCGTGGGGTCCCGGACGCTGGCCAAGCGCGGCGCGCTGCTGCTGTCGCCCGCCTCCATCCGCAACACCATGGCCGACCTCGCCAGCATCGGCCTGCTCGACAGCCCCCACGCCATGGCGGGACGGCGGCCCACGCAGCTGGGCCTGCGCTTCTTCGTCGACAGCCTGCTGGAGCTGGGCGACCTCGGCGACGACGACCGCCACAACATCGACGCCCGCATCGCCAACTCCGGCCAGACCAAGGAACAGGTGCTCGCCGGGGCGTCGGAGCTGCTGTCGGGCCTCGCCGGCGGCGCGGGCCTGGTGCTGACGCCGTCCCGGGAGGCGCCCGTCAAGCACGCCGAGATCGTCTCCGTGGGGCCCGGGCAGGCGCTCATGGTGCTCGTGTTCGAGGACGGCCAGGTGGAGAACCGGCTCATCGCCACGCCGCCGGACATGACCGCCTCCACCCTCGCGGAGGCCACCAACTACCTGAACGCCCGCTTCAAGGGCAAAACCCTGCCGGAAGCCCGCGCCGAGGCGGACCGCGCGCTCGCCCGCGACCGCGCGGCGCTGGACGCCGCCGCCGCCAACCTGGTGCAGGGGGGGCTTGCGGAATGGGGCGGCGAGGACCCCCTCGCCGGGCGGGCGCTGATCGTGCGCGGGCGCGCCAACCTGCTGGCCGACCCCCAGACCAGCGCCGACCTGGAGCGCGTGCGCCGCCTGTTCGACGACCTGGAGCGGAACAACGAGCTGATCCAGCTGCTTGATCTGGCCGGACAGGGCGACAGCGTGCGCATCTTCATCGGTTCCGAGAACCCGCTTTTCTCACTCTCGGGGTCGAGCCTGATCGTGGCCCCCTATATGAACGCCGAACGGAAGGTGGTGGGCGCGCTTGGCGTCATCGGGCCGACGCGGCTCAATTACGCGCGCGTCATCCCGGTGGTGGACTACACGGCCCAAGTCGTGGGCCGCATCCTCGACGGCCGCGCCAAGATCTGACGACGTGAGACCCTTCAAGCACTGGACGCACGCAAATGATGGACGAAAACCAGATCCCCTACCCCGAGCCTGAGCAGGCGCCCGCGCCCGAGCGCACCGTCGCCGACGTCGAAGCCGAGATGGCGCAGATGAAAGACCAGCTCATGCGCGCGCTGGCCGAGACGGAGAACGCGCGCCGCCGCGCCGAGCGCGAGGCCGCCGAAGGCCGCGTCTACGCCATCGACCGCTTCGCGCGTGATCTCCTCGCCGTGGCGGACAATCTGGGCCGCGCGCTCTCCGCCGTGACACCAGAGGATCGCGCCGCAGCGGGCGATCACGTGAAGACGCTGCTCGACGGCGTGGAGATGACGGAGGCCGCGCTGGTGGACGTGTTCGCGCGCCATGGCCTCAAGCGCATCGGCGCCCGTGGCGACAAGTTCGATCCCAACCTCCACCAGGCCGTGGCGCAGATCCCCTCCGACGCGCCGGCGGGAAGCGTCGCCGACGTCTTCCAGCCCGGCTACACCCTGGGTGACCGCACGCTGCGCGCCGCCATGGTGGCCGTGAGCCTCGGCGCCGCTGCCAACGAAAGCCCGCCGCCCGCCGACGCGGGCGGCACGGTGGATATCAAGGTGTAGGGTTTGAGGGACGCGAAGTGTATCGCCAGTAAAAAAGGGTACCAATCAGCGCGCTGATGACAAGGCCAACGACAAACCCGATGGGCCATGAGCCCTCTCCGTCGCTGTCTTTTTGGGGCCAACCTAGGTTCTGAAACGCATCGCCCATTAGAACAGGTATGCCAAGAACGCCAATGGCGGCGGCGGTCAGCTGCCAAAGGAGCATGCGCGTGTTTTGCAACGCCACGCTTTGCGTCTGTATGATCTGTAGAATCCTGTCGACCCGAAACCCGATCGCCTCGATCTGTTCATATGTCTGGTAGGCGCGCCTCTTCAGAAAGTCCGAATAGGATTGCCAACCAGGTATCTTAATCACGCCGAGCTCTTCGGCGTGGGCGCGCGACCGGCGGAAATACGAACGACTCCGCGAGAGACGATATTGCACCGGTTCTCCGAGATGCTCGCCAATGGCGGCAAGCATTTTCAAAGCTTCTCGTACGCGATCGCCAAAATCGGTTCCCACCGCGGTTGGCCATGCGTACCGAGCAACATGCTGCTCAATGTTCGTGAGTTCATGCATCGCTCGCCGCAGGCGGCGAAGCTTCCTGAGAGCCGCGAGCCGCAGGGTTCCAGCCTCATGAAGCCTATAAACTAGTCGGCTGATGCGCCAGTTCAGCTGGCGGCCCGGCTTGCGCCAGACTTGGTCTTCGTCGGATTCCCGGCGCTTAGAGGTGTGGCGCGCGCCCGGATAGACGACGACATATCGAAGGTCATCTAGTTTGGTCGGGCTCGTCTGCGACCCAAGCGCGGAAATATAGATTGCGTGGCCCTGCTGTACGTAGCAAGCAATCACATCGTCCGTGCCGGGTGGAAAAAGGTTCCGCTTCAGTTGAGGCCATAGCTCGGACAAAAAATTGATAGTGTCGCTGAAGTCGGCGTTCGAATCTAATCGATGTTTCGAGGGCTCACAAAAAAGTGGGGTCACACGCCCCTGCGCGACCAGAGTCTTCGCCGGTAGCGTTACCCCGTGAAAGTTAGCGAAGGTCCCATTGGGAAAGAGATCTGCAATCGACTCGTACAGACCAAAGTCGGCATCGGCATGGCGGATCAATCGCACAGCTATCTGATCATAAAGAACATCCAACACACCTGTTGACTGGTCCCCGTAGTGAACGGAAACCTCAAACGGTCGATCCCCAGCAAAAAGTGGGGGCGAGCGAACGAGCAGGGTTTTGTCGTTTGTCAGCTCAAACTCGAGGCGGTGGTAGAGGGTAACTGAGAAGTACTCCCGGTGCGCCTCGATCCTGAGCGCGATCGAAGAGTGCTTTTCTCGCGAGCATTCGAATGACATCACCTGATCGTTTTCTTGAGCTGGGCCCCCTTCAGGCGCAAGCGGTTTGACGAAGCGCCTCAAAAACTCATCATCAATCTTGTCGCTTGTTTCAGAGGACTCATCGTGGGGTATCCTCGACCAGATGTGCCAGCCGATAAACCTTTCAAGAAAGCGCCGAAATCTCAACTCGTCAGGCTCGTCAGGAGGCTTCAGGGCAGCAGGCCCCTCCTCAGTGAAATACGTCGCGGTGTGTATTGTGATAGCTGGAAACTCGAAAATCGTTGGTCGTCGCCTGTGAGGCTCCGAATACTCGTAAAAGTACTCAGGCGTTAGGAACGTCTTTCTATGCGCAAAGCTATTCGGCAAGATTGTCCCCCAGTGTGCTGTGCCAACTCGTACGACGCCTAACGGTGCTATGTTTTCCGCAAATCGACATTGGCATTCACCGATCGCGGGAAAGGCGGGTGCGCCACTAGGCAACTCAAAAACTTGCCTGAGCGGTCGAGGCCGTCGACCTCAGCGTTGGGAGGACAGGCGCAACCACTGCCCACACCCCATAGCACCTGCTGTTCTCAACAATCGCGAAGGCGAAAGTGCTTCGGAGCGCCGCGCCTTGGTGCATTGAGGCTTTTCCGAAGTTGTAGCTCCGAGTTTATCCTCAGGCATCACGCCGCCAATCCCGAGGGCCAGAGACCCGCGCCATACTCCGGCCCATGACCTGGCGCGATCTTCCCCTTCCCTCCTCCATCCACGGCATCGTCACCGTGCTCATCGACGCCGTCTCCGGCGCCGTCCGCGGCTTTGCGCGGCGGCTGCGCGAGGGCGGCGGCGACGGCGAGGACGCGCCCACGTTGTCGCTGGTGCGCCGGCTGGAGCGGATCGTGCGCTACACTGCGGTGATCCTGGCGTCCTACCTGACGCCCGTGACGCCGCGCATGCGTGCGCGTGCCGCATCAGCCGCGCCCGCACCGCCCGCGACGGCGCGCATGCGCTCCTTCCGCCTGACGCGCCCGTGGCGCGCGGTGATCATCGAGGACGCGCCCGAAGACGCAGCAGCGCCGCGCCTCTCCAACGCGCTCATGCCCGCCCGCGCACCTGGGCCCGAGGCGCTCGCCGCGCGCATCGCCGTGCTGCGGCGCGCCGTCGCCAACCCGCTGCCGCTGGCGCGCCGCCTGTCGCGGCTGGCTGAGGCGGGCGTGATCGTCGTGCTGGGCTGGGCGCCGCCGCGGCGGCCGCCGCCCCGCAGGCTCCGCGCGTTCTGGGACGAGCTCTGCATGGCGTGGGATCAGGCCCGCTTCGACATGGCCCGTCTGCGCGCGCGCGCGTGCGATACGTCATGACGCGCGCGCGCTTTTCCCGCGCTTCAGGCCGCCCGGACGCCCCGCGTCCGGCGGGCGCGCACGCATGCCTCGTCGCCGGCCCGCTAGGCGCCGCAGCGTCATCGCCGCTACACGGGGCGGGCATGACCGACGCCCCCCTCCCGCCCCCGCCCGGCTTCCGGCCGATTCCCATCGAGATCGGCTTCATCGGCGTGAACGGGCCACTGTTCCTGAAGTACGCGGAGGACGTGCTCACGCTCGGCTTCCGCGTGGAGGAGCGCCACTGCAACCCCATGGGCATCGCCCACGGCGGCATGATGTGCACGTTTGCGGACATGCTGATGCCGTTCACCATCCTGGCGGACGGCAAGATCGGCGCGCGCTTCCTGCCCACCGTGCACATGTCGCAGGAATTCCTCGCGCCCGCGCCGAAGGGCGCCTGGGTGGAGGGCACGGGGCAGCGCCTGCGCGCGACGAAGAACCTCGTGTTCGGGCAATGCCTCGTCACCGCCGACGGCGAACCGTGCCTGCGCGCCAGCGGCATCTTCAAGATGGGCCCGGAGACCGGCGGCCACGGCATCGGGGAGATGCTGCGTCGCATGGCCGCCGAAGGCTGACCGGCGCCCGCGCGCGTACAACGGCGCATGACCACGCTGCGATTCATCCTGGGCGACCAGCTCACCCGCTCCCTCTCCGCCCTCGCCGACGCCGACCCCGCCCGCGACGTGATCCTCATGGCGGAGGTGGCGGCCGAGACCACCTACGTCCCCCACCACAAGCAGAAGATCGCCCTGGTGCTGGCCGCCATGCGCCACTTCGCCGAAGCGCTCCGCGCGGAGGGGTTCACCGTGCGCTACGTCGCCCTCGACGACCCCGACCCCTGCCCCGATTTCACCGCCGCGCTCATCCGCACAGCGGCGGACGTCCGCGCGGACCGCATCGTCGTCACCGAGCCGGGCGAGTGGCGGGTGCGCGCCATGATGGAGGCCTGGCAGGCCACGCTGGGCGTGCCCGTGGAGATCCGAACCGACGACCGCTTCTACGCCAGCATCGACGACTTCCGCCGCTGGGCCGGCGACAAGACGCAGTACCGCCTGGAATACTTCTACCGCACGCTGCGCCGCCGCTACGGCGTGCTGATGGACGGCGAGGAGCCCGAAGGCGGACGGTGGAACTTCGACGCCGAAAACCGCAAGCCCTGGCCCAAGAAGCGCGCCCCGCCGCGCCGTCCCCGCTTCGCGCCGGACGCCGTCACCCGGGACGTGCTGGCGCTCGTGGCCGCGCGCTTTCCCGATCACTTCGGCGATCTCGAAGACTTCGGCTGGGCAGTGACGCGCGCGGATGCGCGCGAAGCGCTGGACTGGTTCACCGAGAACGCGCTCCCGCACTTCGGCGATCACCAGGACGCCATGCTGCAGGGCCAGCCGTTTCTCTACCACTCTGTGCTTTCGCCCTATCTGAACATCGGCCTCATCACTGCGCGCGAAGCGGTCGACGCCGCCGTTCAGGCCTACGTCCGCGGCGCGGCCCCGCTCAACGCGGTGGAGGGTTTCGTGCGCCAGATCCTCGGCTGGCGGGAGTACGTGCGCGGAGTCTACTGGGCGCGCATGCCGGCCTACGCGGACACCAACGCGCTGGACGCGGACCGCCCGCTTCCCTGGTTCTACTGGTCGGGCGATACCCACATGGCCTGCGTGCGCGACGTGGTGGAGACCACGCGGCGGCACGCCTACGCCCACCACATCCAGCGGCTCATGGTGACGGGCGTGCTCGGCCTGCTGTGGGGCGTGCGGCCGGCGGAGCTGGAGGCGTGGTACCTCGTCGTCTACGCCGACGCGTTCGAGTGGGTGGAACTTCCCAACGTCCACGGGATGGCGCTGTTCGCCGACGGCGGCGTCCTCGCGTCGAAGCCCTACGCCGCCGGCGGCGCCTACATCAACCGGATGTCCGATTACTGCCGCGGCTGCCGCTACGATCCGGCCCGGCGAACGGGCGAGGACGCGTGCCCGTTCACCACGCTGTACTGGGACTTTCTCGCCCGCCACGAGGCGCGCCTGAAAAGCAACGTGCGGCTCGCCATGCCCTATCGCACGCTGGAGAAGATGGCCGCCGATGACATTTCAGCCATCCGCGCGCGCGCCGAGGCGATTCGGGACAGTGACTTCAAGGTGTGACCCGCCCGCCGCGCAGGCCTCCGGAAATCCGCTTTTCACAGGGTTTTTCGGGGCCGACCCTGCAAAACCGCTTATTTTGTCGCAGTTTTCGCTTGGAAAAGGGCGTATAGGTCGATTCGGTCAATGCAATCGCAAGCATTTCAGCGAAAAACCGGTCTCATGGCTGCACACAAAGCGAACCGCCTGATCCGACCAGCGCGCGCCGCCGTGCCGCCGAGAGCAGAGCAGCAGAACACCACCATCCACCTAGCGAAACCCTGAAACCGAACACGAAGGAGATCATCACATGGCGAAGAAAGTTGCGAAGAAAGTGACGAAAGCGGCCCCCAAGAAGGCGGTGGCCAAGAAGTCCCCCGCGAAGAAGGCTGCGCCGAAGAAGGCCGTGGCGAAGAAGTCCGCCAGCAAGCCGGCGCCGGCGAAGTCCATCAAGGTCACGGCCGTTCCCGGCAAGACCATCACGGCGTCCGCCCTACTGCAGGCCGTGGCCGACCACACCGAAATGTCGCGTGCGGACGCCAAGCGCTTCATCGAGAGCTACCTCGAGGTGGTGAAGGCGCACGTCCTGAAGGGCGTGAAGGTGAAGATCGGCGACATCGGCATGATCATGATCCGCGCGCGCAAGGCCCGGATGGGCCGCAACCCCGCCACGGGCGCTCCGGTGAAGATCAAGGCGTCGAAGAAGCTGGCGTTCCGCCAGTCCGCGACGATGAAGTCCGAAGTGATGGGCGGCCGCTAGACCGTTCCCGACGAAGTGACTGCGTGGCGCGGCCCGGGACGAGGTTCCGGGCCGCGTTGCGTCAGTGGCCCATGCCGGCGTGATCGGGCCGCGGCGACGCCGCGCCGAGCGGCGCAACCGCGAACGACACCGTCGCCTCCCCCGCCTTCGCAAACTGCAGCGTGATGGGCACCGACGCGCCATCGGCCTTCAGGTCGAACAACATCAGGTGCAGGCCGCGCGGCTCGAATACCACCGCCCCGTGGGCGGGGATGTCGATGAAGTCCACGCGTTCCATCCGCATCACCCCGTCGGCGGCGCGATGCGTGTGGATCTCCACCACGCCCGCCGCCGTCGACCGCGCCGCCACCAGCCGGTCCGTCTCGTTGCCGGTGTTGCGGATCACGAGGTACGCAGCGCCTGTCGTCTGTCCGCCCAACGGCGGACGGACCTGCGGGTTCTCCACCGACAACGCGCCAACCGCCACCGACGCGGCCTCTCCCGCCGCGCCGCCGCGTGGCGCAGCGGGCGGCTGGCAGGCCGAAAGCAGCAGCGAGCAGACGAGAAGCGCGATGCGGTTCATGGACTAGTTCCGTGGCGAGCGGCGCGTCGCCAGCGCCAGACCCAATAGCGCCATCACCCCGATCAGCGCCACCGCCAGCATGGTGAGATAGTCGCGGTTCCGCCGCCCAATCCATCCCGCGACCGGTTCCCACTTGTGGATCACGTCGAACACCCAGCCTTCCACGCCGGCGACGCCCGGCGCCGCGCGGCCCGCCACCAGCCCTTCGCGCACGTCCGCGAACACCGCACCGGGCCCCTGCCCCACGCCGATCACCGGCAGGCGCTTGTTGATGAAGCCGTACTCATCGTCGAAGGACTTCACCGTCCGCACCGGCCCGTCACGGCCCGCGATCTGGCGCGCGCGCGCGGCGTCGTCGAGCGCAAGCAGGCGGCCGGCGCCGTCGAAGTAGAGGCCGCCGTCCGCGCCCGCCACGCGCCACACGGCGCGACCCTCCCCGCCACGCGTCGCGGTGAGATCGATCCGCCCGGCCACGGTCACGCGCGGGAGCCCCGCAAGGTCAGCGGTGGGGAACGACCCCGCCTTCGGCGCCGGCGGCGCAGAGAGGCTGGAGGTGACGACCAGGTGGAACAGCCCCGACGCGGCGAACCCGATCACCAGCGGCGCCGTCACCCACGCCAGCGCGCGGTGCGCCCCGCGCACGCCGCGGCCACGGCCCGTGGCCAGCATCGCGAGGCCCAGCGCGGTCGTCGCCAGCACGCCGCCCACCAGCGCGAGCATGGCGACGATACGCACGACCTCGACGCCTTCGAGAAACTTCAGCGTGTGCACGTTCTGGAATACGGACAGGAGAATGCGGCGCTGATCGTTGGTCACGGTGGCCAGGCGATCGGTCTTGGTGTCGACGTAGACGGTGAGGCCGTCAGGCGTGTCGAGGCGCACCTCCCAGATGGGCAGGATGCGATTTACGCTCGGGTAGCGCGTGGAGAAGCTCTCGACGCGCACGGCCTCGGCGATGGGAGTCTCTTCAAGGCCGCTGTAGTGGCGCGCGAGCGTCACGGCATGTGCGCGCTCCGCCTCGCCGGCGGGCGCGCCGGTGCGGGCGTCGACGGCGATGCGCCGGCCTGCCGCATCCTCCGCGAGCCACGCAGCGCCGCCCGGCGTGGGCATCAGCCGCACGAACGTCACGTCCTCCAGACCCGCAGCCGCAAGCGACGGTCCGGGCGCGATCACGCCGTCCAGCGGCGCGTCGTGCGGCGGCGGCGCCTGCACCGCGGCGCGGGGCGCCGTCCACGACATGATGGGATGCAGGAAGCCGGTGGCCGCCCATGCGAGCGCCACCGCGCCCGCGATCCACGCCAGCCGCCGGTGCAGGCGCCGCGCGCTCATCGACGCCCTCCCACGAACCGCACGCCCACGAACACCGAACGTCCCTCCCCCGGCCAGAACACCGACGTGGCGGCCACCCGCGCATCGGTGATCGCGCTCACGCTGGACACATAGCGTTCGTCGGCGAGATTGCGCGCGTCGAGGAAGAACTCGACGGTCTCGGCGGCGTCCCAGCCAGCATTGACGCCGATCACGGCGTACGAGGGGGACTTCAGGGTGTTGGCGTAATCCACCCACACGTCTTTCGGAACCCAGTCTAACCCCGGCGCCACGAACCAGCCGTCGCCCGCGTAGCGCACTTCGGCGCGGTAGGCGTGCTCCGGCGCGACGGGCAGGCGGTTGTCGCCATAGACGCGGTCGTCGTCGAACCTGAAATCCGCGTACGTGTACGTCTGCCGCAGGCGCCACCGCGGCGACAGCCGCCAGTCGAGCCCCGCCTCCACGCCTTGATGGATCGTGTCGCCCGCATTGAACGTCGCCGCCGGGATCGAGGGGCTGACGATGAAGTTGAGCAGCTCGCCCTCGAGTGCGGCGCGATAGATGCTGACGTCCCAGGTGAAGGCGCCGCGGCGGCCGCGGGCGCCGGCTTCCGCCGTCCACGCTTCCTGCGGCTCCAGCGGAATGAATCCCACGGCGACGCCGGCCTGCGCCAGCGAGGAGAAGTTGGGCGGCTCCACGGAGCGCGTGATGTTGGCGAACACCTGCGCGCCATCCTGCGCCTGCCAGAGCGCGCCGACGCGCGGGGCGAACCAGTCGTACGTCTTCGAGGCGCTGCGGGCGGGCGCAAGCAGGTTCACGAAATCACGCTCGGCGCGACCATAGGATCCGCCCGCCACCAGCGCGAGCGACGGCGTCGCCCACAGGCGACCCTCCGCGAACACGTCGGCGCCGAGAGCGTTCTGGCGCGACTGCGCCGTTTTCGCCCCGCGTGAGCCGCGCACGTTGACCCATTGCAGCGCGTCGTTGTCGCCACTGCGCAGCGAGACGCCGTAGAAGGCGTCTGCGCGCAGGCCGGCCACGCGCCCCTCGGTGTCGAAGCGCGCGAAGGCGCCCCAGTTGCGGCTTTCCTGATCGATCACCTGGAAGATCGGATGGTGCAGGTCTTTCCATGTGGCGTACACCCCGGCGTCCAGCGTGGTGGAGGCTGACAGCTGCAGCTGCGCCTGCACGACGCCGCGCACGCTGCGAATGTCGCGGGCGTAGTCGTTGGCGACGTTGGCGGGTGTGGCGATGGTGGGCGTGTTCAGCGCCTGCGTGAGCGTGAGCGAGCCGGGGATCTCCTGCTCCACGGTGGCGGCGTTGAGGATGAAGCGCACCGCGCCGTTGGCCACGTCATGGCCAACGCTCAGCGTGGCGCGATGGGAGGTCTGATCGCTCTGGTCCCGCCAGCCGTTCGCGGAGAGCGCCGTGACCGCGCCGAACGCGTCCCAGTCCTCGCCCGCCCGCGCCGCCTGCACGTGGCCGCGCACGGTTTCGTAGGAGCCGCCGTCGAGGCGCGCCACCAGGTCGGCCGCCGCATCGCGGCCCGTGGGCGTGACGAGGTTCACCGCGCCGCCCAGCAGCGCGCCGCCGAAGCGCAGGGCGTTGCCGCCCTTGAACACCTCGGTGTACCGCGCGGTCAGCGGGTCGATGAGCTGGAAGTCCCCCGCCCCGTCCGCCTCGTTGAACGGGATCCCGTCCTGCGCCAGCAGCGTGCCGCGGTTGTGCGCCGCGTTGCCGATGCCGGAGCCGCGGATGGAGAGGCGGGAATCTTCCCCCCATTTCTTGCGCGCGAACACGCCGGGCACGTCGCGCAGGGTGTCTTCAAGGCCGAGGGCGTAGCGGTCCTCGTAGGATTCCAGCGGCACGACGGCGACGGCCCCCGGCGTCTCGGAGAGACGCGCGCGGGCGGCGGCCACGGCGGCGGGATCCTCCGGATCGCGCTGGGCGGTGACGATGATCGTGTCGCTGGCGGCGACGTCGGCGAGAGCCGGCGCGGCGCCGGCGAAAAGCGCGCCGCAGGCGGCGGCGGTGGTCCAGAGGCGGTTCATGGCTTTGTGTCCCTGATCGGAAAACGAACGCGAGGGCGCGCGCGCGGCGCGACGCCGAAGGCAGGTCGGTTCAGATCAGGACGGGTGGTGCGTGGGAGGGCGGCGGCGGCGCAGCGAGGCCCCGGCCGGGCGCGAGGTCGGGCAGGTGGCCATGGGCGGCGTCGACGACTGCGCGCACGGGCGCTGCGATGGAGGCCATCGCCGAGGGCGTGGCCGCCGCCGCGACGGCGAACACGCAGTGCTCGGCGGCTTGCGGGGCAGGCGCCTGCTCGCCGCCGCCGAGATCGATCAGCGCATGGGAGGGAGCCCCCTCCGCGCCGCAGATGACGACCTGGAGCACACCGTCCCTGGCCGTGGGCATGAAGCCCACGGGGACGGCGGCCCGCGCCAGCGCCGCCACTAGCGCCAGCGCCAGGACGATGCGCGCAGCCCATGGCCGCCGATAGGTCGCCACCCCGGTCACGACGCCACCATGCCCAGCGCGCGCCCCCGTCGCGATGCGGTTCGTTGCCCCACAGAAACGCCGGGCCCGCACACGTGCGTCAGGGGAATCTTGCAGAAAGAACACGCCGGGCGCCCTCGCATGGGCAAACCCACCGTGTTACGTAACTCACAGACCCCGTTGGAGACCGGCGCATGGCCGACGTATCGCTCGTTTGCGTTCGGGAAGACGCCTGGAAGGCCGATCTCCTGAGCGAAGCTCTGGAGCGGTACGGCTTCACCGTCTGCCGCTCGGCTTCGGTGTTCGAGGATTTCCAGGGCTACGCCGCCGTCATCGTGCTGTTCTCGCCGGGCGCAGCGCGCTCCGACCTTGTGATGCAGACGGCCAGCCGGGCCATGGACTGGGGCAAGCTCATCCCCGTGTTCGTGAACCTCTGCCGGCTGCCGGACTGCCTCTCCGGCGTGGCGTTGCACGATCTGTCCGCGTGGGACGGCCGCGGCGAGGACGCCGTGGTCAAGGCGATCGCCTACCATGCCCAGCGCCTGTCCGGCGCGGCCGGGAAACCGGTGCTTGCGCCGCCCGTCGTGCGCGCGCCGGCCCCGCCGCTGGCGCTCGAGCCCTACGCCCACGCACCGCAGGCCTGGATCGAGCCGCCGCACGCCACCCCGAACTACGGCTACGAAGCGCCCTACGCCCCCAGCCCCTACGGCGACGATCACCGCTACGCCGCGCAGGGCTATCAGGCCCCCTACGACGCGCCAGCGCCCGCGCCGGTCCACGAGCAGCCCTACCAGCACGCCTTCAGCCCGACCCCGTCGGAGCCCGCGTGGCGCACGCCGCAGTTCGCGCGCGACCGGCAGCAAACGGGCTACACCCCGCCCCCGCCCTACTTCGTGGCCACCGCGCACAACGAGATGGAGCACTACGCCCCGCCGCCCGCCGCCGGCGCGCGCGCGCTGGGTGCGCACGTGGCGGTCTCGCCCAATGAAGACGCGGCCCAGCGCCGCGCCTATTTCATGCAGCGCGCCGCGTTCGACCACACCCACCAGCCCGATGAGCCGGTGACGCCTCCGCGCCAGCGCCGGCCCCTGTCTGGCCTCTTCACCGTGGTGATCTCCGCGCTGGCCTTGCTGGGCACGGCGTGGGTGGAGGAGGCCCGGACCCGGGAGGTGCAGATCCTGCGCGCCACGCCGGCGGAGGCGACCGCCATCCTCACCACCCCCACAGCCATCGACGCCAGCGCCGCCGCGTATCGCCAGCGCCCCGCCGAGAGCCGCTAACGCTTGCGCTTCAGCTCCCGCGCCATAAGGTGCGTGAGCGCCGGATAGAGCGCCGAGTAAAGTGCCATGGCGACGCCGTAGAACCCCTCCCGCCGGCCTTGTCGCGCCACATAGGATTTCCAGAACCGCGAGAAGAACCGCCGCGCGGTCTTCATCGGCGGCGGGATCGCGTCCGCCTCCACCATGTCGAGGGCCGCGAGCCGGCAGTACCGGAGCAGGCGCTCGAACATGTGCGGGATGTCGCGGTAGACGTGATGGATCATGCGCGCCTTCGTGCGCGCCGCTTCCGGCAGCTGCGTCACCGGCGGGTGGAGACGCCCTGGCCCCCACGTCTTGGTGTGGCTGGGAAAGACGCAGCGCTTGCCGCCGACGCCGTTGTATGCGCCCCAGCCGTGGACGATCGGGACGCCGCCGATGCGATTGTCGAATGGGACGAAGACGCCGCCCCGGGGCGCGCCCGCGAGAATGGCCCGCAATTCCGTGGCGAGATCCGGCGGGCAGCGCTCGTCGGCGTCGATCTCCAGGGTGTAGTCGCCGGTGCACGCCGCGAGGCCCGCGTTGCGGCGCGGCCCCTCGATCTCCCAGGCGCCCTCCAGAAGCTTCGCGCCATACCGCTCGGCGATGGCGCGCGAGCCGTCCGTGCAGCGATCGAGCACCACCACGATCTCATCGGCGAAGCGCACGCTCTCCAGGCAATCCGGCAGATCGGCTTCGCCGTTGTGCACGACGATGAGGGCGCTGAGTGTGGGCGGCATGGCGCTTGGTTGCCCGCGGCGCGCAGGGGGTCAAGCATTCACCACGAAAGCGCCCCGGACGTGACGCGATGCGCGGTATTATAAACTATTGGTAAGGGTGGGCAGAGCGAGGTGACCATGAAGATGATCTTGGCGGCGACAGTGGCGACCATGATGGGCGCAGGCGCCGCTGCGGCGGAAACCGTGTGCGGCGCACAGACCCACCAACGCTTCGGCGAGACGCGGGCCTATTTCCGGGACGTGCTGAGCGCATGCCGCCCGGACGGCTACTGCTCGGCGGTGATGACGGTGGGCGCAGGCGAGGACGGCTTCACTTACCGCCAGCAGATGCGCGTAGCCCGGCCGACGCCGGGAGCGCCCTACCAGGTGGAGTTCGTGGGCGTGGACCCGATGCCGGCGGATGACCCCGGCCCGATGGCGCTTTCGTTCGCAGGTACGGCCTTCGATTTCACCGCCCATCACGCCCGCACCGAGAGCGTCAACGAGTATCGGGTGAGCGACCAGGCCATGAGCGACGCCATCGTGGGACAGCTGAAGAAGGCGCGCACCGCCCGCTGGACCTACGCCAGCGCTTCGGGGCCGGCGACCGGCGCGTTCGCGCTCAACGGCGTCACCGCGGCGCTGGACTGGATCGACTGCATGGGCGCAGGCCGCCAATAGCGGAGAGGCGTGGCGGGAAGCGGCTTCAGCGCCCCTTTCCGCCCGTCGTCCACCGCACGGCGGGATCGTTGAAATCGACGATGTCGGCCAGCTCGTAGATGTTCGGGTAGCCGTAGCCGTACAGATTGATGAAGGTGGGGATGTTGAGCGCGAGACGCACGCTCTTCACCGGAACGGGCGCTGCGTCGTTGGCGAAGTTGTTGTTGCAGTAGATGAGGATCGGCCTCTGGCGGTCAGGGCCGATCACGCGGGCGAGACTTTCGTCGGTGAAATCGGTGAAAGGCAGGTTCACCGCGCCGGCGATGTGCCCTTGCGCATACGCACTGGCGGAGCGGGCGTCGAGGGTCAGCGCGCCGGGCGCCTTCGCCATCGCCTCGAACTCCGCGTGGGTAAGTCGTCGGGCCTCACGGTAGGGGCCGAGATCGGCAGTGAGCGCCGCAAATCCCTGGAAGTCGATCTGCCGGTTGGCGGGCGGCGGCTCCTTCGCCTGCGCGACAGAAAGCGCCAGCGCTGCCGCCAGCAGGATTCCCGCACCACCGCCCGACCACATCACCGCCTCCCGCTCAACTCTCGACGCGCCAAGGACGCGCCCTCAGCGTGGCGGGATTGCGGCGTGGGTCAGGCGAGACCCGTCGTGCGGTCGGCGCTCTGGCGTTCGTGCATCCAGGCCGGATATTCCGGCGGAAGGGCGGAGACACGGTCAAGCACGGCCATCTCCTCGGCGCCGATCCTAACGTCGACGGCCGCCAGGTTCTGCGCCAGCTGCTCCGGCGTGCGCGCGCCGATGATGACGCTCGTCACCCACGGCTTGTGCAGCAGCCACGAGAGCGCCACGCCCGCAATGCTTGCGCCCTTCGCATCCGCCATCGGCGCCATCGCCTCGATGCAATCGTAGGCGCGGTCCTTGTTCACCGGCGGAAAATCGAACGTGGCGCGGCGCGCGTCGTTGGGGCCGCCGCCGGTGCGCCGGTACTTGCCGGAGAGGAAGCCCCCGGCCAACGGGCTCCACGGCAGGATGGCGAGGCCCTGGTCCACGCAGAGCGGCACAACCTCGCGCTCCAGGTCGCGACCGGCGATGGAGTAGTACATCTGCGCGGATTCAAACCGCGTGAGCTGCGCCTGAGCGGCGATGCCGAGCGCCTTGGCGATCTGCCACGCCGCGAGGTTGCACAGGCCGATGTAGCGGACGCGCCCGGACTTCACGATGTCGTCCAGCGCCGAAAGGGTCTCCTCCAGCGGCGTGACGGGATCGAAGCCATGGATCTGGTAGAGATCGATGTGGTCCATCGACAGCCGCTTGAGGCTTGCGTCCACGGCGTCGAACAGGTGCTTGCGCGACAGGCCCCACGTGTTGTGGGATTTGTGGCGCCGGGCGTGAGCGGCCCGCACGGCTTCTTCGCTCATCCCTTCCGCCGGGGCCGGCGCGAAAAACCGGCCGAACGCCTTGGTTGCGATCACCACCTCGTCGCGTCCGACGCCCAGCGCACGGATCGCCTCGCCGAGAATGCGCTCCGACTGGCCGCTGGAGTACACGTCCGCCGTGTCGAAGAACGTCACCCCGGCGTCGAACGCCATCTTCACGAGCGCATTGGAGGCGTCCTGCTCCAGCGCGCCCATCACCTTCCAGAAATCATCGCCGCCGAACGTCATGGTGCCGAGGCAGAGTTCGGAAACGACGAGGCCGCTGCGGCCAAGCTTTCGATAGCGCATGGTGATGCTCCTTCTGCGGGGTGGACCCGGGTGTGCGTGCGTCAGACCCCGTTGGCGCGGAACCAGGCGAGCGCGCGCGCCCACCCGTCCTCGGCGGCGTCCTTCCTGAATGAGGCGCGATAGTCCGCGTGGAAGCCGTGCTGGGCGCCGTCGTACACCACGATCTCGCTCTTCGACGGATTGCCGGCGGCCGCCAGCGCGGCGCGCATCCGCTCCACCGTCTCAAGGGGAATGCCGCGATCCTCGGCTGCGTAGAGACCCAGCACCGGGCACTTCAGCGCGCCCGCCACGTCCACAGGCCAGGGCCTCCCCTCTTCAGAGCCGAAGGCGCCGGGCTCCGGCGCGACGAGGCGGCCGTACCACGCAACGCCTGCCTTGAACGCGCCAATGCGCGACGCAGCCATCCACGTCACCGCGCCGCCCCAACAGAACCCCGTGACCGCAAGAGCCTTGCGCTGGACATACCGCTGGCGGCGCAGGAACTTCACCGCGCCCTCGGTGTCGTCCATCACCTGCTCATGCACGGCGGCAGACACGATGGGGCGGATTTCGTTCTGGATGTCGGTCATGGTGGATGGATCGCCGGCGCGGTCGAAGTAGTCGGGCGCGAGCGCGACATAGCCCGCTTTGGCGAAGCGGCGGCAGACGTCCTTGATGTAGGCGTGGATGCCGAAAATCTCGTTCACGACGATCACCGCCGGGTAGCGCCCCGGCGCCGCCGGCCGCGCGAGGTATCCCGGGAGCTGGTATTTTCCGGCGGCGCGGAACGTCACTTCCTCGATGCTCAGGCCCGCGTCGTCCGTGGTGATGGCCTGCGCGCTCGCGGGTCCTGCGCCCACGGCGTATCCGGCGGTGAACAGGGATGCGAGCGCGGTGCGACGCGAGATGACAAGGTCCGGCGGATCGCCCTCGGGCGTGCGCAGAAGCATGGTGTGTCCTCCTGATGTGTTTTGCGGGAGCATAAGCACGCACGCCCAGCCCGTGTCACGGCGCCAACGGTGATCGCGCCGCCGCCGACGAGGCTGGCGCCACGACGCGTCGCAGCGTGAGATTGATGCGCCCGCCGCCCGCCGCGACGCGCGAGGTGCCCGCGATGACCCGGTCGATGCCGTGATAGGCGTGGCGGGCCGCGCCGGCGAGCACCACCACATCGCCCGACGCCAGCCGCGCCGAGCGCGTGGGGTCGGTGCGGCGCGGGCCGCCGATGCGGAACACCGCCGTATCGCCCAGCGACACAGACACCACGGGCGCGTCCCGCGCCTGTTCGTCGGCGTCCACGTGCAGGCCCATCCGCGCGCCGCCGCGGTAGAGGTTGACGAGGCAGGAGTCCGGCGGCGCG
>JANRIM010000033.1:0-30217 GCA_033764865.1 Hyphomonadaceae bacterium
AGTGGCTACGGCCCCGCCAAGGAGTCCGTAGGCGAGAAATTTACGGCGATCCATGGTCGTCCCCGCGCCAAAAGAGATGGCAGTAGTGTTCCCTTCCACGGCGCGTTCGCCGCGTGAACGGACATTCATTTTTTGCCGAAAGTTAAGGTTCCGCTACAAACATTTTCGCCGTTCCAGCGAGTGCGTTTAGCGTCGCCAGCGTGGCGTATTGTCAGAGATCCGCTCGCGTGGCGCTTGCGCGGCAAGCGATCCGGCGACACCGACTCTCAATCCACAATTTTTGCCTAGTTTCGTCCCGACACGTCGGAAACGGACCCCGCCGGCAGCATCCGGGCCCGCAGCCGTGCCGCCATTTCTTCGGCTTCACGCACTGCCGGATCGCCGAGCGGCGCCTCCGTGGCGCCAGACGCGATCGCCGCCGCAGCGTCAATCGAAGCGGCCTCCCCGGTCGCCAGCAACCGCGCAATCTCGTCGGGATCGACCGAGCCGGCGTTGCGGACGCTGGGCGCCAGGGTCTCTGGAGCGTCGCGCTCCGGCGCGACGCCAACCGTCAACGCCTCACCACGGGCACTGCCGACACGCTCGCTCAACCCCGCCGGCAGCTGTGAGACGGCCGCGCCGTCACGCGAGGACGGCCTGCCGATCTGCTCCGGCGCCGCCGCTAGGCTGGCGCGCGACGGCGACTGGGGCACCTGCTGGATGGGGCCGTCGATTTGCGCATGGGCGTCCGCAGCGCCCGCCCACAGGGCCGCGAGCGCCGCCAACAGTGCGCGCGCCGTCACGGCCCGGACCCGGCTTGGGGGGCCGATTGCGAGATGATCACCGTGGCGCCGCCCATCTGGGTGACGCCGATCGAGAGGCCCTCGCCCACTTGCGTCTGCGACAGTGCGTTTCCAGGGCCGATCTGCATGAGCTCAATCCCGTTGCCGGCGCCGCTCTGGAGAATGTCGGCCTGGTTGCCGCCATCCTGCCAGATGGACGCGGAATGGCCCGCGCCCTGCTGCACGAGATCAAGATAGGATGCCGCAACGTAAGCGTCACCTTGCGTCACGATCGCCCGGTGCCCTGCGCCCTGTTGCGTGATGGCGGCGGAAGACGCCCCTGCCTGCATCAGCTCCGTGAGGTGGCCTGTTCCCGCCTGCGCGAGGCTCGCGTGGCCGCCCGTAACTTCCTGTGTGACCGCGGCGGACAACTCCGCCCCGTCCTGCGTCAGCTCAAGGAAGTTTTCCGCTGCGTGCGCGGGTAGCGCACTGGCCCAGAGCGCCGTCGCCAGCACTGCGCCGGCCCGCATTGGATGGGGCGAAGGGGAGCGTCTGGACATCGCGCAATGTTTGGCGAGGACGATCGGGGGTCCAGCGCGCGCGAGGCGCCCCAGACCCCCGCTTTGCCCTACTGCCGCACGTTGGCCATGTTGCCGATGCCGGTCTGGACGACGTCGGACACCGCCGGCGTGCCCCATTGCTGCATGACCGTGGCGATGTGGCCTTCGCCCTGCTGGTTGATGAACGAGGTCTTGTTCTCGCCCGTCTGCGTGACGCTCGCGATGCTGCCGGCGCCGAGGCTCTGGTACACCTCGGAGACCAGCTCCGTCCCGTTCTGCAGCACGGTGACTTCCATGAACTCGCCCGACTGCTCGATGATCGAGGACGTCGAACCGTCGCCACGCTGGGTCACGGTCGCAGTGTTGTAGGCGTCGACCTGCGTGATGGTCGAGTAATGCTCGCCGGCCGCGCCGCCGACTTGCAGCACCGTGGCCACCTGCGAGGAACCCTGCTGATCGACACTTGAGTCTGCGCTGTCGCCGCGCTGGGTGACCGTAGCCGTGTTGGTGTCGCCCCTCTGCTCGACGAGCGAGTCCAGATCGTCGCCGCCCGTGCTGTTCTGTGTCACGGAGGCTACTTGGAAGGCGCCGCCCAGTTGACGGATCACCGAGTCCGCGCTGACCCCTCTCTGGGTGACGGTCGCCTGATCGGTGTCGCCGGTCTGACGAACAAGGGAGTCAAGCAGCCCGCCGCCGTCGCTGTTCTGGATCACGTCGACGAGGCCGAAGTTGCCCAGCTGGCGGATTTCAGAGTTGGCTTCCGCGCCGTCCTGGACCACCGTCGCCATGTTGCCTTCGCGGCGCTGGATGATGAGCGAATCGAGGACGCCGTCGCCCGTGCTGTTCTGGTCCACAGAGGCGATGTTGAAATCGCCGCTCTGCTGAATCAACGAGGACGCCTCGAGCCCGACCTGGCGGACAGTGGCCTGATGGCCTTCTCCGTCCTGGTCGACCGAGGACACAATGTTAGCTCCGGTGTCCAGCCCGTTCTGGAAGACATCCGCAAACTGCGCGACGCCGTCCTGCAGCACCGCCGACGTCTTGGCGCCGTCGCCGCGCTGCTCGACGTCCGCGTTCTGCTCCGCGCCGGCCTGCATGATGACCGAGGTTGCAGACTGGCCGACTTGCAGGACCGTTGCAGTCGTGCCGTCGCCGGTCTGGTCGACGTTGGAAACATTCTTGGCGCTATCGTCATCGGCTGCGCCGACGCTGCGCTGGGTCACCGTCGCCGAGTTGCTGTCGCCCGACTGGTTAATCGTTGAGTCGTTGGCGTATTCGCCGCCGACGGGCGATCCGTCATCGCGCTGCAGGACGGTCGCCACGCCGGAGGAGCCTGTTTGGTCCACCGAGGACGTGGAGCCCCAGTCGCTCATGTCCTGATCGATCGTGGCCGTGTTGCCCACGCTTTCCTGGGTAACGTTACTGTTGTTGCCGGGGTTCGCCGCCGCCGTGCCCGAAAGGAGCGCGATCATCGACACGCCCAGTGCGAGTTTCCTCAACATGCCCTGTCCTCCTGCTTTCGCGCGCGCTGGGCCCGCGAAGTCCAAACACCCACACACTGACCGTGTCGTACCGGTCTTCCACACTTCCCCGGCCACAGGCCCGGCGATCAATCGCCGGGGCCAGGAACGGCCGGCACTCCGCCGCGGCGATCAAGCGACCGCCGGGACATCCTATTGCGCCTGCGGTGCGACGATCGCTGGCGCCGCTGCGCGTCCGTCGGTCGATCGCGCACCTGTGTTGACGGCGGCCAGCGTGTCACGCGCCGGTCGCTCGGTTGACTGTGCGCCTTCTTCGCGGCGCGCACTGGCCATGCGACGCGGCGAGACGCGCGGCGCCTGCGCAACCTGCTGGGGCACCGCGTCGGCCTCATAAATTCCGCGCTTGGCCTTGAGATACTCCTCGATCAGCGGCGTCGCTGCGGCCGGGTCGGCGAAACGCCAGTAGCCGAGGTGCGCCCCTTCGAGGACAAGAGAATGCACCGCCTTCTCGATGGCCTGTTGCAGGGCGATCTGATCCGGCTCGTTGGTGGAGACGCCCGTCTCCGCCTCCAGCAGCTCCCGGTAGGCGACGAACTTGAATGCACTGGCGCTGAGCGCCACGGACGCCACTGTCTTGCGCGCCACAACGGTGGTCAGCACCTCGCCCGTCTTCACGGAGACGGCTCGCAGATACACGGTGACAGTGTCCTGCCGGTATTCGGAATGTGCGCCGATGCCGAGGTAGCGGGCCCCTGCCCCGCCGGAAAGCGTGTTGGCGTCGTAGCCGATGACGCCGCCCTCAAGCAAAATTCCGGCGAACATGAGCGATGGCAGCGCTTCAGGGTTCACCTGCTCTTCGCCAAGATAGCGCTGACGCATCTCGCGGATGATCTGCCGCTCCTTGAGCAGGTTATCGAGGCGCTCCCGCTCCATGACCTGGAACCAGCCGCGATTGCCGGCGTCCTGGAGCGCCTTGACGAGGATGGACGTGCCGCCCTGGGAGACCACGCGCGATAGCGTCTGCGTGCCTTCGCTGCTGCGGAACTGGCCGGTCTGGTCCTGGAAATTGTAGACGGCCACCGTCAGGCGCGTAGTGGGGGCCGGCAGACGAAGCAGATCCCGCTGCGCCGCGGTGATCGCGGCCACCTGCGGCGCGCGATCCACGAGCGAATAGGCTGCGCGGTTCGCCGAACACCCTCCGAGGATCAACAGCGCCGCTGCGGCCGCAAGCATCGGTCCCCGCTTCATGGCTCAGCCCACACTGTCCACGTTCGGGATTTCGATGACCGTGACGGCCCCGGACTCCGCTTCCGTGATCGTCAGGCGAATGGAGTCGAGCTGCGTCTCCCACTCCACCGTCTGCGACCCATAGACGATCCGTCCAGCAGGCTGGGCATTTTCCCCGAGGATTGCGTCGCTCACCTGGCTCGCGAGGGATGACAGCAGGCGCGATTGCAGCAGCCGCACGAACTGATCCGCCTGCGACTGCTCCGTCTCGCTGCGCGGCCGTTCATTGTCGTTCTGCGCGTTGGCGATGGAGAGAAGATGGCTGGAATTGAACGGGTTTCCGCCAAAGGACGGGTTTGTGAACTGGAATTTGAGTTCGTCTGCGCGGCTTGTGGTCGGCGCGAGGTTCGCGAAGCAGGCGAACGCCAAGGAAAGCCACACCGTGGCGCGTAATCCGTTTCGAGACGATCGATTGTCGCGACGCGCCGCCATACCCTACCCCCGTAGCCTCCGGCGCGTTGCCCTTGTGGGCTTGGTTGCGCGGGCTTCTACGGTACCAGTCTTCGCTGCGGCGGCCTTCGATTGCCATACATCTCACCCCTCAGGGTCCGGCGTTCGGCAGTCTCACGCGCCCGGCGAATCGTAATGTCTGTTGCAGATTCAGTCTTCCGCGAGAGGTGCGCACGTCACGCAGACCAGCGTGCCCGTCTGGAACTGGACGGACCGCTCCGCGATCAGAACATCGCTTTCCGCCCGCGCCATGGACAGCCGTGCGCTGAGCAAATCCTGCTCCTGGTTCAGCACGTCGATCACTGAGCGGAGGCCGCTTTGCTGCTCGCGCCGGATGCCCCGGAGCGCGAGCTCCGCCGCCTTGATTTCCTCCTGCGCCGCCAGTTCCGCCGCGCGCGCCGCTTCCAGGTCGGCGAGCGCCGTGGCGACGCCCTGATGCACCTCCCGCTGGGCGATGGCGATATCGTAGCGGGCCGCCGCCCGCACCGCGCGCTGCTGGCGCGCCCGCACCCGGTTCGCCCCACCGCTGAAAATCGGGATGGTCATCCGCAACGCAAGGACGTCCTCCAGGACGCGGTCGTCGTCCTCGAACTCGATGCCGTTGTCGATGAAGGAGTTCGCCTCCAGAGAAAGCCGTGGTCGCCCACCGGCGTGGGCCGCATCGACGCCTGCCTGCGCCGCGGCCTCGGACTGCCGCGCCGCCTCGAGGTTTTGCCGCTGGCCGAGCGCGAGTTCGAGTGCGGCGTCGATATCGGTGGGAAGCGCAGGGGGGGTATCCGGCCGGTCCAGGGCGCTGGGGGCTCTGCCCACGATCCGCGCGAACGCACGCTCTGCGCCGATCACATCGGCTTTCGCCCGCGCCAGTTGGCTGCGCGACGCCGCGACCCGGGCGTCGGCCTGCGCCACGTCCGTCAAGGTCAGGAAGCCCGCGCGCTGATTGGCGATCACGTAGCTGCGCTGCTCCTGCAGGTTCGCCAGCGTCGCCTCCTGGGCCGCCTCCACCGCGCGCGTGCGGCGCACTTCTGCGAAGGCCTGCGAGGCCTGCAACAGCAGCGCTTGCATCGCCTCCCGATAGCTCGCCTCGCTCGAAGCCAGCTGCGCCCGCGCCTGGCGGATCGCGGCGCGGACGCGCCCCGACCCGAACAACAGCTGGCTTGCGTCCGCGCCTGCGCGCCATTCCTCCCGAAACTCGGTGCCCGTTATCCGCCGGGCGGGATCGTCGCGATCCACGCGCTGGGCGCCGATGGTTGCGGTGACCTGCGGGAGCGCTTCGGAGTACGCGAGGAGGATGGACTGCCGCTGGGCCTCGATACGGGCGCGACGCGCCGCGAGATCGGGGCTCGACGCAACGGCGTCACGAAACGCATCCTCAAGTGTCTCCGCCGTCGCCGATGGCGACAAAAGGATCGCAAGCGACCCCAGCGCCGTCGCGATCGCTCTCGCTCGAATGAGTTCACCCAGCCCGATCACGTGTGCGCCTCAATGTTCGCGAAACGACTTCCAGACCGACTGGTCGAGAGGTTCCATGATGTATTGCAGCGCAGTGCGCTTGCGGATCGGCACGACGATTTCCGCCGGCAAACCCGGCCGCAGCGGCAGCGTCGTCTCACCGCGTTTCTGGGCGAGCCTCTGCAGCTCTTCGACGCCCACCTGCACCTGGACCTTGAAGTATTCGGCGCCGGATCGTTCGTCCTGGAAGCTGTCGGCCGAAATGCGGGTTATGCCGCCGTTGGCGCGCGCGAAACTACGCCCCTCGAACGCCGTGAAGCGCACTTCCGCCTTGTCGCCAATGGCGAGATCGTCGGCGTCATGCGTCGACACCTTGGCTTCAACCACCAGCTCGGACTGGTCCGGCACGATATCGGCGATGCGTTCGCCAGGCGCGACGACGGCGCCGTCGTTGAAGAAAGCAAGACCCACCACGGTGCCACTGGTGGGGGCACGCACCTGGGCGCGCTCCACGGCGCCGCGCACTTCCGCAAGCTTCGGGATGGCGTCGATGAGCCGTTCGGAAACCTGGCGCAGCTCGGCGGCGGCGGCCTCGCGACGATCCTGCCTGATGGAGACCACCTGCGCCTGGGACTCGCCGACGCCTTCGCTGGCTTGCGCCATCTGGCTCGCCACCTCGATGCGGCGTGCATCGATCTCCGCGCGTGTCCGCTCCAAGGCGCGCACGCGCGCCAGCGGCGCGAAGCCCTCTTCGGCGAGCTCGCGCATGGCCTTCAGTTCCTCGTCCACGAGCACGCCCTGACGGTCGAGCGCCACCAGCTCATCGCGATAACCCTGGGAGCGGGTGGCGAGCTGACTCGTCCGACGGTCGATGACGGCCGCCTGCCCCGAGTATGCGCCCGTTCGGGCCCGCAGCTCCTGCGACTGCCGGGTGAAGACTTCGTCTGCCATGGCCTTGTCGGCAGGCGACAGGGTGCTCCAGCTCGCGGGTCGATTCATGACGCTGCGACCTTCAAGCTCAGCCGTCAGCCGCTCGCGCGAGGCTTCCAGTTCGAGCACCAGCCCCGCGAGGGCTCTCTCCTGTGCGATCAGCTCGTGCGCCGCCAGATCCATCAGCACCTGACCGCGGGCCACCTTGTCGCCTTCGGCGACAGCGATACGGGCAATGACGCCACCATCGCGATGCTGGATCACTTCCCGATTTCCGGACACCTTGACGGCGCCCTGCCCGACGACGGCGGCGTCGAGCGGCGCGAACATGGCCCATCCCAGAAAAGCGCCGAAGAACACGGCAATCAGGGTGTAGCCCCAGCGCGCCTCGATCGCGGGGTCGTCCGTCAGCACGGTGGCGGGGGCGTCGCGACTTTGCATGTTACACCGGCCCCGCCTGATCGGGCCCGCCTTGGTCTTGGGGGCGCGCCCTGGGACGGATCATGGTGACCGATGAAGATGCCGGGGCGCCCGTGACGGCCTGCATGCGCGCGATCACTTTCTCCCGTGGCCCAACCTCCAACACCAATCCCTCACGCATGACCACCAGCGTGTCTGCCTCGTTGATCAGCCGCGCCCTATGCGCGACGACGAACACCGAAGCACCACGGGACTTTGCGCCCTTGATGGCGTTGATGAGCGCCTGTTCGCCGTCTTCGTCGACGTGCGCGTTGGGTTCATCCAGCACCAGCACCTGCGGATCGCCGAACAATGCGCGAGCGAGACCGATGCGCTGCGCCTGGCCGAAGGACAATCCTTTGCCCCCGGCCCCGACGGGCGTGTCGTACGCCTTGGGCAGCGCAAGAATGAGATCATGGACGCCCGCGCTGACGGCTGCCGCGATCACGCGTTCCGACATCACCCCCGCCGTCTCGCGCGTCACCGGCAGGAACCGGCGGATGTTCTCAGCCACGGTGCCCGGCATCAGATCGACGGCCTGCGGGAGATAGCCCATCGCCGCGGCGAGTTGTTCGGGCGACCAGTCCTGATAGCGGGCGCCGTCGAGCCGGACGACGCCTGCTGTCGGCTCGCAGGCGTTGGCGATCACGCGGGCGAGAGTGCTTTTGCCTGCGCCGCTCGGACCGATGATCCCGATGATTTCGCCGGCGGCGAACGCGATGGTGGCGCCCGCCACGGCGGGACGTTCCGCCCCAGGGTGGCGCACGAAGATCTTGTCAAGGTCAACACGGCCGGTGGGCCTGGGCAGTGTCGTGCGCTGGGAAGCCGGCGCGAAGCTCTCAAGCGCCTTCTCCAGCGAACGGTACGCAAGCCAGGCCTGTTGCGTCGGCTTCCAACCGGACACGACCTGTTCGATCGGCGCAAACGCCCGCGACGTCAGGATCGTCACCGCGATGATCGCGCCGGCGGAGATTTCCTGCTGCACGGCGAGGTAGGCGCCGAGCCCCAACGTGGCCGACTGCAGCACCATTCGGAGAAACTTGATGGCAGACCCGAAGTGCGCCGCCACGAAGGCCGTGCGCGTCTGAAGCGCGACCAAGCCTTCCCGCTCGCGCAATCGACGGCCCACCAGCGCAGGCTCCATGCCCATGGCGCGCGCCGTCTCGGACACCCGCAGGTCCGCTTCGAGACCGCCATAGAACAAGGGCGCTGTCTGGGTGATCTCCCGCACGCCCGAACGCGATTCCCGCTCGTTCAGCCATGCGGCGGCGAAGATGGCGAAAGCCCCGGCGGTCGCCAGGATGCCCACCGCCGGGTGGACGACGAAGCAGATCAGGATGAAGAACGGCGTCCACGGCACATCGAGCAACGCAATGGCGCCGGGGCTGCTGATCCCCTGGCGCAGCGTATCCAGATCGCGAACGCCTGAGAAATCCCTACCATCCGCCGCGCGGCCGCGTGCGGCGAAGTTGGCGCGCATGACGGGCTCTACCAGCGCACTGTCCAGGCGCATGGCGAACCGCGCCATCACACGGCTGCGCAGTGCGTCAAGCAGCGCCATGACGACGAGCGCGATTAGGGCGATGGCGCTCAGGAACGCCAGCGTCAGGAGGCCGCCGGACACAAGGACGCGGTCATAGACCTGGAGCATGTAGAGCGATGGGGCGAGATACAGAATGTTGACCGCAGCGCTGAAAACAGCCGCGAGGACGACATACCGGCGCGCCTCGGAGAACGCGCCCTTCACAGGACCCCGCTGAAGGGCGGCGGTGGCGACCGTGCGACCCGCACCGCCTTCCTCTGCGCCAGCAAACCATCGGCGAAGCACGCCCAGCATGGCGCGAGGCCCCCGCGGCGCCGGGCCGGTGTCGGACGCTGTCGACTCGATGGCCATGCCCGTCACTCCGTCTGCGCCGGCGGCGCTGCGGGCGATTCACCGACAGCGTTTGCAGGGCCGTGCACCACCGGTCTGGAACCCGGCGTTCGCCACGGCGCCAGCGTGTAAACCCGCGGTCCTCGCGCATGCAGCGCCGCGTTCACCGCGCTGGCGTAGGTATTGGCGACGTCATGCATCTCATCGTCGGTGTGCATAATGTAGGGAGTGATCAGGATCAACAGTTCCACTTTAGTTCCAGCGACGGAATCCGTCCGGAAGGCGGAGCCGAGGACCGGAGCGTCCTTGAGGAACGGCACGCCGCGCTGGTCGCGTGAGTAGTTATCCTGGATCAGCCCGCCGATGACGGCGGTCATGCCCTCGCGGAGGGAGAGCTGCGTGGTGACGCTGCGATTGAGAATGAGGGGACTTGAAATGGAGGAGGTCCGGTTAGGCTCCTGGCTCGACACTTCCTGGAACAGCTCGATGTCGATGCGGTTGTCGCCGTAGACGACAGGCCTCATGTTCAGTATGACGCCCGTCTGGCGATACTGCACGGTCTGGAGAATGTCAGTATCGCCGCCCGTCTGGTTGTTCGCGGCCCTCTGGGATGTGATAATCGGGACGTCCGTCCCCACGAGAATCTGCGCGTCGCTGCCCGAACGCGCCACGAGGCGTGGCGTGGACAGGATGTTCAAGTTGCGGTTCTGCGCGATGGCGTTCAGCGCCGCTTCAACCCGCCCCCGCGAAAAGATCCGCGAATAGGTGGCGCCGAGGCCGCCCGCCTCCCGAGAGGATCCGCCACGCGTATCAAGGGAAACGCCTGCCGATCCGATGGCCTCCTGCAGGTACCAGTCGATGCCGAAGCGCGTCTCGTCCGTCAGCGTCACTTCCGCGATGGTGACTTCCACAAGAACCTGCTGGGGCGGGGAATCGAGCTGCGCCATGATGGCGCGGACCTGCTGGAATGCGCTCGGACTGCCGCGGAAAAGCAGACGGTTGCCGCCAGTGTCCACCGTGATGCGGCTGTTGGATGCGGGCGACGGCGCGGCGCCCTCCTCATCACGACCGTCGGCCGAGGCCGGCCGGCGGAGCGTGGTCCGCCCCGCGGCGGGACGCACAGTCTGACCGCCGCGGTCGGCGGCCGATTGCGGCTCCAGGACACGCTCCACCAGCGCGCCTAGCTCGGCGGCGCTGGTGTTTTGCACGGTGTAGACGAACACCGTCTCCTCGTCCCCGAGCGCCGTGGGGTTATCAAGTTCGCGCACCCAAAAGAGTGCGCGGTTGAACGCCTGCGGGTCGTTCGAGAAGAGCAGAAGTTGGTTGGTGAACGGCACAGGGAGCAGCGCGAACGGTCCGTTCTGCTCCGGCGCCACCTTGTAGCCCTCTGTGGCCAATGTCTCGGAAAGGACCTGCGAAAGTCGTTCTGCGGACCAGTAGGTCGGCTCGATCCGCGCGATCTGCCCGCCGGCGAACTTGGGCTGATCGATTTGGTCGAGGACGGTCGCCGCAGACGCGACATCGCGCTGGGAGCCGGTCATGACGATGGTGTTGATGTCTTCACGGGGCGTGAGGCGGATGCCGCCACGATCGGGATAAGCCTCCGAAAGCAGGGTCATCACCGACGGCACATCGAGCGCGCGCAATTCGAAGTACTGGATGACGGGCCGCGCGCTGCGAGGCGCCTCGGGCGCACTGCGGGCCCGAAGAACGGCGGTAGCGTTCGTGGTGGCGCCGCCGCCCGATTCTACGACCTTGACCGCGCCGTTCTCGATCCCCACCGATACGCCGTACTGAGCCAGAGCGGTGCGGACGACGTCGAACAGCCGTTGGCTCGACATGGCGCTCGATCCGCGCAGCGTGACGATATCGCGGCGCTGGGCGATGCCGGGGCCGGTGAAATAGGGCACGCGCAGAACGCCGCCGAACACCGTGTCGATGAACTGCGGCAGAGGCTGTGGCGGAAGACTGACCTCCAGCCTGCGGTCAGCGATCAGGGCCGCCACATCCTCTGCGCTCGGGGCGGGCAGCGACCCGGCCTGAGAATCTGCAGCGACAACCTGCGACGGTGAGAGGAAGTTTACGGACGGTCGCGAGGCATCCTTCCCCGAGAGCGGTCGTCCCTGCGTGGAGTCCACACGCTCGATGCGCCCCCGTGGCGCGGCGACGCCCGTCTCCAGGCGCGGGAACATCGAGCACCCACCCAAAAGCGCCGCGAGCGCCAAGCAGGCCACGCTCTTGCGCCGGCGGGTGCGGATCGAGGTGAGCCCGTCTTTCATGGCATTGATCCCCGCGCGTCCTGGCGGGTGAGCGTCATGCGCCGGGGTGCGGCGCCCTGTGCGGCCATCGGATCGGCGCTGGAGGCCACCGGAGCAACCGCCACATCGCCGATAACCGCGATGCGACGCACGTCCGCGCGGCGGGCGAGAACGATTTCACTGCTTTCGATGGCCTTCACGCGCCATCCGTCCTGATAAACGCTGCCTACTGCGAGACGGCGCGCCTGCGACCCCGTGCCGACAAGCACGACGGGCTCCGACGCCGCCTCGATGACGATGGCCGCCATCTCGCGGCGGAACAGGTCAGCCACATCGATCGGCGCCGCGGGCGGCGTCACGTCGATCGACAGGTCAACCTCGTCCATCATTGCTCCATCCTCGACCTCGGCGCCATGCATGCGCCGTGCCGCCTCCGCAAGCACCGCTCCGGGATGCACGAAAACCGAGGTTTGAATTCCCGCTTGAGGCGTAACGACGGACATGCCCATCGGCGAGGGCATCACGTAGCCGAGGGCCGCGCACGCGGCCGCCACGACCAGGACAAGACCGATCCGCCAAGCGATCATGGCCCCGCCTCCGCCGGCAACGCGTAGGCCTGCAACGTCATTCGAAAGCGGCCTGCGTCCTCGTCCGCCGACGCATCGACGGTCGCCGGCGAAAAGCTCGTTTCAAGAGCCGACAGCGCCGCAAGGAAGCGGGCGAAGGACGCCTGATGGTAGTCGCCCTCGACCACCAGCACGATCTCCTCAACGACGTCGCGCGCTACCGGGCGCTCCCTCAGCGCCACAGAGACATCGGACACCCCGGCCCCCAGGGCCGCGGCTTCCACGTCAGCTTGCGCCCGCGCACGCGCGATGTGGATCGTCTCGCCACCTACGGAGGCGAGCCGCGCGGCGCGCGCGCTGGCGTCCACGCTGGCGTACACTCCATCGCCGCTCGATGACGCAGCCATGGCCTCAATCCGCTCGCGCTCGACCCGCGCCTCTGCGGCGCGCGTTCTGGCTGCGCCAAGAATGTCGATGGCCTGCAGGCAAAGCGCGAGCGCGGAGGCGAAGACGATCGCGGCCACCAGCGCCCGTTCACGCGGGGTCCGCCCATTGTACCATCGCGAGAGTTGCGCCACGGACGCCGATGTCCGGAGAGCCGCCTTGGTGATCATGGCGCCCCGTCCGCGAGGGCAGCGCCAGACTGTTCGACAGTCGCGGTGATCTGGAGGCCGCCATTCTGGCGGACGGGCGCCACGTCGCGCAGGCGAGGATTCGCCTCCAGGCGGGCGCCGAGCACATCAGGGGCGATGGCCGTGGCGTAGCCCGCCGTAACCCGCACACGTGCGGGCTCGCTGCGCCATGACGTCGGGGTCAGGCCCGCCGCGTTGAGGGCCGACAGCATGTCCGATGCGGCGATGAGGTGGTCGGCGGGCGCTGCAAGAGGCGCGGCCGCATGAACAAGCGCCGCGTTGCGCGCCGCCATAGAAACCTTGCGGCGGACTTCCGGATCGATTTGCAGGGCCATGGTGGCGCGGCGGTCCGCCGAGGCCGCCGCCTCATGACGCAGGGCATGCCCGCCCACTCCGCTCGCCACCGCCAGTGCAACAGCCGCCGCGAGCCACGAAGTCTGCTCCACCCGCGTCCATGGCGACACGATGGCCGCCCGCTCCGCCTTCCAGCCGTGGCCTCGCCGCCATGCCGGCATGACCGGGTGCGGCGCGGACGCCGGCGCGGGATGCGACGGCTCCGAATCCGAGCTGGCGAACGCCCGCCACTGAGCGTCGTCGAAGGGCCGACGCCTCCACAGCGATGCGCGCAATGTCCGCCCTTCAAAGTACTGCGCCTCGAACCCGTCGGCAGTCTCAACCTGCCGCCAATCCAGGCCCGGCTCAAAGGCGACGCTTTCCGGAACCGCGCGGTCCGCCCGATAGGCCATCCGCCCGCCCAGCAGGTCCCTCACCCGTGCGCCGTCCCACCACCACACGCCGTGCCCGCCGGGCGCCCGATAGACTGCCCAGCCGGACTCCGAAAAGGGCGCATGGCCTTCGGCATGCAGATGCGCGGCGCGCAGCGCGTCGCGCGCGGTCGACCGCTCGGGCCGTGGGAGGAACCGGAACCGGCACAAGGCGCGGCTGATCAGAAAATGGCCCGCGCCTGGCTGGCCGACAAAATCACCGTCCTCACGGAGAATGCCGATGGATGCCGTCGGGAAGTGTGGCCTGTCCACCCACCGCATCTGCGCGCGCCCGCTCCCTACGGTAGGCACGCGCCGACGCATCCGCACGCCTGACGACGATGGGCCTATCCTGCCCCTCTTCTGCGACGCCGACGCGGGATACGTAAACGTAACTCTCCTCAGAAGCGCTGGGTGCGACGTGGACGATGAGGCGAACACTGCGCGCCGGCGAAGGACGCAATTGAGAGTCCACCTGCGCGTCCCCCAACAGCGCCAGGACGTCCTGGGCCGTCAGCAATAATTGTCGTTCGCGCGCGGCGATTAATCGCGCAGCGGCGTCTTCGTCGATCCCGAACACTGCGCGGAGGGCTAGCGCCGTTCCCGTGTTGGGATTGAATGGGGCGTCGGGGGCCAGGGCCACGGCCCCAGTCCGGAGGGTGCTCATGGCGGACGCGTCGAGGCTGTCGGACCAGCCCAGCACACCGGTGGTTTCACGCACGTCCACAAGCCAGTCGTTGAGCGGCGCGCCAGCCTGCGCGATCAGATAGTCCGCCCGCTCGGCCCCGTCGGCCCGTCGCAGGTCGTCCTCGTCGGTGAAGTCCGAAAGGGCGTCAGCGAGGCGACGCGCGGCGGCGGCATCCGCCCCCAGAAGCCGCAACAGGCGCTCCGTCGCCTCCCCATCTGTCCGGTTCAGGTTGAAGAGGCCCGCCTCATCCTGGAGCAGCACGTCGACCCTGGGCGATCCCGCGGCCCGTAAGCGCACGGCGTAGGAGCGTCCGTCCAGCACGACCGGGGTGACATCTGCATCCGCTTCCCGGCCAAGCGCGACGCCCTGCCGGACCCGAATGTCACGTGCGCCGAGCGGCTCCGTGGCGAGAAGGTGCGCCACGCGCGCCTCCGCAGTCGCCGCCGCCAAGTCCGCTCGCCACTGGGCCTGCAGCCGGCGCGCATCGACCAAGCGGGTGCTCTCCACCCGCGCCAGCGCCAGCACGGCGATCGACGCGAGCGCCACGGCCGCCAAAGCCATGGGCAAGGCGAAGCCCCGGACGTCGCTCCTGTTCATCGGTCGAGGTTCCCGCCGCCGCGCTCGACACGGTCGTCCCGGGAGACCAAGTCATCGCGCCATGGTGGGGCCGGGGCGATCCAGAGAATGTCCTCGTAGCCGTCCCGCACGAGATGAAAGCGGACGAAGGAGGGATCCTCGGCGTGCGACGCCATGCGTTCCTCTGGATCAGGCTCGACGAAGAGCAGGCGCCGCCATCCCTTCGCCGGATCGCCATAGGAGAAACTCCCTGCGCCTTGCGTCCACTGGGCGAGAACCGCGCGTCGGTCCCTTGATACGCACGTCAGCGCGCCACCGTCGCCTGTGCGCTCGATGGCGACACGCACCGGCGTTCTGCCTGGCTTCGCCGTGCAGACGGTCACGTCCTCGAGGTCGGCGTCGAAGCGAAGCGTGGCGTCGTCGCCAAACACCGCAGGGTCTCGCCCTACGGCCTCCGCCGTCGGGATCGCCCCGGAAAGGATGGCGCGGAAAGCCTGTTCTCCCCGCAGGATGTCCCCCTGGCGAAGCCCCTGCTCTGCGCGTGTGAGATCGTCCCGCACGCTTCTCCCCAATGCCGGGAGGATCATGCTTGCGGCGAGCAGCGTAATCGCGAGCATGATCAGCGCTTCAAAAACCGTGAGGCCGTGCTCTGCGCGGCGGGCCATGGCCGGTCAACGCTCTCCGCCGTAGGCGATGTCAGCCGCCAAGCCTGCGCCGCCGGCTTTGCCGTCGCCGCCCAGGCTCGTGATCCTGGGGCGACCTTCCAGCACGAGCGGCGCTTCGTAGACGTAGGGCCTGCCCCAGGGGTCGTTGGGCACGTCGGTATCGAGATAGGGGCCCCGCCACTGCGTGACGCCGTCAGGATTCTGCGTCGGCGCTTCCACAAGGAGTCGTAGGCCTTCGTCGTCGGTCGGGTATCGACCGATGTCGAGGCGCATGGTCTCGATGGCCGATGCCAGCGCCTGAACCTGTACGCGGGCCCCCGTGACCTTGGATCGATCAAGCTGGGCCATCAGGCGCGGCCCCACGAACGTGGCGATCAGCGCGATGATCGACAAGACGATGAGCACTTCCAGAAGACTGTAGCCAGCCTCGGCCCGACGGAGGGACCGACGGCCGGGCGCAGGTGGGGTGGCAGGACTCCGCATCATGGCGGCAGAAAACGCCTTCCCGGCGGAACGTGAAGCGAGAACGCCCAAATGGTGAAGGGCGTTGCCCGCCGCGCGGTGCGACTTCACTCTCAATCCCGGCCGCCGCCGACTGAAAATACACTTCCCCTCACGCGCGCATTACGGGCCCCGCAGCCGCTCATGCACCGCCAGGACCGTCCCCGCGCCGCACCGCCGCAAGACAGCGCCGGCGACCGTCCTGCGGATCTGCAAGCGCTCGCCCGACAGGCTGGCGCCCAGTGGATCACCGCTGACAGACTGCCCGCCGCCAGCGCCGTTCAGGAGGCCGTCTCCCGGCTCATGATCGCCAGAAGCTGGTTGATCGAAACCCAGACAATCGTGTGGTTTGATTCAAGTGGACCTGAAGAGGCGCTATGCATCGCCAGCAGCGACATCGCCAACAGCGCCGTGCAGGAAGCCGCCGAACAGTGGCACCAGGCGGCGCCGCTCTACTATCTGGCTGATCGCCAGGCTTTGCGCCCCTATTTCGCGGAGCTTGACGCCGATCCCGTGCGCCACGCCGCGCCGCGGACGTCGGACGCCACCCACCTGAAGGAGCTCTCCGAGGAGGCGCCCGTCATCGCGTTCGTGGACGCCATGCTCGCCGAGGCGCACGCCCGGCGCGCGAGCGACGTGCATATCGAACCGTTCGAGAACGATCTCTCCGTTCGCTTTCGGGTGGATGGGCTCCTGTCAGTCTGGCGTACTGCGCCGCGTGCGCTTTTTGACGCCGTATCGTCCCGCATCAAGATTTTGTCCGGCATGGACATCGCCGAGCGCAGGCTTCCGCAGGACGGGCGCCAAAGCGTACGCATCGGCGCCCAGACCGTGGACGCGCGGGTCTCTTCGCTCCCGACGACGTGGGGCGAGTCCATTGTGCTGCGCTTTCTGGGGCGCCAAGCCAACCTTCCCACGCTGCCGCAACTCGGGTTGGCGGCCGATCAACTGTCGGCGGTGCAGACCATGGCCGCCACAACGAGCGGCATGATCCTGGTCACCGGACCGACCGGCTCGGGCAAGACGACCACCGTCTATCGCCTCGTCACGGATGCAAACGACGGGCTGCGCAAGATCGTCTCCGTCGAGGATCCGGTGGAGATTGACCTCCCAGGCGTGCTGCAGACGCCTGTTCGCCCGGAGATCGGTCTCGACTTCGCGACCGGCTTGCGGTCGATCCTGCGCCAGGACCCCGACATCATCATGGTCGGCGAGATCCGCGACTCGAAAACCGCCTCCATTGCGGTGCAGGCCGCCCTTACCGGCCACCTCGTCATTTCCACGTTGCACACGACGTCCGCCATCGCCGCGATCTCGCGCCTCATGGACCTTGGCATCGAAAGCTATTTTCTCGCGGACGTCGTCGGCGGCCTGATCGGCCAGCGCCTCGTACGCCGGCTTTGCCCGCACTGCAGCGCACCCGCCGACGGGGGCGATGAGGAGGCCTTCGCCCGGCGCGCCGTGCCCGGCCTCGCTATGGGTGAGCCCGACAACTGGCGGCGCGCGGTCGGCTGTCCGCGCTGCGGCATGACTGGCTACATCGGTCGCACCGGCATATTCGAGGTGGCTGCCGTGTCGGCGCCCTTGAGCAAGGCGATCCGCGAACGCGCGCCGGAGGCCGCGCTCGAGGCGATCTGCCGGCAAGACGACTTCCGCACGGCGTTCGAGGACGGCGTGATCAAGGCCCGCGCTGGGGTCACGACCCTGCGGGAGGTCCAACGTGTCATCGGCAGCGTGCGCGGATGACCGCGCGCCAACCTTTCGCGTATCGAGGGCGACGCGCTGACGGAGGCGTCGTCGCCGATGTGATCTATGCGCCGGACCGCAGGGCCGCCCTCCTGCAACTGGAGACCGAGGGCATAGTGCCCTTGTCGCTGCATGCGCAGGACAGCGCCGTCGGGCCTGCGCTTCTAAGGCGGCGTGTGGATATCGACGCCGACAGGCTGCTTGTGTTGCAGCAAGTCGCCGTGTTGACCGGCGCCGGCATTCCCTTGTTGGAGGCGCTCGAAGCCATCGCGGACTCCCTCGCCGGGCGCCCCATCGCCACCCGAATCGCCGCCGCAGTCGATCGTCTCAGGCAGGGCGACACCATCGCGCAGGCGTTCAGGGCGGGCCTTCCCGGGTATCCGGCGCATGTTTACGCACTCATTGGCGTGGGAGAGGCCAACGGCAACCTCGGCGCTGTCCTGGACGAAGCCGTCCGGCAGATGCGCTACGCTGAAACGCTGCGCCGGGACGTCCTGACCGCCCTCTCCTATCCGGCATTCCTGATCGTTGCAGCGCTGGTGGCGTTCGCGTTCCTGTTCGTTGTCGTGGTGCCGCGCTTTGCTGAAATGATCGGGCCTGCGCGGGAGACGATCGGGGGACTGTCCGGCTTCATTCTCGGCGTCGGCGTCTTCGTTCAGGCCAATCCCGTCGCCGCGCCCGTGCTTTCTCTCGCGCTTGCGGCGGGCGCCATCTACGCCGGCGCGACAGCGGCAGGCCGACGCCACGCTGCGCGGCTCCTGGCCGACGCTCCCATAGTGGGCGGTCTCATTGTCGCCAACCACCGGGCCGAGTGGGCGCGCATCATGGCGCTGGCCGTATCGTCAGGCGTCGGCATACTGGATGCGGCCGCGCTGTCGTTCGACGCCGTGCCGGAAGGGCGCTTCCGTCGTCAATTGAACGGGTCCATCGGCGCGCTGCGCGCCGGACGTCCCATCGCCGAGGCTTTCGGCGCATCCGGCGCGGTCGATCGCATCGACATGAGCCTTCTCCAGACAGGCCAGACCTCAGGCAGACTTGGCGCCATGCTCGCGGTGATCGCGGACCGCCACGAGGGCGAGCTGCGCACGGCAATGAAACGCGTCACGTCAGTGCTGGAGCAGGTGGCCGTGGCGCTCGTGGCGACGGTGATCGGCGCGGTCGTGCTCGGTCTCGTCGGCGCGATGACCAGCGTCTACGAAACGCTGGGCTGAAGACGAATGGACACCCCCGCCATCGCCATCCTGATCGCCGCCGTACTCGCGAGCGCGATGGTCTGCTGGCGTGAGCTGGGAGGTTCAGGGTGGCGGCACTTGGGATGGCAGGCCGGCGCCGGAGCCCTCACGACCTTCGTCCTCCACGGTGCGGGCGCGGATGCCGGCTGCGCGTTCGAAATCGGCGCGCTCGGTGCGCTGTGCTTCGCCATCGCCCGGATCGACTTCAGCACGCTCGTCATTCCCAACGCCCTTGTGGCGGCGATCGCGCTCCTGGCGCTTATCGCACCACTTCCCGGGAGCCGCATGGATCAAGCCGCGGCGACGCTGACGTTGGGCGGCCTCTTTCTCATCGTGCGCGTGGGCTACGCGCGACGGCGCGGCGTCGAGGGCCTTGGCCTCGGCGACGTCAAGCTCGCCGCCGTCATCGGCGCCACGCTTGGACTGGAAGGCGCCCTGATCGCGACGACCGCCGCCGCCGCCCTCACCGCGCTATTGATGACGGCCCCCGTGCGCGTCTTCCCCGCAGCCCACGATGCGCACATGCCGGGCGTGGCGCCCTTCGGCGTTGCACTCGCTGCGACGCTCGCCGGCGTCGCTGGCTACATGGCTCTCAACGCATGAGACGCGGTCGCCATAACGGCTTCAGCGCGCTCGAAGCGGTGATTGCGGTGATCATCCTCGGCCTCGCCCTCAGCGCGCTGCTCTCCTGGCGAATGGACCTGGCGCGACGTCAGGACAGGGTCTCCGCGCTCCAGGGCGACGCGACAGCGCAGCGGAACGCCCTCCTCGTTCTGAGGGAGATCAACCCCATGGCGACGCCGGAAGGCGTGCTCGATCTGTCGGCGCAGACGCGGGTCACGTGGCGGGCGACCGCCGTGACCGACCGCGCGCGGAGCATGGCCTACCCTGCGGGCGACGGCGCATTCGACGTGGCGCTTTACCGGATCGACGCCACGGTGAACCGCGCCGGGGAAGCGCCGATCGGTTTCTCCTTCGAACGCCTTGGGTGGACGCCGCGGGACGGGCGTTGAGCCGGCTACTGGACGACGGTTGCGGTGTTTCCGGCGCCCGACTGCGTGATCGTGGACGCAGACATGGTCCCGGAGGTCTGCGTCACGGTCGCCATTTGGTCGAAGCCCGTCTGAGTCACGGTCGAAGACTTGCCGAGGCCGGCCTGCACGACATCGGCGATGTTGTCGGAGCCTTCAGACTGGATGATGGTGGAGAACAGGTCCTCGCCATCCTGCGAGACGTCGGCTGTCATTCTCTGACCCGACTGGTCGATGACCGAGGTCGCCGGGCCCGCGCCGCGCTGATCGACCGTGGCGGCGTTGCCGCCGTCGGTCTGCACGACGAGGGATGACAGCAGGCCGGCCCCGTCGCCGGTTTGCATCACCGAGGCGACGTTGACGTCGCCCGTCTGCTCAATGGTCGATGTGGCCGCCGCACCGCTTTGATCCACCATCGCCACGAGGTCGAGACCGGATTGGGTCACGCGGGACTCCAGCATGTCGGCGCCGAGGCTGTCCTGCGAGATGGTCGCGAAGTTCGTCTGCCCCCCCTGCTCGACCGTCGATTGGGCAGCCTCGCCCAATTGCGTGATGTCGGCGATGTGGGCCTCGCCCCGCTGGACCACGCCGGAGACGAGCACCGCGCCGGCGCCCGCATCGGCCTGCAGCACGGTCGCCATGTTCGCATCGCCGTCCTGATCCACGGTGGACACCGTCTGGCCGCCACCGCTCTGGCCGACCCACGCTGTTTGGCTCACGCCCGCTTGCAGGATGAGCGAATCCGCGCCGGCGCCCACCTGCGCGACGGTGGCGCGGGAATCCGCGCCGAGCTGCGTCACACGCGATACGTTGACGGCCGCGACGTCGTTGCCCGCCTCGACGCTCGACTGCGCGACGGTGGCGACGGCGCCGTCGCCGGACTGGTTGACGACAGAGACATTCGCCGCGCCGCCGTCCACCGCCGAGCCGTCGTCGATCTGAAGCACGGTGACAAGGTTCGAAGCGCCGGTCTGGCTGATCTCCGACCGGGACCCCCAAAGGCTGAAGTCCTGATCCACGTCGGCGACGTTGTTGGCGTTTTCCTGCGAAACGGTGCTTACGTTGCCCGACTGGGCGTGCGCCGCCCCGATCCCAGCAATGATCGCCAACGCGACCAGACCCGAACGCATCATGCCCGCCCCCTCGGCGGCGTCCACGGCCGCTACCAGACCCTTGCAGCAGAGGCGCCCCGGCGATAGCGACTTCAACCCGGCTGAGCCGGGCCCCCAAGCCATATCCCCGTCGCGCGAGGCGCATTGGGAGTCGGCATGGAGTGTTCCGCACCCGCAGGGCGCGCAACGTCAGAAATCGAACTGGCCCTGGAGGGGCTTTTTCTTCCGCCGTGTACGCCCCTCCGTGGGTGGGAGCCCCGCCTTCCGGCTCCCGTGCTTGTTCTGGATGGCGCGAGCGGCATCGCGAAAGTCGGCGCCGGCGCGTACGCTGTACACGGCGTCGCGGGCGCGCCGGGCCGCGACCTCATGGTCCACAAGCCGGACGGGATAGGTCTCGCCGAGGCGCACGCCACAGTCGGCGAGGACGTTTGGCGGCGCGGTCCATGGCTCGTGCAGGAACGCGTCCGGCAGCGCGGCCAGTTCCGGCGTCCAGCGGCGAATGAACTCTCCGGCGGGGTCCTGATCGCGCGACTGCTTCACCGGATTGTAGATGCGCGCGACGTTCACGCCCGTAACCCCCGATTGCATCTGCGTCTGCGGAAAGTGGATGCCCGGCTCAAAATCCGTGAAGCGCCGCGCGAGCGCCTGCGCCGGGCGGCGCCAGTGCTGCCAGAGATGGTAGCTTGAGAAGGCCATGACCATCGACCGCATGCGGAAGTTGAGCCAGCCGGTCTCCCGCAAGCTGCGCATGCATGCATCCACGAAGGGAAAACCGGTGCGCCCCTCGATCCATGCATCGACCAGCGCAGCGTGCTCCGGGCCCGGCGGCCGGAGGCCCGCATAGGCGGGATGCAACTCGCGCCGTTCGATCTCCGGTTCATCCTCCAGCTTCTGCATGAAATGGCAGTGCCAGTGCAGACGCGAGACGAAGGACGAAAGCGATTGCGCATACGTCGTGTCGCCAGAGCGCCGCCACCGCTCCCGGGCGCGCACTGCGGCCTGGTACGTCTCCCGTATCGAAAGACAGCCGTACGCCAGGTGCGCCGACACACGCGAGCAGGCGACGGCGCCTTCGAGCGGGGTGGACATGGCCCTGCGATAGGATCGGCCGCGGTCGGTGAGAAAGCTCTTGAGCAAGGCGGCGCCTTCCGCGCGGCCGCCTGTCTGGCGGGCGCTGCAACGGTCGTCAGCGAGGCCGAGACCGGCGGCGTCCGGCGCCTCGTCGCTGGCCAGCGCCACGCCCCTCAGGGCATCTGGCGCCGGCTGCGTCGGCGACCGCATCATCCGTTCCCACCGCCCCGCCCAGCCGTCGCGGTCCCCGTGCGCCCGCTGTACGCCATGCTGGCGATACTCCAGGAAGGGCACGTCGGCGCCCCGCGCCCAGCGCCGCACCGCGCGATCGCGCGCATAGGTCCAAAGAAGTCCCGTCTCTTCGTGGGCGTGAAGGGCGGCGAACCCATGCGCGGCGTGCAGATCATGGAGCACGCGGACAGCTTCGCCCACCCGCACCACAAGGCCTGCGCCGCGCGCCTTCAACGCCGCATCCAGATCCGCGAGGCATTCCATGAGAAACGCAAGGTGCCGGCCCGCCATCTCCGGCTGTCGCCAAAGCTCCGGCTCCACGATGTAGAGAGGCAGCACGGGCGCGCCGCTGCCCGCCGCCGCGGCCAGCGCAGCGTTGTCATGGACGCGCAGATCGCGCTTGAACCAGACCACGTGGATCATGACGTCGCGGCGATGAGTTGGGGAATCTTCTCCCGGAGTTTGAAGAAGCCCGCCTTGGCATGTGGCCACACGCGCGTATCGAATGGACGTTGCAGTCGCACCACACGCAGCCCCTCCATCGACGCCCGTCCGTCGAGCGTCAGCAGATCACGGGCGAGGCGACCGACAGGAGTGTAGGCCGTGACGATTTCCGTAACCCCAAGCCCCTTGGCCCATGACACGACCGCGTCCGGGCGGAGCATCTCGGCGGCGCATCCGAAATGCGCCTGCGCGCGGACGAGGCCGTCTCCAAGCGCACCGGCCGTGAAGCGACTGGCGGGTATGCCGGCGGACGGAGGCGAATCAAGCGCAGCGCAAGCCGCCACGTGGGCGGACAATGCCCAGCTTTCCGCGTGGAGATCTTCCTCTGTCAGCAAAAGAGCGACCCGACGCGTCGCCAGCGTCCCACCCGCCGGGGGCGGCGCGGGCGTTGGCGTGGGTCCATCCTCGGTCAGCGGAAGGGCGCGCTCATCGAGATCGCCCTCCGGATTGAAGCGGCCACCGGTGTTCATGCGGATGTTGGCTGCGCGGGCGAGGTAGTGTTTGCCCGCTGTATGCAGCCCTGCAACCCATCGCCACGACAGCGTATTGGAGGCTGGATCGGCGTCGATCAAGTGCCTGAAGAAAAACTCTGCGCCCAGCTGCCAGGGCAGTCGGAGCGTAAAGATCCAGATCGAGGCGAACCACATCCGCGCGTGGTTGTGCAGCCATCCCAGCTCCATGAGTTCCGCTACCCAGGCGTCGAAGCATGCGACGCCGTGCGCCCTGCCACGGCCCGTTGAAGGGCGCTATCGCCGGCGTGCGTGCTTTGCAGCGACTGGACCTCCCGCTCGTACCGGGCAAGCACGCCCGGCCGCATTTCCAGCCAACCCTTCCAGTAGCTGCGCCAGTAAACCTCCTGGATGAACTTCTCCGCCGCTGGAAGCCCATGACGGCCGAGCGCCGCGGCGATCACCTCCTCTTCCGTCAGGAGCCGACGGCGGATCCAAGGGGAGAGCGCCGACACATTGGAGCGGTCGCCCGGCCCGCGATCGACATTGCGGTCGCGCGCGTAGTCCCGGCCGGCGTGGGGAAGAAACGCCGCCAACCGTGCGAGGCCGGCCGCCCGCGTTGGCGTCCAGTCCACCGTCGCCACCGCCGGGCCGCCAGAGGGGTCAAAAAGGGTCATGTCCTAGATACGCACTAGGCGACGGTCCGGGTCATCTCCGCCGCCACGGACCGGGCGCAGCCCCTTGGACGTTCACCGCGCGCCCAACGCGCCCATCGAGTCTGGGCCCGCTTCGTTGACCCATGACACACCGTTGATTTCGCCGCGCCCCGAGGCTTCAATAATCCAGACGAACCCGCAGCGTGCAGGCGCAGCGTTCAAATTCGGGGCTCTGGCCAGGATGCTGACGACACCGACACCCGAACGCGCCATCCAGCTCGGCAGCTACCGCAAGGCGGTGTTTCAGCAGGGCTATAGTGAGCAGGTCGGCTCCGCCTATGTGGGCAATGGCATCGGCGCAGCGGTGCTTTCAGAGGCGCCCAACGAGATCATGGCGCCGCCCCACCTCCCCATTGTTCTCATCCTCGCGTCTTCGACCCGACGGCGCCAGCACTTCGATCTCCTGGGTCGCAGGACAAGCGCGCCCTTCCTCGCGGACAGCCTGATTGTCATCCCGAAGGGTCAACCAAGCTGGTGGGCCTCGCAGGCGCCCATGCGCAATCTCCACGTTCACGTCGAGGATCACTATCTCGCCGCGCTGGGCATACCGATTCGCGATACGGGACAGCCGCGATTTGGCGTGAGCGATCCGCAGCTCGCCCGGCTTGGCCGCCTGATCGAGATCTCCCTCATCCAAAGCGATGACGACGGGCTGTTTCTCGATCATCTTCTTATGGCCTATGTCGCGCGGGCACTTTCGGCGCGGGCGGATGCGCCTCCTGTGTCCAAGGGGGGCCTGAGCAGCTGGGCGCTCCGTCGCTGCGTCGAACACCTTGAGTCCAGACTGTCCGAGACCGTCACCGTCGCGGAACTGGCGGCTGTCGCAAACCTGTCGCCCTATCACTTCGCCCGGATGTTCCAGCAGACCACGGGTCATCCCCCGTTTCGCTATCAGCAGCGCCTGCGCATGGAAAAGGCGAAGTCGCTCCTCGCGGAGACGCGCCTTTCGGTCACATCGATCGCCGCAGCGGTCGGCTATGAGACGCCGGGAGCCTTCGCCCGCGTCTTCCGCAGCTCCACGGGCGTCACGCCGAGGCAATGGCGCGGTGACTGCGGACGATCCGGCTGACCTGACTGGGGTAACGCCAAAAAGGCATAGCCTGCGCTGAACCAGGTTTGCGCCGCCGCCGAGGCCTTAAAGTCACCAGTCGTGTCGCTATAGCGCAATCGGTGCGCTTTGTGAGCAAGATCGCAGTAACGGCCAACTAGGCGCCTGGCCTAACAGTCACGGGGAATGCCGCATGGCGCCATGCGCCGTGTTGCACGCCTGTTTCGATACCCACCGCCCGCAACAAGGAGCGCTGTATTGTCTCGTCCACTGATCGTCTTCGCCCTGTCGCTTTGCATGATGGTCGGCGTTGCCCAGACGTCCGCCCTTTCCGCTGCTCCGGGCGCATCCGACTATGCGCCGCGCCAGCAGGACGAACGCATCCGGCCGGACGACGCCCATGCAATCATGGACATGATCGCGCGGATGAACGGGGCCATCGATACCAACGATTACCCCCTCTACGCCTCCTTCTACAGCGAGGACGGTGTGATCGACTCCGGCTTCGGACCCCCGGTGAGCGGGCGGCCCGCAATCATCGCCTCGCTTGAGGCCAGCGCGCCGTTCATCACCAACAAGCGACACGCCGCGGCCAACATCGTCCTGGACCGACGGGGAGACGCCATTGTGGCGACGTACTATCTCACGGTTTTCGAGCGCCAGACGGCCCTGGCGATCGCGGGAACCGCCCTGATCGTGGACGAGTTCCGGCGCGTCGGACGCGATTGGCGCGTCGCCCGCCACACAACGCGCATGGACCCCGCGACGATCGCCGCCATGACAGCCCTCCAGCGGCGCTAGGAACTCTATCATCGTCACTGCCGCGACCCCGGCCATTGACGCAAGGCCATGCAGCTCGGCGCACGGTCGCCCCGCCGGAAGCACGCGCGAGCAACGACCTGTCCGCGCGCGTCCTGCGTCCGTTGGATTTTCGCGCAAGCCAAGGGCGCGCGGAGCAAGATCGGACGAGAGCGCGGCTGAGCAAATGGCTTACGCCACAAGGGTCGAAGAGGTTCGACGCGACCCGCGCCCGTCTGTTCGATATCGACGTCTTTTCCTACAGCGAGCAGTCACTCCGCCATGTCACCGACCCATCTCAAGCTTCGCGCCAACGGGCTCACGCATCACGTCGCCGTGATGGGCGAGGGCCCGGCCCTCATCCTGCTGCATGGCTGGATGGGATCGTCCTACCACTGGCGCAAGGTGATGCCGCTGCTCGCAGCCCGCCACACCGTGATCGCCCCGGACGCCCGCGGTTACGGGGAGAGCGACAAGCCGGCATACGGTTACGATGGGCGAACCCTGGTGAAAGACGTCTGCGAGCTTGCGGAGTTTCTCACGCGGGATCGCTACTTCGTCCTGGGCCACGACATGGGCGCCCTGACGGCATTGCTGCTGGCGGCGGACCACCCTGAAGAGGTCCGCGGCCTGATCTACGTGGACGAGCCCCTGCCCGGCTACAATCTCGACCAGTTCACGGCGTTCCGCAAAGAAAACCCCTTCGTTTACTGGTGGTTCGCCTTCAACGCCCAGCTCCATGTGCCGGCGATGATGTGGTCGGGCAAGGAGGCGGAGCTCGTCGATTACTTCCTCACCGCCATGGCGGCCGATCCCACGGCGCTCACCGCCGCGGACAAGGCGGAGTACGTGCGCGGCCTGCGCAAGCCGGGCGGCCTTGAGGGCTCGTTCGGATGGTATCGCGACGTCCTCGTGACGGCCGACCAGATCCGCGACGCCACAAGGACCAAGCTCACGAGGCCGGTGCTTGCGGTCAACGGCGCCTACGGTCACCCGAACGTGGGCGAGCAGATGCGCCTCGTCGCGGACGAGGTGACGTCCGTGACGCTGGCTGACTGCGGGCACCTGTGCGCTGAAGAGAAGCCGGAAGAGCTGGCCGCCGCCATTCTGGCCTTCACCGCATCCGCGCCATGACCCGACGAGGACAATCCCTGCGCGGGCCGGTCGGGTCGTCCGTGAGCGACCGGCTCACGTCCGTAGCGGAAGCATTTTCACTGGTTGGTTTCAGGAACCAGCGTCCTGCGGCATCAGCATGATTGAACGCGGGCTTCGCCGTCCCTTGCCGGTCGTGGATGCAGCCTTTGGCGCTGGGTGGACCCGACGCGCGCTCGTCGGCGCGGGTCTCGGCGGGGCCCTCGCGGCATGCAGTCATACTCAACGACAAGGAATGGGGACGACCATGAAGCGCCGCGTCCTCTGGGCCGCCAACGTGCGGACGAAATCGCTTGAGGACCGGCTTGCAGCGGCTCAGGCGGGCGGGTTCTCGCACATGTCGCTTTTTCCCATCGACTGGCGAACATGGCGGAGCGGCGGCTCCACGGCGTCGACGATGCGCGCGAAGATCCGGGACGCCGGGATCCGCATTCTCGCGATCGATCCCTTCGTGCAATGGTCGCCGGGTTTCGCCATTCCCGACGGCTACGAGGCCGACTATCGCAGCTTCATAGACTTCTCCGAGGACGACATCTTCCGGACCGCGGAGGAAGCAGAAGCGGAGGCCATCAACTGCGTCGAGGGCTTGGGCGCGCCTCACCCGGTGACCGCTCTCGTGGATGCGTTCGGCGCGTTCGCCGACCGCGCGCACGCCCGCGGCCTGCGGGTGACCTTCGAGTTCATGCCGATCTCCTCCGTGCCGGCCCTGAAAGACGGATGGGCCATCGTATCCGGCGCGGATCGCCCCAACGCCGGGCTGTGTTTCGACACCTGGCACTATTTCCGGTCCGGGGCCGATGACGCCCTGCTGCGCACGATCCCCGGCGACAAGGTCTTCGAGGTGCAGCTCGCCGACGGGCTGACGGCGCTTCAGGCCCCGACGTTGACCGAGGACCTGCTCAGATATCGGCGTCTGCCGGGCGAGGGCGAGATGGACATTCGCGGGGTCGTCTCGACATTGAAATCGATCGGAGCCTGGACATCGGTGGGCCCGGAGGTGTTCGCCGACGCCATGGACGCGCGCGACGCTGTGGACGCCGGGCGGGCCTGCGGGGCGAGCCTCGCGCAGTTTGCGTGACGCCACTTTTTTCGCTTGGAGAGACAATGAGCCAGGACGGGTTTCACCACAGGACGCTGATCGTCGGCGACGTGGACCTTCACGTCATAGAGATCGGCCAGGGGCCGCCCGTTGTCCTTGTGCACGGGTTTCCCCAACACTGGTGGATGTGGCGACGTTTGATGCGCGAACTGGCGGCGCATGGGTTTCGCGCCGTCGCCTACGATCAGCGGGGCATGGGCGGTTCCACCATATCGCCTGCGGGCTACGACAAGCGCACGCTGGCGCGCGATCTGGCCGGACTTTTGGACGCGCTGTCGATCCCCGACGCCGCAGTCGTCGGTTACGATCACGGCGGCGGCGTCGCGCTGTCCTTCGCGTTCGAGTATCCTCACCGCGTGAGCCGGCTGTGCGTCATCGAGTACGCGCCGCCCGGCTATGGCTATGAATATGGTCTGCAGCCGACGCCCAACTGGCAAAGCTGGCAGCTCGCCTTCTTCACGCAGCCTGACGTCGCTGTGCAGTTCATCGCAGGCAAGGAGCGCGAGCTTCTGGCGTGGTACTTCTGGCACTGGAGTGCGAATCCTGACGCTGTCGACCAGTCGGACTTCGAGGTTTACGTGCGCCAGCTCCAGAAGCCCGGCGGGCTTCGCGGCGGCTTCGCGCACTTCGCCGCCGTGTTCGAAGACACCGAGATCTTCAAGAGTTATGGCGGCCGCAAGATCACGGCGCCCATCCTGGCGCTCGGCGGCGCGCGCGGCGCAGGTGACTTCGTCACCCAGGCCATGCGTCGCCTCGGGGATGCCGTGGACGGCGGCGTCATCGCCGACGCAGGGCATTGGATCGCCGATGAGCAGCCCGACGTTCTGGCGCAGCGTTTGCTCGCCTTCCTGCGCCCGACGGCATGACTGGCTGCACGGTCGCCCTTCCTGCGTTCGTCATCTCGGGATCCATCCTCCTTGCAACGGCCGGCGCATCCAGCGCGCAGACGTTGCAGGACGATCCCGACGCGCCGCCGCCCACAGTCTCACGCTACGACGAGGACTGGTCGCGCTATTGCGAGACGACGACGCAGGCGCTGGCTTTCAAGTGCATGGACGTGGCGGGCGGCGAGCTCACCCTCGGCCTCGGTGCGCGTTTGCGCTACGAAATCTACGACCCCACCGCGTTCGGGCGCGGGCCACAGGATGGCGACGGCTACTGGCTCACGCGGGCCGCCGGCCACGCGGCGCTGACGCTGTCGCCGCGCTGGCGGGTCTTCGGGCAACTCTTCACGGCGAACGCCGTGGGTCGCGCGGGGGGCCCAAGGCCGGCGGACCGAAACGAGTTCGACCTTGTGCAGGGCTTCTTGGAATGGCGGCCCACGGGCGACGACGGGGCTTTCGTCCGGTTCGGGCGCCAGGAGATCGCCTTCGGCGCCGGACGGTTGCTGGCGGCGAGCGAGGGCTCGAACGTGCGCCGCCAGTTCGACGGCGTGCGCGTCAGCGTTCGGCGCGGCGACGTCACCTATCAGGCCGTCGCGTCCGGACTGGTGCAGGTGCGCCCGGGCGTACTCGACGATTCAGCCTCCTTCGATCGTTCTCTCTGGGGCGTCGGGGCCGTCCACGCCACGCCCGACGGATCGACCAACGCCGTCTACTACATCGCCGCCCGCCGGCCCGACCGGATTTTCGGCTCGCCGCCGAGCATCCAGGACCGCCAGACGCTCGGCGGCCGCATCGTACGCCAATCCGCCCGATGGTTCGGGGAACTTGAAGTGATCGGTCAAGGCGGCGAGGCCGGTGGGCTGGACGTCGACGCCTGGGCGACCGCGGGCGAAGGCGCGTTCCTCACGCGTGTGGGCGCGGTGCGCCTCCGCGCCGCCTTGCGCTTCAGCGCCGCCAGCGGCGACGGCGACGCAACGGACCGACGACTGGAAGGCTTCGACCCGCTCTTCCCCAATCCGACCTATACAGGCTCGGTCCCCCTGATCAGCCCGACCAACACGGTCTCACTCAATCCGCGCGTGACCGCCACCTGGGCTTCAAACCAGCGACTTTCGGGGGATGTGGCGGTCATCCGGCGCCTGGAGGCCAGCGACCGCATCTACGCGTTTTCCGGCGTCGCGATCCCGGCCGCGCCCGACGCCGGGGACGATGTGGGCGCGCTTTGGTCCATAGGCTGGAGCCAA
>JANRIM010000175.1:0-12800 GCA_033764865.1 Hyphomonadaceae bacterium
TATCCCGGCATCCGGTCCGACAGCGACATGTACACCCTTGGCTACGCCTTCCGGCCATGGCTGGAGCGCAAGGCCATCGCCGATGGCCCCGCCATCCTGAAGTATGTGCGCGAGACCGCGGCGGACTATGGCGTGGATCGCAAGATCCGCTTCCGCCATCGCGTCGTTCAGGCGGCGTGGTCGAGCGCCGATGCGCGCTGGACGGTGGAGGCCGTTGGCCCCGCCGGCGAACCTGTGCGGCTGACCTGCGGCTTCCTGTTCATGTGCAGCGGCTATTACGATTACGACGCCGGCTACACCCCCGACTTTCCCGGCATGGAGACCTTCAAAGGGACGTTCGTCCATCCCCAGCACTGGCCGCAAGACCTCGACTATGCGGGCAAGAAGGTCGTGATCATCGGCAGTGGGGCGACGGCCGTCACGCTGGCGCCTGCGATGGCGCGCATCGCCGGACACGTCACAATGCTTCAGCGTTCGCCCACGTACGTCGTGTCGCGCCCGGCGGTCGATCCCATCGCGCTCGCATTTCAGCGGTGGCTCCCGCAGAGCTGGGCGTACAGCGCCACGCGCTGGAAGAACGTCCTGTTCGGGATGTACTTCTTCCGTCTGTGCCGGCGATCGCCGGACAAGGTCAAGGCGTTCATCCTCAACCAACTCCGCGAGCACCTTCCGGCGGAGACGGTCGCACGCCACTTCACGCCGACCTACAACCCGTGGGACCAACGCCTGTGCCTGGTTCCCGACGCCGATCTGTTCGAGGCGATCAAGGACGAGCGCGTCACCGTCGTCACCGACCACATCGACACGTTCACCGAGACAGGGCTCCTGCTCAAGAGCGGCCAGACGCTGGACGCCGAGGTGATCGTGTCCGCCACCGGGCTCGTCCTGAAGGTGCTCGGCGGAATGTCCGTGATCGTGGACGGCGCGCCGGTCGATTTCGCGAAGACGACCAACTACAAGGGCATGATGTATTCCGACGTGCCCAACCTCGCCTCCGTGTTCGGCTACACGAATGCATCCTGGACGCTGAAAGCCGACCTCACCTGCGAGTACGTCTGCCGGCTGCTCAACAAGATGGAGCGGGAAGGCCTGCGCCAGTGCACGCCGCGCATGGCCGATCCCGCCATGCCGCGCGAGCCCTGGATCGATTTTTCCTCAGGCTATTTCCAGCGCGCCCTCGACAGGTTTCCCAAGCAAGGCGCCAGAGCCCCCTGGCGTCTGCATCAGAACTATGCGCTCGACCTGATGGACTTGCGGTTCGGCTCCGTGGACACCGAGATGTCGTTCACGGCCGCCCCTGCGCGCGCCGCTGCGCCCGCAGACCACACCACACCCGCCGCCTAGCCGGGGAACACGACCACGGGCATCGGCGTTCTCCGTCGTGTTTTTTGAGTGGAGTACGTCCATGACAATGCAATCGCGCCTGCGCACGGCCCTTGTGGCGTGCGTCTCGGTCGTCGCCATCGTGGCGGCGTCACCCGCGCAGGCCGCCGAGACGCGGCCGGCGGCGGCGAAGCAACAGCAGCAGCAAGCGGCGACGTATGAGCAGGCGGAAATCGTCTCCGCCGTCGCCGACTTCTTCGGCATCACGGCGGAAGCGGCGGGCGAGGCGGTTGAGCGGATTTTCCGCGATAACGGGCGTCCCACCGGGTACGTGCGCGGCGAGGAGGCGGCGGCGGCCATCGGCGTCGGCGTGCGCTATGGGGAAGGCACGCTGCAGCTGAAGAACGGTCAGACGCGCAAGGTCTTCTGGCAAGGCCCTTCGATCGGCTTCGACACCGGTGCGAATGCGTCCAAGGTGTTCACGCTGGTCTACGGTCTGGGCGACGCCGATCGCATCTACCAGCGCTTCCCGGGCGTGGAAGGCAGCGCGTATCTGGTGGGCGGCGTCGGCGTGAACTACCAGCGCGCGGACAACGTCACGCTTGCACCCATGCGCGCGGGCGTGGGACTGCGCGCGGGCGCCAACATCGGGTATCTGGCCTACACGCGCGAGCGGTCTCTGCTTCCGCTCTGACCCATCGCACGACGCAATCATGAGCGGGGCGCCTCGGCGCCCCGCTTTTTTTGCGCGCACGCAGTGGCGATAGGCAAAGGGGAACCGCCGGAAACCCGGGACGTTGTTGCCTGTGGAGACGCGCCGCCCGATGGGCGGGCACTTGCCGGAGGGTCGTTCATGCTTCACTACGCACTCGTGTTTCTCGTCCTTGCGCTCGTCGCAGCGGTGTTTGGCTTCGGCGGGATCGCCGCAGCGTCTGCGGGCATCGCCAAATTGCTGTTCTTCGTGTTCATCGTGCTGTTCCTGATCAGCGCGGTAAGCGGCGTGCTGCGTGGAAAACCGCCGCTCGCCTGACGTCGCCACCCTGGAAGAAGAGGAAATTTCCGTGAAACAGTTCACCATGACAGTCGCCGCCGCCGTCGCCGCCGCAGCCATCGCCGCCTGCTCCCCGGGCGCCGTGGAGAAGGCGGGCGAAAACGCCGACTCCGCCTTTGAAGAAGCCACCGACGGCCAGAAGGATCTGACCGACGGACCGATGGAAAACGCCGGCGAAGCCATCGACGCCGCCCGCGCCGATGCTGCGGAAGCCGCAAGCGACGCCAAGGCCGAGGTTGAAAAGGCCATCGACGACAACACGTCCAAGGATACGCCGAAGTAGCGAGTTTCCATCGTGACGGGAGAACGCCCGCGCCATCCGGCGCGGGCGTTTTTTCATGTGCGCGCCAGGGTGCGCTGCCGCCTTCGCACGCCGCGACCGCCGTGGAACCCCCACGCCTGCGGCGCGTTTCATCCGTGACGGCGATCACGCCGCATCCATGGAGAGACCGGATGACCCTCATTGACAGCCATGTCGCCGACGACGTTTCGGAAGCGGGCAAGCGCGCGAGCGCCTTCGCAGACAAGATTGGCGGCAAGGCCCGCAAGATCGTCGACGAAATCGGCCTCGGCCACCGCGCCGACCAGGTCGCCGCCGACGTCAGCAAGCGCGCCGCGCGCGCCTATGACGTGGCGAAGGAAACGGTGAAGGAAAAGCCGACGCTGGCGATCGGCGTCGCGGCGACGGCCGGCCTTCTGCTGGGCCTGATGCTGTCGCGCCGCTAAGGCGCGGTGAGACGGAAGAACAAAGGGGCGGCGATCATCATCGCCGCCCCTTTTTCTTTGCGGGCTTTCGACAGGTATAAAAAACGCCGCGGTCGGACCGCGGCGTTTTGTGGTTCGGCTTTTGGGCCCGATCAGGCGTTGCGACGCATGAATTCATCGACCTGGCGCTCGGCTTCTTCCTTGGCGATGCCGTAGCGCTCCTTCACACGCCCCACGAACTCGTCACGGCTGCCGCGTGCGACCGCCATGTCGTCGTCGGTGAGCTTTCCCCACTGCTTCTGGGCGGCGCCTCGCAGCTGGTCCCATTTGCCTTCGATCTGTTGCCAGTTCATGTGTTTCTCCTCTTGGCGGTCGCGCTGGCGACTGCCCGGAGTCAACGATCAAGCGAGGCGCTCGTTCCCGCCTGCGGGACGTCCGCCGCAGCGCGAGCCTGGGTCTCGACAACGTCGTCGGAGGCCACGCGCATGGACAGCGTGACCGCAAGCGGATCATCAGGGCTATAATCGACGGTGACGCCGATCTGGCGGGAGAACGCGTCGATGATGCGCCGCGCCGGCGAGGTGGCCGCCGCTCTGGCCTCGCGGTTGGGCGAGGTGACGGAGAAGGTGACGACGTCGTCCTCGGCGGAGCGCCGCAGCGATACGTCAAGCACCGCGCTCTCAATGCCGTCGAGCAGGTCGATCGCCTGCGAGATGCTTTCCCCGATCAGGAACGCCAGCGGCACGGCGTTGTCGACCGGCGCATGGGCGGGATGGACATCGAGGTTGAGGATCAAGCGCCCCGACCGGGCGCCCCGCGCCGCCGTGAGGTTGCGCGCGATCTCGCTGACGAGGTCGTCGACGCGGACGCAGCGCACGTGGCCGGAGCCGTAGATCTTGTTGTGGGCGAGCGCGAGCAGTTGCACGCGATCGTGCGCGCGCGCCAGACCCACGGCCTGCTGCTCCACCGTCGCGGCGCGGGCCTGAATCGACAGCAGGCTGGCGACAAGCTGGAGGTTGTTGTTGACCCGGTGGTTGACCTCGCGCAGGAGCGCGCGCTCCTCCTGGAGCGCTTCCGCAAGGCGATGTTCACGGCCGCGAAGCGTCTTGGCCATGGCGGCCAGTGTGCGCCGCACGGACGCGATCTCCAACGGCGCGTTGCGCAGGGCTTCCGGCGGATCGGCGTCCTCGCCGCGCGCATAGGACCGCGCCAGCGCCTCCACAGCGGTGAGCGGGCGCACGATGTACAGCTCCACGGCCATCCACGTGGCCCCCACGGCGATCAGCCAGACCAGCACGGGCGCAAACATCGCCCAAAGCATCCCGAGGATGCCCGCGAGGTCGGGCGGCGGCCTGCGCCATCCCTCCACGAGGAAGATGTTGGCGTCGGCCAGTTCCACTGTCACCGCCCACAGGGAGCCCACGCGGAACGGCCCGCTCCGCCCGCCCGGCGCCCGCTCCGCAAGCACGCGCTCCAGCGCGCGATAGTCGGGCGATTGGAGCGCGAGGCCGGAGACCTGCAGCACCCGCCCGTCAGCGCCCACCAGTGCGGAGAACACGGTTTCGCCGCCGGGCGGACGCGCCAGCAGCGGCGCGCTCACCCGCGTGACGCCCACGAAAAGCGGTTGCGGTCCCCGTGTGGCGACGATGGGAGACACCGCCGCAAGCACGGGTTCGCCCGAGAGCCTGGGCGACGGCACAAAGCCTATGGCGGCGTCGTCGATGACCTGGGCGCGCCGGACCAGCGGGCCCGCCGACGCGGTGCGCCCGACCGCCGCAGGATCCGACGCGCACACAATGCGCGATTCCGTATCGAGCACCGTGACGTTGGCGAACTCGCGGAACTCCGCCCCGAGCGTTCCCAGGACGGCGTTGCACTGCTCAGACCCGCCGCGCGCGAAGGAGGCGTTGGCTGCGATCGTGCGCGTGACGGTGCGCAGGCGAACGACCTCCCCTTCCCGCTCCATCATGCGTTCGCGCACGCGTTCGGCCACCTCCCGCTGCGCCGCGCCCTCCGCAAGGGAAGCCGACCGCAGCCCGGCATCGAGCGTCATGAGGCCCATCGGCAGGAGAGCGGCGCCCAGCAGCAAGGCCATTCTCCCGCGCAACGAGCGCAGGGAGAACAGGCCGAGCAATGGGGGCGGCGCCGCCGCGCTGGTCACCGGCTCACCAGTTTCCGGCGATTGCACCCTGCATCGTGCCGGTGTCCGGAGTGGTTTCTCCGTCCCCGCCAGCGGCGCCGGACATGATCTCCTCAAGCCGGCGACGCGCGCGATTGACGCGACTTTTGATCGTGCCCACCGCACACCCGCAGATGTTGGCCGCTTCCTCGTAGGAACAGCCCGACGCGCCGATCAGCGTCAGGACCTCCCGGTGATCGCTGTGCAGCTGGGCGAACGCCCGCTTGAAGTCGTCGAAGTCCACGGAGCTGTCCTGGCGCTGGCCAGTGACGAGGCGTGCGGCGTGTTCGCCGTCCACGTCCTGCACTTCCCGGCGGCGTTTGCGCAGGTCGGAGTAGAACGTGTTGCGCATGATCGTGAACAGCCAGGGCCGCAGCTTCGTGCCCGGTTCGAACCGGTCGATGTTGGCGAGCGCCTTGAGCATGGTTTCCTGCACCAGATCGTCGGCCTCGACGAAATTGCGCGTGAGGGAGCGTGCGAACAGGCGCAGGTGCGGGATCGCGTCCACGAAGCCTGCGCGCACATCGGCGGCGCCCTGGGCGGCGGACGCGGCGGCGTTAGCGGCCATTGGGCGTGCTCCCCGTCTCGTCGATCTGGCGAAGCAGCTCGAGGAATTCCTCCGGCAGCGGCTCGGCCGCGACCTCGTCGAACGCACGGCGCAGGTTGCGTGTGATGGGATCGAGGTGGAGATCCTTCTGGGTGGCGAAATCGCCGCGGACGCGGGTTTTTCGTCCGCCGGTTGCGCCGGAAGGCTGGGTCCCGGCGCTCGCGCCCGCGCTCTCGGGAGCCGGAGCAGGCGGGGAATTAGCGGGTGGGTCTCTGTCCATGGTCGAGTTTCCGGAGGGTGATTTCGGCATGCCCATACAAGCGCCTTCAGCAGAACGTGGTGCAGTCTTGGGTCCCTAACGCAAACACGGCGACTTTGGTTCCGGGGTCAGGGAACAATCCGGCCCGCAGCGGGTTTTTACGGAGAGAACGCACCTGCCCTTCTCCCGAACGCCGCATCCGGACCTTATGTTCCAGCCTGCGGAGCACTTCAGGGAGCGGCGGTCGGGCGCACCCACGACCAGACGTCCAAGGGATACCCATGGCTGGAGCCGGCATGACCTCTTCCAAGACAATCGCCCCCCATCTGCCGCTGCTGCGCCGCTACGCGCGCGCCCTCACCGGATCGCAGAAGAGTGGGGACGCCTTCGTCGCCGCGTCTCTGAAGGCCATCCTGGAGTCCCGCGAGGCGCTGGATGAAAGCCTGCCGCCCCGGGTCGCCCTCTACAAGCTCTTCCACGCCATCTGGGGCACCAGCCACATCGAGACCGGCCCGTCCGACGAGGACGGCGCACAGGCGAGGGCGCATGAGCGGTTGAAGCTGCTGACGCCCATGAGCCGCCAGGCGCTTCTGTTGACCGCCGTGGAGGGCTTCTCCCTCACCGAGGCGGGCCAGATCTTCAACGCAGCCCCCGGCGAGGTGGCCGATCTCGTCGCCGAGGCCCGCGCCGAGATCGCGCGCCAGACGTGCGCACGCGTCCTCATCATCGAGGACGAGACGCTGATCGCGATGGATCTTTCGGACATCGTCACCACCTTGGGCCATTCGGTGGTCGCCACCGCTGACACCGCCAGCCGCGCGGTCGCCGCGGCGCAGGCCCATAAGCCCGATCTCGTGCTGGCCGACATCCAGCTGGCCGACGGATCCTCCGGCGTGGACGCCGTGCACGCCATCCTCTCGCAAATCTCCGTGCCGGTGATCTTCATCACGGCGTTCCCCGACCGGCTGCTGACCGGAGAGCGGCCGGAGCCGACCTTCCTCATCACCAAGCCCTACGCCGAAGACACCGTGCGCGCAGCGGTGAGCCAGGCGCTGTTTTTCAACTCCACGGCCGAAGCCGCCTGAACGGTCGTTTCGCCTCGACGAACGGACGGCCCGGCGGCGAAGCCGGGCCGTTCTTCGCGCTTGTGTTCGTCTAGGCCCGATCGGCAGGTGCGAGGATCGGCACCGCCCGCGCCTTGAAGGTCACGGCGTCGACGCGCGACACCCGCACCGGCTCGCCGTCCAGCACAACCATGGGGCGGTGGGAGCGCATGCGCACCTCCACGGCGCGCGCCGAGAGCACGCGCATGTGGCGCGACGTGCGCCATCCGCTCGTGAGCGCAACGCCCCCGACGCGCAGCGCGTCGATCCCGGAGCGCAGGTGCAGCGCGGCGACCTCGAGCGTGTCGACGTCGGCGGGCGCCGCATCCGGCGCCGTCACACGCGCCACCGAGCCCACCGCCACCACCAACGTGTGCGCACGCCGCCAGCGCGCGCCGTCGGTGCGGTAGTGCGGGCCGCCGCGCAGGGAATGCAGGCTGGCGCGCGCGCAGGCGCCGGCCGCGGCGGCCACCTCCGGCCATTTCCGTGGCGGCCGCATGGTCTCGCGCAGACGCGCGAGCGACGCGGCGAACCCGAAGGCGGCCGAGAGGAAGAACGGCTCTCCTCCGACGAACCCTGCAGGCAGCGTTGCGGGCTTCATGTCGGCCAGTTCGGTCACCGCACGGTCGAGGTCGGCGTGCCCGAACACCAGACGGGGCAGGATGTTCATCGTGCCCGCGGGCAGCGGCACGATCGCCGTGTCTCCGCCCCCCGCCATGGCGGCTTTCGCGGCGGAGCGCGCCGTGCCGTCTCCGCCGACCACGACGATCGCGGCAGGCCGGGAGGCCACCATCGCCTTCAATGTCGCCTCCATGGCGTCGGGCGCGGCGATGGTCATGCCGCCGAAGCGCACGCCGATCGTTTCGCGCAGCCGCGCGTCCAGTGCGGCGAGGTCGAGCTTCGACGCCGATCCCGCGACGGGATTGGCGATCGCGAGGATCGCGCCGGCTCCCACGCCTGAGGCGTCCGGGAGATCGGCGGGGGATTGGTCGTTCCGGGACAAGGCGTTCAGGGGTTCGCCATCCAGCATCGTTGGCTCCATCAGCACCCGTGAACGTCCGGGGCGCGATCTGGTTCCCTGAGACGGAACGTCGGCGCGCCCCCTTGCGTCACCACCCCGTGACCCCTCATCTCCACCGCAATGAAGATCGTCCACATCAGTGACGTCCACGTCGGCGATTCGCCGTGGTCGCGGCTGGAGGCCGCGGCCCGGGCGATCAACGCGCTCGAACCCAACGTGGTCGTTCTCAGCGGCGATCTCACCCAGTCCGGCGCAAGCCAAGAGTACGCCGAAGCCGCGCGCTTCCTCGCATTGATCGAAAGCCCCATCGTCGGCACGCCCGGCAACCACGATGCGCCGGTCCGCAACGTGTTCGCGCGCGTGCTCGCGCCGTTCGAGCGCTTCGCGATGCTCGGGCTGTCCACCACGTGGCGCAGCGCCGACCCTCCGGTGGAGATCACGACCGTCAACACCGCGCGGCCGTTCCAGGCGCGGCCGGACTGGTCCCAGGGCGTCTATCCCAAAGGCGCCTTCGAGCCGTTTCTGGACGACCCCGCCGCCGGCGCCTGGCGCATCGTCGCCGCCCACCATCCGCCGATCTCCATGGGCGGCGCACATGTGCGCAGCGACTCCCGCCGCGGGGTGCAATCCTGGGACACGCTCGGGCGAGCGTCGAGAACCCTGTTGTTGTGCGGCCATCTGCATGGCTTTTCCATCACGCGGGTTCCGCCCACGCGACGGGCGCGGATGATCGTGGCGCCGACAATGTCGTCAGGGCGCGCCCGAAGCGCGGGCCATGGTTTTGTGGAAATCGACGTGGAGCCTGAGGGGCTCGACGTCACGCTGCATCTGATGGAGGCCGAAGCGTACGTTCCGGCCCTGAGCGTGTTCTGCGGACCGAGCTGATCAGACGCCTTCCACATGCCGCGTCGGCAACTCCACGCGAACGACAAGCCCGTCCGCGCGCCATTCATTGAAAAGACGCCCGCCGAGTTGTCCCTCCACGCTGACGCGCGCCAGCTTGGCGCCGAATCCTTCGCGGCTCGGCGGCCCCGCGACGCCGGGCCCCCCGAATTCCCGCCATGTCGCGGTAAACACCTCGCCCACCCGCGTGCATGTGATCGTGATCCGCCCCTCGGGCGTGGAGAGCGCGCCGTACTTCACGGCGTTGGTGGCGAGTTCATGGAAGATGAGCGCCAGGGATCCCGCCGCCGCATCGCTCAGCGTGATGTCGTCTCCGCTGACGGCGATGCGGTCAGGCGCATCGCCCGCGTGCGCGTCGAGCAGCGCGAGGACGAACGCCTTGAACGTGCGGGGTCGCGCCGCCCCGTCTGCAGCGTCAGACGGACGCACGAAGTCGTACGCGCGCCCGAGCGCGCCGATGCGGTCCCGCAGGGTCTCGGCGAAGTCCCGCTGGGCGGGATTGGCGCGCGCGGAGAGCTGCACGAGGGAGCTGACGACGGCGAAGATGTTCTTGATGCGGTGGCCCAGTTCCTGACTGAGCAGGTCGCGCGCTTCAAGCGCCGTGCGCGCGTCGTGGATGTCGGTGCAGGCGCCGAACCATTTCTCCACCGTGCCGTCCGCCGACAGCGCCGGTTGGGCGCGGCAGAGAAACCAGCGCCACGCGCCGTCGGCGCCGCGAAAGCGGCACTCCGCCTCGAACGGGGCGCCGTTGGCCAGCGACTCACGCCATTTGCCCTCGACAACGCCGCGATCCTCCTCGTGCATGTGGTCGAACCAGGCCTCGCGCGTGTCGGCCGCGCCGGAATACTCGGCCCACCGCCGGTTGAAGAAGTCGAACGTGCCGTCGGCCGCGGCGGACCAGACGATGTTGGGCATCGTGTCGGCCATGGCGCCGAAGTTGCGCTCGGTCGCGATCAGCTGGGCGGCGACCCGAAGGCGCTCGCGCTCCGCCGCCGCCCGCGCGCCGGCGCGCATGGCCACCAGCGAGGCCACCGCCGCTAGCGCCACCAGCACGCCGGAAACGAGCGCCGCCACGTTGGCGAGGAGCTTGGACCAGAACGCCGCCCGGTCGCGCTTGCGCCCGAGTTCGGCGAGCAGCCGAGACTCTTCGGCGATCACATCGTCGATCACGCCCCGGATTTCGTCCATTGTGATCCGGCCCTGCCCGCCGCGGACCACCTCCAGCGCCTCGCGCGTGCGGCCGCCCTGCTGGAGCGTGATCGTGCCCTCAAGCTCCGTCCGCTTGATGCCCACCAGCGTCGCCAGCCGTTGCACCGAGGCGACCTGCACGGCGTTGTCGGAGACCAGCGCCGCCAGCGCCTGCACCTCCCCGTCGACCCGCACGACCGCGGAGCGGAACGGCTCAAGGTAGGTGTCGTCGCGGGCGAGCAGATAGCCGCGCTGGCCGGTCTCCATGGACTGCACGCTGCCGAACACCGCCCGCGCCGCGTCGATCACGCCGATGGAATGCATGTAGGCGCGGTCGGCCGCGGACCGCTGCGCCTGCGCGCCCATCTCCCCCATGAAGAGCGCGAGGCCGAATGCGAGCGCCGCCCCGCAGGCCAGGACCACGGCCACGAGCCGTCGCCCCGACAGCCGCAGGGACCAGGCCGCAAGCCTCCCCGCCCCCGACGGCGCGGGAGCCCCCGGGTCACGAGACCTGACTGATGCGGCGGCCGTCGGCTCCGGCAAGACCCGTCCTCATGCGCAACGTCGATGGCGCCAGGGGTCTGGCCTTCGGCGCGCCGGTGGGCCGCTTAGCGCCTTAGCCGCGTCACACGTCGACCGAACGGCCAGACGCTTAGCCGCTTGTGCGAGTATGGCGCCAGTAAATAATGCAGATCAGATGAGCGCTTTACTCAAAATGAGTAACGCCAGACATCGACAAATCTTCCGTGGAGCGCGAAGTCTAGGCAAAGTGTTGACTTGCGGGTGACCGCCGCGGCCGCGGGGCTGACTTTCCGGGTGTGGCGCGGCGCGGATTTTTTCGGTGAGCGGCAGGGCTTTGCCCATCCATGCCCATGGCGCGCCCGAAGAGATTCGAACTCCTGACCCCCAGATTCGTAGTCTGGTGCTCTATCCAGCTGAGCTACGGGCGCGTTGGGGAGGCGCTACATAGCCCCGTGGGCGCGGCGCAGCAAGCGATGGTTTCGCCCGCCCAACGAGCCCGCCTCCCCTATCCGTCCGGGCCCAGATCGGCCCAGCAACGCTCCCCCGCCGCGAGCGGCCGCGCCGCATGGACGCCGCGGGCGACGGCGCGGGCCAGCACGTCGGCGGCGACCGCGCCGAGCATCGCCACGTGGCCCGCGACCGGTTCCGGCAACGCCCGGCGGGCCGTCGAGAGCACGAAGACCACGTCGCCGTCGAACGGCGCGTGGACCGGGCGGATGGCGCGGGCGAGGCCGTCCTGCGCCATGATCGCCACCCGCCGCGCCTGCGCCGGCGTCAGCGCGACGTCGGTGGCGACGACGGCGATGGTGGTGTTGGCGCGCGGGGCGGGGTTGGCCTTGGCGAGCCCCCAGTCGAGCGGCGAGACCGCGCGGGCGGGCGGGCGCACGGCGCCGAACTCCTCCCCGATCTCGAACGGCCAGGCCCAGAAGGCGTTGGACCCCGGCATGACCACCGAGCCCCAGCTGTTCACCGCCGCCAGCGCTCCCACCACCGACCCATCGCCCAGCACGAGCGAGGCGGCCCCCTGGCCGCCCTTGAGCGCGCCCGCGCGGGCGCCGGCGCCGGCGCCGAAGGATCCCTGGCGGACGTCCGCGGACGCGGCCGCGAGCGCCTCCGCGCCGAGGCGCGCGTAGGGCGGGGTCTCGCCCCAGTCCTTGTCGCCGCCGTTGGAGAGATCGAAGAGGATCGCCGCCGGCACGATGGGCGCGGGCTTCACGCCCGGGGCCACCCGGTAGCCGCGCCCCGCCGCGCCAAGCCGCGCGGCCACGGCGTCCGCCGCGCCGAGACCGTAGACCGATCCCCCCGAGAGCACGAGCGCGTCGACCGCGTCCACCAGCGTATCGGCGGCGAGGGCGTCCGTCTCCCGCGTGCCAGGCCCGCCGCCGCGCACGTCCACCGCCGCCACCGCCCGCGCGTCGGGCAGCACTACGGTGACGCCGGTGCGCACCCCGCCATCCTCCGCCGATCCCACGCGCAGGCCCGCCACGTCGGTGATGGCGTTGCGGGGCCCGGGAGCGCAAAAAACGGGAGCGCCGGGGACGGGCGAGCCATAAGGCGCACCAGAGGGCGGATCGGGGGGCGACGGATCGTGGACGGACATGGTCTTCCTGTCTGGGGGCCGTGTATGCTCGTTCGCCCGACCCGCCGCAACGCACCTCCACGAAGGCCAGACCCCATGCTCCGTCGTTCCCTCCTTGGCGTGTTCTTCGCCGTGGCCCTTGCGGCCTGCGCCACCGGCGGCGGCGGCGCCGGTCCCTCCGCGGCGACGAAGGGCGAGGCGATGGTGGCGGCCGCCGACCCCCGGGCCGTGGAGGCGGGGCTTGAGATGCTGCGCCGCGGCGGCTCCGCGACGGACGCGGCCATCGCCACGATGCTGGTGCTGGGCCTTGTGGAGCCGCAATCGGCGGGCGTCGGCGGCGGCGGCTTCCTGATCGCCTACGACAAGGCCGCCCGCGCCATCGACGCCTACGACGGACGCGAGCAGGCGCCGGCGGCGGCG
>JANRIM010000004.1:0-10591 GCA_033764865.1 Hyphomonadaceae bacterium
GAAAAGCGTGTCGCGCGGCTACGCCAGCTTCGACTACTCCATCGACGACTATCGCGTGGGCAACCTCGTGAAGATGAGCATCCTCGTCAACGAGGAGCCGGTGGATGCGCTCTCCATGCTGGTGCACGCCGGCCGCGCCGAAAGCCGCGGCCGCGCCATGTGCGAGAAGCTGAAGGAGCTGATCCCCCAGCACCTTTTCAAGATCCCGATCCAGGCCGCCATCGGCGGCCGCGTGATCGCGCGCGAAACCATCTCCGCCATGCGCAAGGATGTCACCGCCAAATGCTACGGCGGCGACATCTCAAGAAAGCGCAAGCTGCTCGACAAGCAGAAGGAGGGGAAGAAGAAGATGCGCCAGTTCGGCAAGGTGGACATCCCGCAGGAGGCGTTCATCGCGGCGCTGAAGATGGATGGGGATTGAGGGGACTAGCCTACAACGGAGGCAGAGTCTTTTGGCCTAGCATCTACAATTTCCACGCGAATATCGTAGTTCAACTGCTCAGAGACTTGTCTGGCCACATCATCGATTCCAATGATCCTATCGATGTCGGCGTCTGTGTAACAGATTACTAAGAACACACCCTCGTGTATTCCCTCGGCGCGCAAATAAGTCGGAAGCTGATCCTTTAGTCCGTTCCAAAATCGGCTATTCTTCGCCAACTTCACCTCGATCAGTGCGCGCTCATTCCAACCGTTGGACAACTTATAGTCTACCGCGCCGCGACCGATATTGGCCTCTCGCGATACGTCTATGTTGTTCGCGCGACAGTAGTGACCGGCAACACCCATAAAGAGATTCTGGGAAGATTCTTCGGCACGTGGGGTGCGGTTATCGTTCCACAATAGTCGCCAACCTTTGTTCTCTTCAACAAAGTGCCTGAACGAGTCGATCAGTGCGGCGACAAAATCCGGGAAGGTGTTCAGGGCGTTGGTGGCAATTGGCGTCGAGGTAGTCCATCGCAGCGCTTCAAAATACCATTTTATCAAGAGCTTTGGATCCGGCCCGAACGGATAGGGGGTCGGATTCAGATTGCGAGCGTGTTCCACAAAGTCGTCCACGAGATTCGGGTTGGCTTCCGCTAGCTCGATGATCTCTTTCTTCGTGACGCGGCTCTGAATGTCATCACCAAACTGCGCAATGATAATGTCTGGCGCGAACTCCCGTCCGTATTTCCAAAAGTCCTCTGCGTTAATTGTTGGAAGAGTGCGAAGAAAAAACTGCGGGCAGAGTAGAACTGGCTCACCTGATATCGGATTTTTTGGCGCTTTGAAGTGGACCGGCTCCCAGCGACGCTCTTCCAAGTTGAAATGCCCTTGGCTGTAGTGAAACTCGCTCATCGGGATGGAGTGGGTTTCGCATATGAGTCGTGTGTACTCGACGAAGCGTGAGAACAATATTTTTGAGACAGCATCACTAATCCGATCGGGTCCGATACCTTTTTGGAAAATCTGGACCTCCTCAAAGTGGTCCAGATTCTTCAGGCCAAGGTCGATTGCTTTCCAAAGCCCACTGACCAAGTTGCGGGTCAGGTCGGGTCCCGAGCCGGAGCCACCAATCCCGTCGGCTGTGTAGCCGAGGCAAAACTCCGATCGTTCTGGGAAATAGAGCATTGCTTCTGCTCTGCGCCAATAGGCACTTGCTGGTCTTCCCTTTGATTGGGCGACAAGGGCGTATGCGGCTTCGAAGAAGGAAATTACCTCTTCATGCGCGCCGACAAACGGACCAAACTCCTGAGTATAGATCAAAAGTGGGTCGATCCAGACCTTGGCGTCGACTGCCAAGAAGGGATCGAACCAGTCTTCTCCCGGTCCTCGCGAAACTGCGAACGTGGTGCTGAACAACATGATGTTGGATTTGTATCACGATTTCTTTCTGTGAGTTTTCCTCGGCTCCACCGGCTTCCGGCATCGTCTTCCGCGAGGACGGCGCGTTGTTTGTTTGCATTTGGAAAAGGGTCGGCTGAAGCCGGCGGTACGTTTACACGGCGCCCATCCGCGCTTCTCGCCCCAATTTCTCGCGCGCGCCCCACCCGTCCCGCGCGGGGCGCGGGCCTCCCTCCCCATGGAGGGGAGGGAGGGCGTCGCGCGCGATTCAACTTCAGTGGCAAGGTCGCAAGCATAAGCACCCTCCCTCCCCTCGATGGGGAGGGTCCGCCGCGGAGCGGCGGGGGTGGGGTGTTCGCGGTGCGGATCGGGGGAAGAGCGCGCGAGGTGACCGGCGCCCACTGGCGCTTCCCGCCCCGACATCTCGCGCGCACCCCACCCGTCCCGCGCTTCGCGCGGTCCACCCTCCCCATTGAGGGGAGGGAGGGCAGTTCCCCGCGGTCTGTGGTAGCAACGCTGCATGGCCGGTCCACCGCGCGCTCCCGATCAACGGCTCTCCGCTGCGCAGGTGCTTGACCATCTGGCGACGGGCATCACCGAGGACGCGCTGCTGGCGGCGTTTCCCCTCGTGAGGCCGGAGGATGTCCACGCCGCGATCGCGCACCAGGCCGCATCGCGACGGCTTCTCGCTTTGCGCGGCAAGCTCACGTTCGCGCTGAGTTGGGAGCAGTTGCGCGGCAAGGACGACGACTAGGCGCGTCAAGGTCCATCGCCCATCCGCGCGTCTCGCCTCGGCATGGCGCGCGCGCCCCACCCGTCTCGCAGCGTTGCGGCGATCCACCCTCCCCATGGAGGGGAGGGCGCGCCAGGGCGCCACGCACAGTGTCATTGCGGGGAAAGCCGCGCCCGCCATCCCACACCCGGCGCCCCGCGCGCGAATGCGCGCCACGGCGCACCGTCAAAACGCGCCCATCCCAATCCCGAGGGGGTCGCGCCCGGCGCACACTTCCGCGCATGACCCTTGCGGAGCTTCCCCTGCCTTCGGGCGTCCGGCGCATTGCCGATCTGCTGCTGGACGCGGCGCGTCGCGGCGTGGTGTCCCTGTGGGGGCGGGGCGCGCACGCCAATGCGCCGGCAGGCGAAAAGCGCGCGCTGCTGCAGCGCCTCACGCGCATCCTGCGCTTTGCCTTCCTGCTTTACGCCGTGTGGATGGAGACGCCGCCCCCACACCAGCACCCGCGCGCGCCGCGGCTGCGCCGCACGGCGCCGCGCGGCTATCGCCCCCGTCGCGCGTGCTTCCGCATCTTTCCGCGCTATCGCATCCTTATCGACGACGGCTCTCGCGACGCGGGGGAGCGCCGTCCCGTGCCGCCTGCGCTCGCCCGCGCGGCGCGCGATCCGGTGCTCGCCGCCCAGCGCGCGCGGGACGCGCTGCTGCGCGCGCTTGAAGACCCGCTGGCGTACATCCGCCGCATCGCGCGCCGGCTGCCCACGCAGCTCATGGTTATCGGGTGGCGTCCGCCGAAGCGGCCCCCGCCCACGGACCGGCCCGCCTACTGGGACGATCTCATCGATGGCTGGCGCGAAGCCGTCCACCAGCTCCGCGACTGGCGCCGACGACGCCGCGACATCCTGCACGGCGCGCCCGCATGAGCCTCATGCGGCGAACGCGAACCCGCGCCCGCATCGCCGCGCCTACGTCGCCAGCTTGCGGAATTTCAGCACGAACTGGTCGGTGCGGCCGCGGATGGCGGGGTCGAACACGATGGCCGTGCGCGGGTCCTGCGCGTTGGCCAGCGCGGGGCTCTCGCCCTCCAGCACGAAGCCCGCGGCGGTCACTTCGGCCTTCACGGTCTCCACGTCGATGCGGTGGAGCGTGCGCGCCTCGCGGACGCCCGTCCCCGGCAGGGCGGCGTGATCGACGATGAGGTAGACGCCCCCCGGCTTCAGCGCGTTGAACACCGCCGCGTTGGTCGCCGCCGCCGCCTCGGCCCCGTAGTAGGCGTGGATGTCGTGGTAGTTCTGCGCCGTCCAGACGACGTCCACCAGGATGGACGGGCTCATGACGCCGGCGGGCGTCTCCACCGTGACGTTGGCGTAGGCGGGCGTCGCGGCCAGCGCGCGGACGGGATTGATCTGGTCGGGCGCGGCGGCGGCCGCGGCCTGCGGCACCAGTGCGATGACGCGCCCCTGCGGGCCCACGGTGGTGGACAGGAGCCGCGTGAAGTAGCCCCCGCCGGGCAGCATCTCGGCCACGAACTGGCCCGGCGCCACGCCGGCGAACGCCAGCAGCAGCGCGGGTTTGCGGGCGGCGTCGCGCGCGGTGTCCTCGGGCGGGCGGCCGGCGTCGAGCACGGCGGCGGCGATGGCGCCCTCCATCGCGGCTTCCGGCGTGAGCGCCTCCTCCGGCGTGGCGCAGGCGGCCAGCATGAGGCCGGCGAGGGCGAAGAGCGTGACGCGCATCTGGTGGGCCTCCCGTCCCGGCGAGGGGTCGCCGCCCGGACTGCGCCTTATGCCACGTCAGCGCTGGTACGGGTAGCAGCGCTCTGGATCGAGGGAGAGGCCGAGGTGGCGGCCCAGCGCGGCGATGGCGTCGGCGTGGTCGGCGTAGGGGTCGGCGTTGTCGGGGCCCACGATGATGGTCCGGAAGCCGCGCTCGTCGACGCCCGCGGGCGGGAGCATTGCCGTGGCGAGCCCCGCGCCGTCGGCGTCGCGCAGGGTGAGGAAGCGCGGCATCGTGCGCGCCAGATGCGCCTTGAGGCCGATGTCGCGCTCGAACGCCGCGGCGTTGGGGGGCGGGGCGTACCGCGCGGCGGCGTCCTCCTGCGTGCGGCGGAAGAACTTCACCACCGCGTGGTTCATGAGCGCGGATTCAGCCTCGGCTTCCGCCTCGGTGTCCATGCCGAACCATGTCTTGCCGCCGGGGGCGTCGCAGATGAACCGCATGGGCGGAAGTCTAGTGCGGCGCGCGCGATCCGTGCAGGGGGAAAGTGCATGCGGCCGCTAGCAGCGCACGCGGCGCTCCACCCGCACGTACTGGCCGGCGTAGGGATCCCACACGCGCTCCCGCACCACGCACACAGGGGCCGATGCGCGGTAGCCGCCGTGGTAGGCCGGCGGCGGATAGTACGCCGGCGCCGGGGGGTAGTAGGCCGGGGGCGGGGGCGCGTAGTGGCGCGGCGCCGGCGGGCTGGCGATGGCGGCGCCCAGCACCGCGCCCAGCGCAAGCCCCACCACGCCGGCGGCCAGCGCGTCGTTGTCGTCGTCGTGGTGGCGGCCGCGATCATGATAGCCGCGCCCGTAGTGGCCGCGGTCGTAGTAGCCATGGCGGCCATGGTCGCGCGCTTCCGCGACGGCGGGCGCCAGCGTGAAGGCCCCGAGGGCGAGGACGGACAGCAGGGCGGAGTGCACACGGATCATGGGACGCCTCGAAACGATGGTGGCGATTGTGGCGACGCGGTGGCTGAATGGGCGCTGAACGGCCGGTTCAGGGATGCCGTTGGGGTGCGCCCTTCCGCACCGCGGGGATTTGGCCCATCGTGTCGCCAGAACAAGCACGCCGGAGGCGGCATGGCGGAGACGCCGCGGGAGGACGCGACCCCGAAGGATCATTCCCAAAAGGAGCATCCCTGGGGCGACTGGATCGGACGCACGGAGACGGCGCACGATCGCATCGGTGAAACCCCGGCGCGCGCACTTGCGGCCACGCTGAACCGGCCGGCGGACTTTCCCGCCCGTCCGGGGGATGCGCTGCCGCCGCTGTGGTCGTGGCTCTACTTCCTGCCTCTGGCCCCGCTCGCGGAGGTCGGGCCCGACGGGCACCCCAGACGGGGCGGCTTCCTGCCGCCGGTGGATCTGCCGCGGCGCATGTGGGCGGGCAGCCGCTGCACGTTCCACGGCCCGCTGCGGGTCGGCGCCGACGCCGTGCGCACCTCCACCATCACCCGCATCGCGCAAAAGTCCGGCGGCGCGGGGACCATGGTGTTCGTCACCGTCGCCCATGCGGTCCACTGCGACGGCGCGCTCGTCATGGCCGAGGAGCAGGACATCGTCTACCTGCCGATGCCGGAGAGGTTCTCGCCGCCCGCGCCGACGCCCGCGCCCGCGTGCGCATGGCGTGAGGCGGCGCCGGTGGATCCGGTGCTCCTGTTCCGGTTTTCGGCGCTCACCTTCAACGGCCACCGCATCCACTACGACCGCGCCTACGCCATGGACGTGGAGAAGTACCCGGGCCTCGTGGTGCACGGCCCGCTGCAAGCGGTGCTGCTGTTCGACGCCGCCACCCGCCACACGCCGCACGCTGCGCCCGCGCGGTTCGACTTCCGCGGCCTGCGCCCGCTGTTCGATTTCGACCAGGTGAGTCTCGCCGGCCGCGCGCGCGAGGACGGCGGGCTCGATCTGTTCACCGTCAACGGGGACGGCGCCGTCGGGATGCAGGCGGCGATGCACTGGCGGCCACGATGAGCGCGGACCGCACGCCGACGACAACGACAACGACAACGACAACGATAAGGCGCCGCAGGCGCGGGGAGACGAGATGGTCAAGATCCTGGAAGGCCTGCGCATCGTGGAGGGCTCAGCGTTCGTCGCAGCCCCCCTGGCCGGCATGACGCTCGCGCAGATGGGGGCCGACGTGATCCGGTTCGATCGCATCCGCGGCGGTCTCGATCACCAGCGCTGGCCCGTGACCGAAACCGGGCGCAGCCTGTTCTGGGCGGGGCTCAACAAGGGCAAGCGCAGCCTCGCGGTGGATATGTCCACGCCCCGCGGGCAGGAGGTGGTGACGCGTCTCATCTGCGCGCCGGGGGAGGAGGCGGGCATCTTCCTCACGAACCTCCGCGTGCGCGGCTGGATGGACTACGACGCCCTGAAGAAGCACCGCGCCGACCTGATCATGATGTCCATCATGGGCGACCGCCGCGGCGGGCCGCAGGTGGACTACACGGTCAATCCCGCAGTGGGCTTTCCCGACGCCACGGGGCCGGAGGGCTCAGCGGCGCCGGTGGGCCACGTGCTGCCGGCGTGGGACTGCATCACCGGCCAGCAGGCGGCGCTCGGCATCATCGCGGCCGAACGGCATCGCCGAATGACCGGACGCGGGCAACTGGTGGAACTCGCGCTGAAGGACATGGCGCTCGCCATGCTCGGCAATCTCGGCATCATCGGGGAAGTCACGGTCAACGGCGTCGACCGGCCGAAGATGGGCAACGCGCTGTACGGCGCCTACGCGCAGGATTTCACCTGCAAGGACGGGGCGCGCGTGATCGTGGTGGCGCTCACCGTGCGCCAGTGGGACAACCTGAAAGCCGCCACGCACACGCAGGTGGCGTTCGACGAGCTCGCCGCCAAGCTGGGCGTGAAGCTGAGCCTGGAGGGGGAGCGCTTCAAGCACCGCCACGCCATCACGGGCGTGCTGGCGCCCTTCTTCGAGACGCGCGGCGTGGCGGATTTCGCCCAGTCCTTCGACGAGCACGGCGTGACCTGGAGCCGTTACCGGACGTTCGCCGGCGCCGTGCGCGAGGATCCCGACTGCTCCACCGACAACCCGATGTTCTCGCTGCTGGACCACCCCGGCATCGGGGCCTACCTCACCCCCGGCAACCCCATCGCCTTTTCCGACGTGGAGCGCATCGCGCCCACCCGCGCGCCGAGCCTGGGCGAAAACACCGACGAGATTCTGGCCGAGATCGGCTTCGTTGATTCCGAGATCGCCAGCCTGCACGACGACGGCATCGTGGCGGGTCCCCGATGAGGCGGGACGGGTTGCCTTCCAGCCGGCCGCATGCTTCCCAACGCACGAAAATCGAGCGGGGAGCCCCATGACCACTGCGCAGCCCACCACTGGCGACGAGGCGGAGACCTCCCCGCAGAAGCTGCGTCTCGTGGTCGGCGCCTCTGCGGCGGGCACCATCTTCGAGTGGTACGACTTCTTCATCTACGGCGCGCTGGCCTCCATCATGGCGCGGCACTTCTTCGCCGACCTGCCCGACGCCCAGGCGCTGATCTTTTCGCTGCTGACGTTTTCCGTCGGCCTCATCGTGCGCCCGCTGGGGGCGCTGGTGTTCGGCAAGATCGGCGACAGCGAGGGGCGCAAGGGCGCATTCCTCATCACGATCGTGCTGATGGGCGGGGCCACGGTCGCGATCGGCCTTTTGCCCACGGCCGAGCAGATCGGGCCGATGGCGGCGGCGTTGCTCATCTTTTGCCGGATTTTGCAGGGCTTTGCGCTGGGCGGGGAGTACGGCGGCGCGGCGATCTACGTATCCGAACACGCCCCCCGCAACGGCCGCGGCGCGGCCACCGCGCTCATCCAGGCGTCGGCCGCCATGGGGCTGGTGGGGGCGCTGGGCGTCATCCTCATCACGCGCGCCATCGTGGGGGAGGAGAACTTCCTCGCGTGGGGCTGGCGCATTCCGTTCCTGCTGTCGGCGGTGCTGCTGGCGATCTCCATCTGGATCCGCATGCAGCTGCAGGAGAGCCCGGCGTTCCAGAAGCTGAAGGCCGAGGGCAAGACGTCCAAGCGCTCCTACGCGGAAAGCTTCGGCGAGTGGCGCAACCTGAAGATCGTGCTGCTTGCGCTGTTCGGCCTGATGATGGCGCAGGGCGTCGGCTGGTACACCGCCAACTTCTATTCGCAGATCTTCCTGGAGCGCATTCTGCGCGTCGATCAGAAAAGCGTGAACATGGTGATGATCGTCGTCGTGCTGATCTCGGCGCCGCTCTACGTCTTCTTCGCGTGGCTTTCCGACAAGGTGGGCCGTCGTCCCGTGATGCTGTTCGGCATGGCGTTGCTGGCGGTGTTCTACTTCCCCGGCTTCCAGCTGATGACGCAGGCCGCCAACCCGGCCCTCGCCGCCGCCGCCGCCCGCGCGCCGGTGACGGTTGTGGCGGATCCCGCCGATTGCAGCTTCATGCTCGACCTCACGGGCGGCGCCCACCAGTTCGCCACCAGCTGCGACATCGCGCGCGGCGCGCTGTCCGATGCGGGCGTGAACTACGCGATGGTGGATGCGCCGGCGGGCGCGGTCGCCGTGGTGCGGGTGCAGGGGCAGTCCGTGGAGAGCGTGAACGCGGAGGGGTTGTCGCTGTCGCAGGCCCGCGCCGCGCGGGCGGCGTTCGCGAAGGCGGTGCGCCCGGCGTTGTCGGAGGCCGGCTATCCGGAGCGGGCCGATCCCGCCGCCATCAACTTCCCGCTGCTCATCGGGGCGATGCTGGTGTTCATCGTGGCCAGCACTGCGCTCTACGGTCCGCAGGCGGCGGCGCTGGTGGAGCTGTTCCCCACGCGCATCCGGTACACCGCGTTCTCGCTGCCGTACAACGTGGGCACGGGCTGGTTCGGGGGGCTCGCGCCGGTCACCGCGCTCGCGATCGTCACCGCCACCGGCGACATCTACGCCGGCCTCTGGTTCCCGCTGGTGATCACCGCGGCGGCGGCGATCATTTTCCTGTTCTTCTGGCCCGAGACGAAGGACCGCGACATCCACGCCACATGAGGGTCCCCCACCGCGCGATCAGGGCGCCACGATTTGGCGCACCGGCCATCTTTGCTGCGAAATCGTGTGCGTTAACCACCTTTCCGGGGCCGAAACTCCCTCCCGGCGCGGAGGCGGCGTTGTGCGCTCGCCCCGTTGGATGGTAGGGGAGCGGCCTTCTTGCGCTGGGAAAGCTGATGATCGCCCTCGTTGCGGCTGCCAATACCAGTTTGTTCCGGCCGATCACGCGCCAGGCGGAAGAGGCCTTCTGGGCCTATCCGCACATCTTCATGGCGTTCATGTCGGTGGGCCTGGCGGCGCTGATCATCTCCGGCTTCTGGATCCTGCGCGGGGCCGGCAAGGCCACCTCCGCCACCCGCCAGGCGTTGCGCGCCCAGGCGCTCAAGCGCCAGAAGGACCACCGCGCCATGGTGCTGGTGGGCCACATCGACGGCGGCAACGGCCGCCTGCGCGATCACCTCATGGCCGCCATCGAGACGCACTTCGGCGCGTTCGCATTCCAGGCCCCGATCCAGGTTGAGCCATTCCCCATCCGCCTCAAGGTGATCGCGTCGAAGGCGCACCCGGAGAAGATCCGTCGGGTGGCGGTGCAGGCCGCCGACGTGCTGGAACGCTCCGCCGCGGACGTCATCGTCTGGGGCCGGCGCGGCGTGGGCGACCGGGTGGAGCTGCGCATGGTGTCGGCGCCCGGGCCCGGCCGCTCGCCCGAGACGCACGTCATGGAGTTCCGCCTCAAGAGCGGCCACATCCCCGCCGGCGTCGAGGAGGCCATCGCCTACGCCTGCGCGCGCCGGGCCCGCCCCATCCTCAACCGCCCGCAGGACTACAAGCCCGAGAAGCTCCAACCCATCGTGGAGGCGCTGGACGCTCTCGTGCAGGATCCCCCGCCCACGCTGAACGACGCCGCCCACTTCGAGGTGGTGAACGACTTCGCCTCCGGCGCGCTGTCGCTGGGGGAGCGCGGCGGCGGCGCCCACTGGTTGCAGAAGGCGCTGGACGCACGCCGGCAGTACCTCGATGGCGTGGACCGTCAGGCCGACCCCGGCGCGTGGGGCTCGGCCCAGCAGGAGGTGGGCCGCGCGCTCGCCGCGCTGGGCGAACGGGAAGGCGCCCGCGACAAGCTGGAGGAGGCGGTCTCCGTGCTCAAGGTCTCGCTGGACGCCCTGCGCGCCACCGACAGCCTCCAGAGCGCCGAGGTCGCCATGCGCGCCCTGCAACGGGCCGAGCAGACGCTGGCGCAGCGCCGGCGGATCGGGCTGCGCTGGCCGGCGTAA
>JANRIM010000026.1:0-7641 GCA_033764865.1 Hyphomonadaceae bacterium
CATGATCTACGGGCGCGCCGTGATGGACCTGCTTCCGAAATTCGGCGGCACGGCGGTGTTCGCGGCCGACGTCACGTATCTCTCGCTCGGCCAGGTGGAGGAGCTTTGGGACGAGGTCGCCATCGCCATGTATCCAAACCGCGCTGCGATGGTGGCGATGTCGATGTCGGAGGAATGGCGCGCCATCGCCGTGCACCGGTCCGCGGGCCTGAAGGGCCAGCTCAACATCGAGACGGTGGCGCCGACGGCGATGGCGGGGATGGCGGCGACCCTGCCGCTGATGACGGGACTGTTGACGGCGGCGCCGTGACGCCTCAGCTGCGCGTCGCCTGAGTCAGGGATATGGTGGCGGCGCCAAGCGGCAGGCGAGACGAAAACCGCGCCAGCACGGCGAACGGCGCGCCCGGCGGCGTGGCGAACCAGATTTCTCCCTCGGGCAATTCCTTGTCGAGGTCCGCCCGCCGCAGATAGCCCGCCACACGCTTCTGGCGGATCGCGCACCGCACCACGGGCCAGTCGATGTCGTTCTCGCGGTACCGCCCGGCGCCGATGTCGCGCAGTGTCATGTCGTAGACGTAGAGACCGTCGTGCACGCGGAACACGCCGCCGCACCGGCCCGTGTCCGTGACGGCCCGACCCATGGCGATGATGGTGGAGAGCGGATCGCGGCCTTCGCGGCGCTGCGCCTCGGTGGGTGGGACTTCGCTGGTGAAGGGGAAATCGGGGCTCGTCTTCACCTCCACTTTCGGCGTGGACCAATCCACCCGCCACGTGCGCCGCACGCCGCGATAGACGTGCAGCAGATCGTATGTGCTCGGCCGCGCGTCGGCGCGGGTGAGGGCGCCGTGGGCGGTGGCGCGCGCCTGCGCCTTGGCGAAGAGCGCCGCGAGCGCGGAGGTGTCGAGTTCGCCGCGCGCCGTGTAGCGGCCGTCCGCAACCGTGGCCTCCACCCGTGCGCGTCCGAACTCCAGCACGCCGTAGGCCACGCCCTCGTACCGCATCACCCACGTCTGCGCCGACGCCGGCGCGGGAAGGATGCAGAACGCGCCCACTGCGAGCGCCGCCAGCGCCCGAAGGGCCCACGTGCGCAGCGTACACGTGCGCAGGGTCCGGGAGAGCCGCCGCCCGGACACGTCAGCCCCGCACAAGGAAAAGGGCATGGTCGCGATCCTTGCGCAGCACGATGGTCGCCCGCGCGCGGGCGTGTGCGATGTGTTCGCGCAGGTTTACAAGGTTGATGCGCGCCCAGACGTCGCGGGCGAACGCCTCCGCGCCGGTTTCCGACAGCGCGCGAAAGCGCACGTAGAAGGAGTGCGGGTCGTGCTCCGCCGCACGCCACAGCCGCATGAAGCGCGCGAGGAACCAGGCTTCGAGGTCCGCCTCGTCGGCGTCGAGGTAGATCAGCGCGTCCATGCGCGCGGCGGGATCGATCGCGTCGTCGTGGACGCCGAGGGCGAGACCCTCCACCAGCAGCACGTCCGGCGCGTGGAGTGTGCGCGCGGCGGCGGGGTCCACGTCGTAGGTGACGTGCGAATAGGTGGGGAACGTCGCCGGTCCCGTGCGGACGCCGGCGAGGGCGGCGTTCAGCGCGTCGACGTCATAGCTTTCGGGAAAGCCCTTGCGCAGCGTAAGGCCGCGCGCGGCAAGGACGTCGTTGGGCAGGAGGAAACCGTCGGTGGAGACGGTCTCCACCTGAAGCGGACGCTGGGCCAGCGCCGCCGACAGCGCCCCGCACAGCGTGCTCTTGCCCGCCGCCACCGAACCCGTCAGCCCCACGATGAGCGGCGAGCCGGCCGCGCGCTGGGCGATGCGCGCTGCGATGTCGTCTGCGGTGACCGGAACGCCCGCGTCGGCCAAGTGCTTCTCCCGGTGAGCCGCCGTCACGCTAGCACGCCTCCGCGCGCGCTCCCACGGGGGGTGCGGCGGCGGCCCGTGGGCGCGCCGCTCAATCCACTTCCCAGTCGATCTCGCCGCGCACTTCTGGTGGCACAAGCCGCGACAATTCGCTGTGCAGCAGCTCCGGCGTCGTGCCGCGCGGCGCGCGGAAGACGATGTCGAGACGCGGTTTGGCGAAGTGCTTCCGCTCCGACAGGACCTTGCACTTCAATTGCTGGAGAGCGGTCTTGTAGGCTTCCGCCGCCGCCGGCACGCGCGCGCCCTGCAACTCCTTGACCACGATCCGGCATATGGGCTGCGCATCGAGGAAGAAGATCAGGACGTAGACGAACACGGCCGCCAGCACCGCAAAGTGCGGCAGGTTGAGCCCGCTGATGAGGCCCAGCAGCGTCACCACGATGAGCCGGCCGGTGTCGCGGGAGGAATCCACGCTGGTGCGGAAGCGCATCAGCCCACCCAGGCCGAACACCACGATGCCCACCACCATGCCGTACTGCAGCACGGTCACGCCGATGACCGCGCCCACCAGCGCATACATGATGTACACCTTGGGGAGCTCGGCCTCCTCCAGCGTATCCACGGATCGCGGGGTGATCGGGTGGAAGGCGATGAGGGCGCCCAGCGCCGTGGCCAGCAGCAGAGCGGCCAGTTCCTCGGCGAGGGAGCGGATGTCCAGGAAGCCCCGCCAGCCTACGCTCCGGAGCGCCTGCGTATCGGCGCTGGCGGCGAAGAAGGGGTCCTGCGCGTGCGCGACCGCCGCTCCGAGGGCGAGGAGCGCCGCGATGATCCCCAGGCCGTGTGCGGCCCGCCAGGCGAAACGCACGGGTGTCCCTGACTTCATGCCATGCGATCCCTGCCGGCGCCCGCAGACGGGCGCGGCGCAACCTCGCGTAGGCGTCTCGACTTTACAAGCCGTCCGGCCCGATACAGTCCGCCACGCGACAACACAGGATCGTCTTGTGTATGACTCGCGGTCTGGGTCGAGGGAGCACGCCGCTGGCGGGACCAAAATCTGCGATGCGGCGGCTGTGGCGGCTGGCGGCGGCGACGCTGGCGATCGCCGCGTGCGGCGCCCCGGCCCCCGGCGCCGGCGAGGCGCGCGAGGCCAATGCGGCGGTGGCGGGCTCCCTGTTCGCGGCCAGGCCCGACGTGCGCCGGTCCTTGCCGGGCGGCGTTTCGGAGGTGTCGGGACTGGCGGCGACGGCGGACGGCCGCCTGCTTGCGCACGACGACGAGCGCGCCATCGTGCGTGAAATCTCCCTGGAAACTGGCGCATTCGTGAAGAGCTTCGCGATCGGCGCGCCCATCGAGAAAGGGGATTTCGAAGGCATCGCGGTGGCCCCGGGCGGCGACGTTTACCTCACCACCAGCGCCGGGCGGCTCTATCGCTTCCGCGAAGGCGAAAACGGCGCGCAGGTGCCGTTTACCGTCGTCGAGACCGGCCTCGCCCCGCTGTGCGAGGTGGAGGGCCTTGCGTATCACGCCGCGTCCGACAGCCTGATCTTCGCCTGCAAGGAGATGCTGGCCCGCGGGCGGCGCGACGAGGTGGCGCTGTACGCGTGGTCGCGGCGGGACGGTCGGCTCTCGACGACCCCGTGGCGGGGCGGGCCGATGGCGCGGTTCGCGACGGCCGCTGGCGTGGAGGGCTTTCATCCTTCCTCGGTGGATATCGACCCCGCCACGGGGCGGATCGTCCTTCTCGCGGCGCGCGAACGCGCGATGGTGGAACTCGCCCCGGACGGCGCGGTTCTCTCCGGTCGGCGGTTGGGCGGTGGACATCCGCAGGCGGAGGGCGCTGCAATCATGCCGGACGGCGCTCTTGTGATTGCCGACGAAGCCCCCAAAAAAGTCAGTGCACAGATCGCAAGGTATCCCCGCCAGAATGACTAGATCCTCCCGCTCCATACGCGCCGCGCTTGTCGCGCTGGCGATGATGGGCGCGGCGCACCTTGCGGCCGCCCAGAGCGCCGATGCGCAGCTCCAGCAGGGGGTGGGTTCCGACGTCCCCGCGCCCGCCGCTCCGGCGCCGGGTGGCGCCCCGCCTGAGCCGCCCCTTCCGCCAGGGGCGTCCGTGCCGCTCGCCGCCCCGTCGCCCCCGGCCGCGCCGCCTGCGGCTGAGCCGATCCCGCCGGCGCCCCCCGTGGTCGCGCCCTTGGTCGTCGCGCCTCCGGTCGCCGCGCCGCCGGCGCCGGTCCCACCGTCCGTCGCGTCCCCCGCCACCGCGTCCTGGGACAACGTCGAGCGCGTCGTCACCATGGGCGACCTGCACGGCGACTATCCGAAGTTCGTCGCCATGGCGCAGAGCGCCGGGCTGATCGACAACCGCGGCGACTGGATCGGCGGCCGGACGCACTTCGTGCAGCTTGGCGACATTCCCGACCGCGGCGACGAGACACGCAAGATTCTCGATCACCTGATGCGCCTTGAGCCGCAGGCGAAGGCCGCGGGCGGCCACATCCACGCGCTGATCGGCAACCACGAGGCGATGAACATCACCGGGGACCTGCGGTACGTCAGCCCCGGCGAGTACCGCGCCTTCGTGGACCTGGCCTCCGCGCGAAAGCGCGACGCCTATTTCCGGGAGGTCGTGCGCGCCATCCGTGAAGGCCGCGGGCCCGGCAAGTCGCGCGTCGTCGACGACGCCTTCCGCGACGAGTGGGAGCGCAAGCACCCGCTGGGCTTCGTGGAGCATCGCCAGGCATGGGCCACCGACGGACAGTACGGCCGCTGGATCGCCTCGCATGACGCGGTGATCCGCATCAACGACACCCTCTACATGCACGCCGGCATCGGCCCCGCGTTTCCCGACGCGCCGCGCGAGGTGATCAATGAGGCGGTGCGTGCGGCGCTCCAGTCACGCCCCGTTCCGGCCTTTGCTGACATTCTCGATCATCCGGAGGGCCCGCTCTGGTACCGCGGCTTCGCCATCAACGCGGAAACGGTGGAGAGCGCGCACCTCGCCTCCCTGCTTGCGCGTCACGGCGTGTCGCGCGTCGTCGTGGGCCACACCAAGCGGGCCGCGATGGTGCTGCCCAGGTTCGGCGGGCGTGTGATCCTGACCGACATCGCCGTGCCCGCCGGCTACAGCGATCCGCACGCGTTTCTGGTGCAGGAGAACGGCGCGTTGCACGCGGTCCATCGCGGTCGGCGCGTGCCGCTGGACTTTTCCCCCACCGCCGATCCGTGCGGCTATTTCAGCGCCGTGGCGGCGCTCGACCCGCCGAACGCGCCGACGAAGCGGATCGTGGCGAACTGCGGCGCGCCGGGGCCCGCCAACGTGGCGCCCGCTAGCGGCACCGGCCAATGACGAGACGCTCGAAGCGTCGCGGATCGTCGAGGATGGCGTACGAGTCCGCGAGGTAGGACAGCATCTCCCGCTTGCTGCTGTCGGACAGCCGGGTCTCGCCGGTGATGATGCCCGTGAGCGTCGCGCGCTTTTCCCGCAGCAGCGCCGCGGCGGCGGGCAGGTGCTCGTTGTTGCGGCAGTGGCCGCGGTAGTACCGCTCGTGCGCGCTGGCCACGTCAAGCCCCGCCGGCGGCGTGGCGTAAGGCGCGTCCACGAGCGCCGAGAAGTCGAAATCGTAGGGGACGGGGATGATGTTGGCGGTGGCGCCTTCGGTCCCCACCAGCTTGGCGTTGTGGCAGCAGGTGTCTCCCGGCGGACCGGCGAAATACTCCCAGTCGAGGTTGCCGATGACGAAGGCGAACAGCGCAAAGCGCGCTGCCGCGGCCGGATCCAGCTGCGCGGAGTTCAACTCGCGCGGGCCGGCGGGGATCTGCTTCAAGCCGTTGCGCTTGGCCACGTCGTCGGCGTCCTCGATCAGGAACGCGAAACGCGCCCCGCCCGGGTCGCGGTCTTCGCTGTCGGCGTAGGTCACGCGCGCCAGGCGCACGCGGAAGCTGAACGGCGTCACGGCGTTGTAAAGCCGGTAGACGGTGTACTCCCGCAGCAGCAACTGCTCGTAGAGGCCCGGCGGCTTGCACTGCACCACAAGCTTAAGCTTGTTCTGACCCTGGAACACCGTGCCGCGCATCGCCGGCTTCTCGAAGTCGAGCCGCAGCGGCGCCGCGCTGCACAGGCTGGTGCGCCGGGTGAAGCCCCGGGGGGCGATCTCCAGCGGGATCGGGGCGGGGGCGTCGGGCACGGCGATGGTGGCGGCCACGGGGTCCGTGCTGCGCTTGGCGGCGCGGTTCAGCTTGCCGAACGGCGCATTGAGCGTGAAGGCGATCTCGCTCTCCTCGCTGAACAGGCGGTCCTGCGCGGCGGCGGGCGCGGGCTGCAGCGCTGCAAACGCCAGCGCCCCGATCGCGGCGACCGTCCGCGCGCCCATGCCCAGCGTCCGGCGACGCCCTGATCCGCTCATGCCATACTCCCGTCCGATCCTCCCGGCGGAGCCTGCCATAGCGGACGGGCCGATTGAAGCCGTCACCCCAGACCGCCGGCCCGGGCGCATTGTCCACGGGTGCGGCGTCAGCGCCCGCCCTGGCCGTCATCCACCTTGATGAACGTCCCGGTGACGCATTCGGAGGCGGGGGAAACGAGGTACAGCAAGGTGGAATCGAGCTGCGACGGGTCCCCGATGCGCTTGCGGGGATAATGCTGCTTGATGTCGCCCATGCGGGCTAGCATGCCGTCCATCATTTCGGAGGCGAAGGCGCCCGGTGCGATTGCGTTCACGTTGATGTGGAAGGCGGCCCATTCCACCGCGAGCGCCTCGGTCATGCGCACCACCGCCGCCTTGGATACCGAATAGAGCGCAGCCCCGCCGCCGGCGTAGCTGAACGCCGCCACGGACGCGATGTTGACGATGCGGCCCGGCGTCTTCGCCGCAATCAGCCGGCGCGCCACCTCGCACGACAGGATCCACGGCGCGCGCACGTTGATGTCCAGCACCCGGTCGACGAGGTCGAGCGGCATCTTGGTGGCGTACTTCGCGTCGGGAATGCCGGCGTTGTTCACCAGGATGGTGACGGGTCCGAGCTTGTCCTCCGCCTGCGCCACCGCGTCCACCAGCTGCGCTGCGTCGGTTACGTCCACAGTGATCGCCGCGGCGGTTCCCCCGGCGCCGGCGATCTCCCCGGCCAGCGCGTCGAGCCTGTCGCGACGGCGCGCCGCCACCGCCACCTTCGCGCCGGCCGCCGCCAGCACCCCCGCAAAGCGCCGCCCGAGCCCCGAGGACGCGCCGGTGACGAGGGCGGTCTGCCCCGTGAGATCGAAACTGACGTTCGGCGTGACCATGGCCCGGCGCTCCCTTTTTTGTGTCGTGAGCGCCATCTAACCGTTGGCGTTGCGTCAAAGGAAGCGTGGGCGCGTAGGGGTGGACGCGGGCGTGGACGCATGGGAAACACCCGCCGCGCCGGTCGAACCGTCCGGGCGCCCGCGCCCTCGAAGCGCTTTCGCAAAGACAAAGACTCCAGGCCCGCCATGCCGCCGATCATCGCCGTATCCGGCCTCTCGAAAACCTATGCCGATGGGTTCCAGGCGCTGAAGAACGTCTCGCTGACGATCGAACGCGGCGAGATCTTCGCGCTGCTCGGGCCCAACGGGGCGGGCAAGTCCACGCTGATCAACATCATCTGCGGCATCGTCAATCCGGGGACGGGCACGGTGCATGCCGACGGCCATGACGTCGTGAAGGACTTTCGCGCCGCGCGCACCAAGATCGGGCTCGTGCCGCAGGAGCTGCACACGGACGCCTTCGAAACGGTGTGGGCCACGGTCACCTATTCGCGTGGTTTGTTCGG
>JANRIM010000029.1:0-1628 GCA_033764865.1 Hyphomonadaceae bacterium
AAGGGCGTCCTGCACACCTCCGGCGGCTATCTCGTGTACGCCGCCATGACGCACGAGTACGTGTTCGACCTGAAGGAAGACGACGTCTACTGGTGCACGGCGGACGTGGGCTGGGTGACGGGCCACACCTACATCGTCTACGGCCCGCTCGCGAACGGGGCCACCGCCGTGATGTTCGAGGGCGTGCCCAATTATCCCACCACGTCTCGATTCTGGGAGGTGGTGGACAAGCACAGGGTCACGATCTTCTACACTGCGCCCACGGCGTTGCGCGCCCTGATGCGCGAGGGCGAGGAGCCGGTGCGCAAGACCTCGCGCGCGTCCCTGCGCCTGCTCGGCACGGTGGGAGAGCCGATCAATCCGGAGGCCTGGCTCTGGTATCACCGCGTCGTGGGCGAGGGGCGCTGCCCCATCGTCGATACGTGGTGGCAGACTGAGACGGGCGGCTGCCTCATCGGCAACCTGCCGGGGGCCACGGCCATGAAGCCGGGCTCGGCCACGCGGCCGTTCTTCGGCGTGAAGCCCGCGCTGGTGGATGCGCAGGGCGCCGTCATCGAGGGACCGGCCAGCGGCAACCTCGTGCTGCTCGACTCATGGCCCGGCCAGATGCGCACCGTCTACGGCGATCACCAGCGCTTCTTCGAGACGTATTTCCGCGCCTATCCGGGCATGTACTTCACCGGCGACGGCTGCCGGCGCGACGAGGACGGCTACTACTGGATCACGGGCCGCGTGGACGATGTGATCAACGTATCGGGCCACCGCCTCGGCACTGCGGAGGTGGAGAGCGCGCTGGTGGCGCATCCGCACGTGGCGGAGGCTGCCGTGGTCGGTTTTCCCCACGACATCAAGGGCCAGGGCATCTACGCGTATGTGACGCTGAACCTCGACGCGCCGCAAAGCGAGGACCTGCGCCGCGAGCTGGTGGGCTGGGTGCGCAAGGAAATCGGCCCGATCGCCTCGCCCGACGCAATCCAGTTCGCGCCCGGGCTGCCCAAGACCCGCTCCGGCAAGATCATGCGCCGCATCCTGCGCAAGATCGCCGAGAACGATCTGTCCAATCTCGGCGATACCTCGACGCTCGCCGATCCGGGCGTGGTGGAGGATCTGGTGAAGAATCGGGTGGTCGCGTGACCGACCCCGGCGCCACGCGCCGTCGCGCGATCGCCGCGGGCGTCGCTACGCTCCTGGTCGCCCCCGATGCGCTCGCGCAGGGCCCGCGGACGCCGGCGCAGCAGCTGGCCGATCGTGCGAAAGCGATGGTCGACGCCGACAAGACCACGCCCACGCTGCTTCGCGCGCAGCCGATCGCGCGCGAGGGCGTGGCGGTGGCGACGCGCGCCCGCGACCTCAGCGGACTGCTGGACGCCGCCTTCGTGCTGGGGCGCACCACCGTGCTGCTCCTCATCAGCGACGATTTCACCGGCGCGGAAGATGCGCTGGCCACGCTGACCCGCATCGTGGCCGCCGTGCGCGACCCGCGCGCAGCGGCGTTCACCGAACAGATGGCGTTTATGGCCGGCGACATCAGTTACCGCCTGGGCCAACGGGAGGGGAATGCGCCGGCGCGGATGCGCGAGACGCAAAGGCTGCTGGGGCTCTGCGCACCCCGGTATGCCCGCGTGGCG
>JANRIM010000032.1:0-9673 GCA_033764865.1 Hyphomonadaceae bacterium
CGTCGCCGCGCTGAAGGTGTCGCACTGGGCGGGGTCGCCGGTGTCGAAGCCGCGCTTGAGCCAGCGTTTGCGCTGCTCGGAGGTGCCGTGCGTGAAGCTCTCAGGCTGCACGGTGCCGCGCGCCTTGCGCTGGAGCGTGTCGTCGCCGATGGCGTTGGCCGCGTTCAGGCCCTCCTCGAGATCGCCCGCCTCCATGCGCGGCAGGCCCTGCCCGGTCGTCGTCTCGCTGAGTTTGCGGCCCCAGACGCCGGCGAAGCAATCGGCCTGCAGCTCCATCTTGACCTGCTCGAGGTTGGAGAGGCGCTCGTCGCCGCGCTGGCGCACGCGCATCACCTGTTCGGAGATGCCGAGCACGGTCTGGATGTGGTGGCCCACCTCGTGCGCGATCACGTAGGCCTGGGCGAAATCCCCCGGCGCCTCGAAGCGCGTCTTCATCTCCTGGAAGAAGGATGTGTCGATGTACACCTTGCGGTCGGCGGGGCAGTAGAAGGGGCCGACGGCGGAGGTGGCGTTGCCGCACTGCGTGCCGACGCCGCCGGAGAACGCCACGAGCGTGGTCTCGGGATAGTCGCGCCCGTTGTAGCCGTAATGCGCCATGGCGCCGCGCGCGAACTCCGCGCTCCAGATGTCCTCCGTGGAGCCCAGCACGCGGGCGAGGAACTGGCCGTCCACGTCCGTGGGCGCGCCCACCACGCCCGGTTCCGATTGCACGGCCCCGCCGCCGCCGATCATGCCCAGCAGCATCTGCTTGATGGGCGCGGGCGCGAGCAGGAACAAAAGCCCCGCGATGATGATGCCGCCGATGCCGAACCGGCTGCCGATGAGCGAGATCAGCCCAAGGCCGCCGCCGCCCCCGCCGCCGCCCCGCTGGCCGCGCCGGTCTTCGATGTTCCCGGACTCGCGCTGGTCATCCAACCGCATGATGGCTCTCCCGATCCCGCGCCGGACCCTACCCGCGCGGACGCGGGGTGTCATCTGGCGGGCGCGCATGGGTGCGCGGTCCCGGAGGGGGCCTCGGGAGCGCGGGCCTCCGGCCCGCAGTTTTTTGCGTGAACGAAGAGGCGGACCGGAGGTCCGCGGTCCTCCTCACGACGAGTCGTGCGCGGGGGCGGCCACATCGGCTGCGTCCGCGCACGCCATTGCGAATACCCATGCCAGCACGAGCACGGCGGGCCGGAACCCGCGTTGCAGCTGTTTGGCGACGCGCGCAGCGTGCCGATCGAGCGCGGCGAGCAGCGTGTGAAATGCTTTGAGCCGCGCGCGGATCGATCCGCGTCCGCGCGGAATCCAGCCGCAGACGAGGCGCTCCACGCTCGCGCGCGAGTCCTGTCGACGAAAGCCGGGAGGGGCGGCGCATGCGTATCCGGCGGCCGTTGTGTCGGGCGGCGGGCCGAGTTTCGCGAGCGCCATCATCACGACGAGCTTGCGCGCGTCGCGCTCGGCGGCGGCGAGCTCGGCGCGGATCCAGATCCGCGTCGACCGGTCGAGCCAGCGATCCCCCAGGACCTCCAGCGCCCACGCCGCGAACGCCCACAGCCAGCCGCGCATCGCGAGCGCGAGGCGGTGGAGGCGGTGAGTGTCGGGGGCGGGCGGGGCGTCGGTCATGGGGGGAGCGTCGCACGGCCCCATGACCCACGGGATTGAAGAGGAGCGCGGGCCTCCGGCCCGCATGGTTTGCGCTTGGCGCGTAAGGAAAATGGCGGGCCGGAAGCCTGCGCTCCTGGGGGAGAGGGCGGGGCGCTGTCCCCGCATCGGCCGCCCGGCGGCGGCCCATGGCGCAGCTTTCGGCGCGCAAAAAAGGGGCGGTCCGGCGGCGCGCGTTCCCGACCGGGGCTTTGCGATTTGGCGTCGGCGTCGCGGCCCGGTATGAGGCGCTCCATGACGTTGAAAGGGCCGGAAAACTTCGTGGCGACCTCCTCCGGCCCTCCGGCCGGGCAGGCCGTGCGCCCGGGCTGGTCGCCCCTGCGCGTGAAGGCGTTCGACCTCGTCCATTCCGACAGCTTCCGCAACGCCATCCTCGGCGTCATCATCTTCAACGCCATCTGCCTCGGTCTCGACACCGACCGCACGATGCACACCGAGTTCGGCGGCCTGCTCGCGGCCGTGGACACGCTGGTGACGGTGATCTTCGCAGGCGAAATCCTGCTCAAGCTCTACGCCGACCGGGGCGCGTTCTGGAAGGACGGCTGGAACGTCTTCGATTTCATCGTGGTGGCGCTGTCCATCCTGCTGCTCGGCTCCAACTCCGAGATCTCGGTGCTGCGCGTGTTCCGGCTGGTGCGCGTGGTGCGGGTGATCCGGGTGTTCCGGTTGTTCGGGGTGGTGCCCGCGCTGCGGCGGGTGGTGGACGCGTTGTTTGCGGCCATTCCCGGCATGAGCGCGATCATCGCGGTGCTGGTGCTGCTGTTCTACGTGGCCGCCGTGATCACCACCGACATCTTCGGCGCCGAGGCGCCCACGCAGTTCGGCTCCATCGGCGCGTCCATCTTCACCCTGTTCCAGATCATGACCGGCGACGGCTGGTCCGACGTGGTGCGCGACCTGATGAGCCGGCACTGGTGGGCGTGGATGTTCTTCATCCCGTTCATCGTGCTCACGAGCTTTGCGGTGCTGAACCTGTTCATCGCGGTCATCGTCGACGCGCTGCAGTCCGAGCAGGCGCAGGCGCTGGCGGACGCCAAGACCGAGCTCGCCGCCGACATCACCGAAGTGCGCACCGAACTGGAGGGCGAGATCGAGGAGGCGCAGGAGGAAATCTCGGAGGACCTGAGCCAGATCGAGGCCGCGCAGGTGAAGGCCGCCGACGAGCGCGCCGAGATCATGGACTCCCTGGCCGCCCTGCGCGCCGAGATCGCCGCCCTGCGGGCGGAGCTGCCGCCCCGCAGCTAGCGGCCCCGGGCCCCGAGCGGCGCGCTCTGCTGCGCCCCGCGAAACCGACCGTTCACCCCCCGCGTATTGGCGAACGGTCCGCTGCGCTGCACAATGGCGCGCTGAAGTAGGTGATATGTCCGTCTGGTCCCGCATTGTCGCGCTCGCCGCGCGCGCGTTCGATCCCGAAGCCGATCCCCCGGCTTTCTCCGAGGAATGCGCGCCCGATCCCAACGATGTGGGCTTCACGGCCGCGGTGGTGGGGCTCGCCGCCAAGATGGCCAAGGCCGACGGGCAGGTGAGCGACAGCGAGATCGCCGCCGCCGCGCGGGTGTTCCGCCCGCCGCCGGGTGAGGAGGCGGCCTTCCGGCGCGCCTTCGCCATCGCCCGCCAGACGGTGCTCGGCTACGAGAGCTACGCCCGCCAGATCGGCCGCAAGTACCGCGCCCGGCCCTGCCTGCTGGAGGACGTGCTGGACGGCCTGTTCCACATCGCCGCCGCCGACGGGCGCGTGGGCCCGCAGGAAATCGCCTACCTGGAGCGCGTCGCGGAGCTGTTCGGGTTTTCGGAGATGGAGTTCCGCCGCATCCGGGCGGCCAACCTCGGCCCCGAGGCTGACGATCCCTACGCCGCGCTTGGCCTCCTGCCCGGCGCCACGCTGGAGGAATGCCGCCGCGCCTGGCGGCGTCTGGTGGCCGAAAACCACCCCGACCGCATGGCGTCCCGCGGCGCGCCGCCCGAATTTGTGGCGATCGCCGCCCAGAAAACAGCCGCCATCAACGCCGCATGGGCGCGGGTGCGTGAAGAATTGTCCACACCGGTCGGCGCCGATTGACGGGCGGGGCCCGAATTCCGTCAACTTGGCGCGGAAGGATACGTCGCATGAGCACACCCGCCGCCGATCTCGTTCCCCCGCCGCGTGCGCCTGCCGCGCCGCGCTGGTCGCCGCTGGCCTGGATGGCGGGCGCGGCGTTCGCGGTGCTGGTGGCGGCGGCGCTGTTCATCGCGGCCGCCGCGGTGGCGGCCATCGGGCTGATCGTGGCGGCGGCGGCGGTGGTGCTGCGGGCCGCGCCGCGCAAGCGCGCGCCGGGCGCGGTGCTGGAAGGGCGCCGCACCGCCGAGGGCTGGGTCGTGGAGGCGGCCGCGCCGCGCTGACGCCCGGGTCGCCGCGCGCTTGACCTGCCAGCGCTTGACCTGAAAGGCGACGCGCGGGAAGCCTCCGCCATGGCCGAGGTCCCGCCCACACAGAGCGCCGCGCCGGACGCAGGCCCCGCCGTCGGCGCCGCCGGGAGAAAGCCGGGCCTGCCGTTCATCCTCATCACGGTGTGGATCGACGTCCTCTCCTGGGGCGTGACGATCCCGGTCTATCCAAAGCTTCTGGTGGCGTTCGCCGGCGGCGACGCGCAGGGCGCCCTGTGGGCCGGGGCGTTCATGACGCTGTTTGCGCTCATCCAGCTGTTCGCGAGCCCGCTCCTGGGCGCGCTGTCGGACGCGCACGGGCGCCGGCCCGTCATCCTCGTCGCCACGGCGGGGCTGGCGGTGGACCTCGCCATCATGGCCTTCGCGCAAAACCTCTGGTGGCTGCTCGTCACGCGCGTCATCCACGCCGTCACCGCCGCCACGCACGCCACCGCCGGCGCCTACATCGCCGACGTCACAGCCCCGCAGGATCGCGCGCGCGCGTTCGGCCTGATGGGCGCGGCGTTCAGCTTCGGCTTCATCGTCGGCCCCGGCCTCGGCGGCGTGCTGGGCCAGATCGACCTGCGCCTGCCGTTCCTGCTGGGGGCGGCGCTGGCGTTCGCGAACGTGGTCTACGGCTATTTCGTGCTGCCGGAATCGCTGCCGAAGGACAAGCGCACGCCGTTCACGTGGCGCACCGCCAATCCGCTCGGCGCGCTGGCGTTCCTGCGCGGGGATCCGGGGTTGCTCGCGCTGTCGGGCGTCAACTTCCTCAGCCAGCTCGCGCACCAGATCTACCCCGCGCTGTGGGTGCTCTACACCGGCTATCGCTACCAGTGGGATGCGCAGATGGTGGGGATCACGCTGGCGGTGTCGGGGCTTTTGAGCGTGCTGGTGCAGGCGTTCCTGGTGGGGCCCGTGGTGAAGCGGTGGGGGGAGCGCAACGCGCTGTTCATCGGGTTCGCGTTCTGGGCGGTGGCGCTGGCGGTGGAGGGCTGGGCGCCCACGGGCTTCTATTTCCTCATCGGCATTCCACTGGGGGCGTTGTCGGCGTTCTCCGGCCCCGCGCTCAACGCGCTCATGTCCCAGCGTGTGGCGGCGGAGAAGCAGGGCCAGCTGCAAGGCGCCAACGGCGCGATCCTGTCGCTCACGGGCCTCATCGGGCCGCTGCTCTACACCAGCGTGTTCGCGTTCGTGATCGACGCGGCGGGCGATGCGGCGACGGGCGCCTCGTTCTACATCGCCGCCGCGCTCGTGGTCGCCGCGGCCCTGCTCGCCCAGGCCGTCACCCGCGCCCGCCTGAGCGAGGCTGTCCGATGATCGACCATCCATCCCCCAACTTCGACGCCCGCGCCGGCGCCGTCGATCTCGTGGTGCTGCACTACACCGGCATGCAGGACGGCCCGACCGCGCTGCGCCGCCTCTGCGATCCCGCGCCGAAGGCGGGCGATTATCCCGGCCCCTGGCAACCGGCCGACATCGATCCCGCTGCGCCGCTCGCGCGCGTGAGCGCACACTACCTGGTGGGGGAGGACGGCGCGGTCTACCGCGTCGTGCCGGAGGACAAGCGCGCCTGGCACGCGGGCCAGTCGAACTGGGAAGGCCGCGGCGACGTCAATTCCCGCGCCATCGGCATCGAGATCGTCAACGGCGGGCACGACTTCGGCCTGCCGCCGTACCCGGATGCGCAGATCGACGCGGTGATCGCGCTCGTGCGCGACATCCTGAAACGCCGCGCGCTCGGCCCGCACCGCGTGGTTGGCCATTCCGACATCGCGCCCGCGCGCAAGGCCGATCCCGGCGAGCATTTTCCATGGAAGCGGCTGGCGGACGCAGGCGTTTCCCTGTGGCCGGACGTCGACGCCGCCGACGACCGCATCTTCTGCAAACCCGGAGACCGCGGCGAGGACGTCCACTTCCTGCACGCAGCCCTCGCCGCCTTCGGCTACGCCGCCCCGGAGGACGCCTCACCGCGCGCCGCGCACTACAGTGAGGAAACCAAGGCCATCGTCACCGCCGTCCAGCGCCGCTTCACGCCGCACGCCCTCGACGGCGTGGCGCGCGTGGGGATGATGCGCGCGCTGGACGACCTAATCGACCAGGTGGAAGCGCTGGAGGAGGGGTAACCCTTGTCCGGCGGCGCGGAGTCGGTGCTTTGGCACATAGACTAAGGCGCTCCTACGATCATGAACGGCGCCCAGACCGCTGGATGGGCGCCCCCCGCGACGGGATCGGTCATCGTTTCGCGCATTGCTCCGCGCAACGCCGCCGCGGCGCTCGCGCCACTCTCGCGCCCGACAATGGTTTTTTGGATCAACCGCTCGGCGACGGTGTCGAATACGCTCCACTGGGAAACGATGAGCGATTGCGCGCCCGCGGCCAGGAATGCCCGCGCGAGGCCGGAGAGGCCCTCAACGGACTCTCCGGCCGCAGCGGTGTTGCAGGCCGAGAGGACGACGAGATCGGCATTCAGGCGCATCTGCGCGACTTCGGAGGCGGTGAGCAAGCCGTCATTCGACGACGTGGTCTCGGAAGCGACAGCGCCTGTGCGCTCCGGCGGGGTCAACGCAAGCGCCGGCTCGGCGATGGACGCCGAAAGCTCCCCGCCGATCAGGCCATGAGTGGCGAAGGCGACGATACGGGCTGAAGCCAGATTCGCGCTCTGCGCTCGAAGGCCCGCTTCGCTTGCGCGTGGGCCAAGCAGGATGTCGTTCGGCCCCGCGCCCAGAATGCGACCCAAGGCTTCGATTTCGCGACGTGTCCCCGGTAGCCGCGGCAGCCGTCGGACGGCATCCGGATCGACCCGCGCACCCCGGAATACGCTTCGCGGGGAGGCTGCGACCTGCGGCGGCGCGCTCGCACCGTCAAACGCTGGATCGCCGACGCCGAAGAAGGGCCTAGTGCTGGACCCCGCCGTGCGGTTGCGCGCAGTCTGCAGGGACGCAACGGAGGGTAAAACGGCCAATGTCCGTTCAAGCCCGAGCCATGAGGTGGCGCGCAGGCGCGCGTCGTCGGAGACCCTTCCCTCCGGCTCGGGCGCCATGGGAAGCGCGGCGAACGGCAGCGAAAGGAATGCGCCTTGCGGTGCGATGAGCCAGGTCTGACGCGTGGCGAGGACGCGCGCGATGTCAGGATCGCCAAAGAGCGCCGCGTAGATGGCGTGTGCGCGGCTCACGTCGAAGCGTGTTTCTGGCGTAGCGACCGACCTGCGGAGCGCGTCCAGCTCGGTGCGAGTCGCTTCGGGAGCGAGAGTGTGGTGCGCCCACGTGGCGTCCTCGCTCGTTATGGCCAGCACAAAGCCCTGGCGGCGACCTACGGGGAGGTCTGGGTCGCCGGGCAGGACGATCACGAGCACCTCATCGGGCTTGAGCGCGCTTTGGGCGCGCGCCAGTGGAATAGGCGCGGGATAGGCAAGTTCAGCGAGACGAGGCGCGCGCGCGCGCAGTACCGCTTCGGCGTTGCTGACCCGGCGTGAAATGTCGGCGTGACGCACGCGCCAGAAGCGCTCTTCATCGTCCGCGCCGAGCACGCGCGCCTGCGCCGCCACGACTTCAGGGTCCATGCGCATCATTTCATCCCAATCGCGGATGGGGCTGCGGCGGCGAGCGCCGTCGCGGTCGGCGATCGCTGCGGCCTTGCGCGCGGACAACTCTGCAAGCTGGCGGTCGGCGCCTTCGAGTTCGCGCGTGAGCGCGTTGTACTCCCGGAAGGCCGCGCCGTCGGGGCCGGCGGCGTCAAGGGCGCCGCTCGCCGCCAGCGCCCGGGCCGCATTGTTCGGTGTGGCCTGCGCCGCCAGGAAGGCCGCCTCGACCGCGGCGCGCGGCGCCATCGCTCGGCGCTGCGCGGCGAGTTTGAGCGCCGAAAGACGCAGCGGGGTAGCTGCGGCGAACCCGAGCGCGGAGTCGGACAATCCATCGACTCGGCCCGGGTTTGCGCCCCGCCAAACGCTTTGCGCCGCCCGCAAGGCTCGGTCTGACGCCTCAAGGGCTTGGGGCGCGTCGTCCAAAGCGATCGCAATTCTCGCCTCGAGTTGGGACAACTGGACGCCCAGCGCGCTGCTAAGCGTGCCGCCAATGCCCAACCGGGCGAGCGCGCCGCGTACGCGACCCATCTCGGCGCGGGCGCTAACGTAATCGCCAAGTCCGTAGTGCGCTTGCGCGAGGAGAAACCCACGCACGTCGCGCTGGATTGTGTCCAAAGGCTTCGCCGGGTCCACAGGCGTGGAGGAAATCCATTGCGTCGCGGCTTGAAGCAAACGGGGATAGTCCCGACGCGAAGCGTAGAGATAGGCTCTTTCTTCGAGAAGCTGCGGCGCAAAATCCTTGAGCGGGCGCACCGTCAGGCCTTTCTCGAAGGACTCGATGGCGCCAAGCTGAGCTTCGGCTTCGGCAAAGCGCCCGGCCGCCCGCAGTATGCTCACCTGCGCCATGACGGAGTGGGCCAAGTCGTCGAATTCCATGAAGCCGACGTTGCGGCTGGTCAAGTCGATCGCGCGGCCCGCATACTCCAGAGCCTCCTCCGTGCGGCCCTGGAGCGAGAGATTCGTCGCCAGTCCCCGCAGGGACGGGGCCAGTTGTTTGGGGTCTCGAGCCAGATCGGAGGCCACGGCCAAGCGGGCGCGCCAGATCGTTTCCGCTTCTGCGAAACGTCCCTCCAATTCCGCCAGTTCTGCTATGGCGGACTGAACATTGAGCGCACTCCAACTCTTCGGGCCGCGAACGCGTTCCGCTTGCGCCTGCGCCCGACGCAAAAGATCTCGGGCTTGCCGCGTGCGCCCCGTGAACGCGTAGTACTGCGCCGCCTGCTCCAGTTGGGACAAGCCGAAGGACGGCTGGTCCGGCCACAATCGCACCGCAAGCGCATGGGATTGCAACAACAAATCGACGCCTTCCTCCATGCGCAACTGCGCAATCCGGTAGCTCGACTTCTGGCGCAGAAAGCCCTCATAGTCGCGGCTGCACGTGCCGCCCGTGCGCCGAGACAATTCGTCGAGTTGCGCCAACGCCGCCTCGGCGTCGGGCGCCATCTCATCCAGCTTGTCTTCAAGCCGAATGGACAACCGCGTCTCTTCCTGGGTCATGGCGCGCGCAGGTGGACATGGTCCAAGCTCCTGCGCCGCCGCCGCCGATGCGAGGGCGAAAAACATCATCGACGCCAAGCCGATCCGCGCCGCAGCTTTTCTCATCGTCGCCCCCCAAGCCACAGGTGGACATTACCCCCGCAGCGCCCCTATCGCCAACAGTGGCTGTCACCTAGCCGCGGCGCGGCTAGACGTCGATTAAGGGGTCGCAACCGCGCGCAATTGGATGTCCGGCGCCACCGTCCGCCGGGACCTGTGCGCTGTCCCTTCCCACCACCACCACCCCGCGATAAATTCGCGGCGCCAGACGGCTGGACGGTCGCGCGCGCAGTGTCCGAAAGGAGGCGTGCGAGGAAAGTCCGGGCTCCACGCAGACACGGCGGCGGGTAACGCCCGCCGGGGGTAACCCCAGGGATAGCGCCACAGAGAACCAGTCCGCCGATGGATCGCAAGATCACAGGCAAGGGTGAAACGGTGGGGTAAGAGCCCACCGCCCCGACCGCAAGGAAGGGGGCACGGCAAGCCCCGCCGGGAGCAAGACCGAAT
>JANRIM010000035.1:0-20663 GCA_033764865.1 Hyphomonadaceae bacterium
CGCTCCGCGCGCGCCGATGTGGCGATGATCTACGCGACTGGGCACGGCGTGGAGGTCGGCGGCGTGCAGTATGTTCTTCACGGCGACCATGTGGTCGCCGACCGCGCGGAGGGCCTCTCCCGCGCCGCGAAGTGGGCCGACATCGCACCCGCCGCACGCGCGCGCAACCTCAACGTCACCATCTGGGCCGGCTGCCGCAACAACCCCTTCGCGTGAGGGAGTTCGCTCTCGCCATGCAGACCATCGATCTCGCGCATCTCACCGACGCGCAGTTCAACGCGCTTTATGCGGGGCGTCTTGAACCCCTGCTGGTCGCGGGAGACCAGGACCGGGTGAAAGCCGTCAAGACATTCCGCCAGCGGCTCGCCATCGGCCTGCCGGTGGTGGGCGCCGTGTTGATTGGTCTGTGGCAGGTCGCAGAGCATCCCATCGTGGCCGTGTTCGTGGCGTGCATGGCGCTCGCCGTCGCCTACACCATCGCCTATCTGCCCCTGCAGAGGGTGGGGGCGCAGATGAAGGGCGTCACGCTCGCGGCGATCGCGGAGGCCGTGGGCGTGTCGTACGCCGGCGCAGGCGCGGCGCCGGAGGCGATGCCGCGCTACCGCGGGCTCAATCTCGTGCCCTCCTACGACCGGTGCCGGTTTGAGGATTTTTTCCACGGTGAGCGGCTGGGCCGCCGCTTTTCGCTATGCGAGGCCGTGCTGGAGGAAGAACGGCGCGACAAGGACGGCAAGCGCTCCCACGTCACGGTTTTCCGCGGGCAGTTGATCCGCATCGCCTTCCCGAAGGCGTTTCTCGGCGTCACCATCGTGCGCCGCGATGCGGGCGTGTTCAACGCGCTGCGCGGAATGGGCGCGCTCAAGCGCGTGGGCCTCGGCGATACCCGCTTCGAGCGCGCCTTCGAGGTCTACAGCGACGACCAGGTCGAGGCGCGCTATCTGGTGCACCTGGTGTTCATGGAGCGGCTGCTTGATCTTGAGGCGCACTACAAGGGCAAGAACCTGCGGTGCGCCTTCGAGCAGGGGGATCTGCTGCTTGCGGTGGAAGCGCCCGACCGTTTCGAGATCGGGGACCTGTTCAAGCCGCTCGCCGACCCCGGGCGCGCGCGCCGGATCGTCGATGATCTCGCTGACGTGATGAAACTCATGGACGCCGTGCTGACGGCGGAAATCGCCCCGCTGCTCGGTCGTCCCTAACGAAACGAGGCCACGATAGGGACGTGGTCGCTCGGCTTTTCCATCGCGCGGGCATCGCGGTGGATGTGCACGCGGTCGAGGCGATCAGCGGCCTGCGGGCTGCACATCAGGTGGTCGATGCGAATGCCGTGATCCTTGTTCCAGGCGCCCGCTTGATAGTCCCAGAACGTGTAGCGGTGGGGGGCGCCGTCAGCCTGCATGTAGGCGTCCACGTAACCGAGGTTCGCCAGCGCCCGATATTTCGCGCGGCTCTCCGGCAGGAACAGGGCATCTCCCTCCCAGGCGCGGGGATCGTGACAGTCCGCTTCGCGCGGAATGATGTTGTAGTCGCCGGCGATGACGAAACGCTCCTCCAGCGCAAGCCGCGCCTGCGCGTGCGCCACAAGCGCGTCCATGAAGCGGTGCTTGTAGGCGGTCTTCTCCGAGCCCGGGGGATTGCCGTTGGGGGCGTAGAGGGAGGCGATGCGCGCAACGCCGCCCGGCGCGTCGATCACCGCCTCGATCCACCGGGCCTGATCGTCGCCCTCCATCCCCGGCAGTCCGCGGACGACGTCCTCGATCCGGTGCCGCGAGAGGATGGCGACGCCATTGTACGTTTTCTGCCCGTGGGTGACGACGTTGTAGCCTGCGTCCTCGATCTCCGGCGTCGGGAAGCGGGTATCTTCGCACTTCAGTTCTTGCAGGCACACCACATCGGCGTCGATGGCCTTCAGCACCGCCAGCGCCGTCGGCAATCGCGCGTTGATCGAGTTCACGTTCCAGGCCGCGACCGACAGCGCCATCTCAGAACTCCACCATCACTTTGCACTGCGTGCTGGGCCGGCGAAGGGCTTCGAAGGCTTCCGGCAGGGCGTCAAGCGTGATGCGGTCGGTGATCATGTGCGCCGCCTCTATGCGGTCACGCGCCAGCATCTCGATCACGAAATCGAACTCCTGCGCCGTGTAGCCCAGCACGAACTGCACGTTCAGCTCCTTCATGATGCCGACCAGCGGCATGATCGAATCCATACCCTGGCATACGCCGGCCACAACGAGACGCGCGCGCCGGGGCGCCGCCAGCATCGCCTCGTTGAGCATGCCGGCGTTTCCCACGCACTCGAAGATGACGTCGGGCCCTTTGCCGGCGATCTTCTCCACTTGCGTGGCAAGCGGTTGGCCGGGATCGACCACGTCCGTGGCGCCGAAGCGTTGCGCCATGGCGATGCGGGCGGGCGCGCGCTCGGAGACGATCACGTCGCGCGCGCCGGAGAACTTCGCCCACAGCGCCACCGCCAACCCCACCGGCCCGGCGCCGATGATCAGGACGGTTTCGCCGCGCTGGACGCGGCCTTTGTCCACCGCGTGCAGCCCCACGGCCAAAGGCTCCACCAGTGCGCCTTCCTCGAAGGAAACCACGTCCGGCAGGCGAAACGCGCCGCTTGCGCTGACGCGGACGAACTCCGCATAGGCGCCGTGGCTTTGACCCAGACCGATGGGCATGCCCTTCCCGCAGGCGGCGGCCCCGTATCCGACATTGACGCAGGGAGAAGCGTCGCCGCAGCACAGGTATGGAAAGCCCGCCACACGCGCGCCTTCCTTCCAGGAACCGGCAAGAGCCGAACCCACTTCCACGACCTCTCCGGAAAATTCGTGCCCCATCACCGCGCCGGACAGCAAAGGCATCATCGTGCCGCTTTCCGTCATGTGAAGGTCGGACCCGCAGATGCCGCAGGCGCGGACCTTGAGGATGAGATCGCGAGGCCCCGGCTTCGGGGGCAGGAGCGTCTCCACCGCAAGCGGGCGGCCCGTCTCCTTGAATACCGCGGCGCGCATCGCTTCCTCCCTTTGCGTTTGATCAAGACCCTGCCAAGGTTGCCGCAAAAGAACAACGGGAGGCGTTGTGAGCGTCAATCTGGGCGACGTGCTGGACAGGGTGGCGGCCACCGTCGCGCCCGACGATCCAGCGATCCTGTGCGATGGCGAAGTGACCGGATGGGGCGCGTTCGACAGGCGCTCGAACGCACTGGCGCGCGCGTTGCGGGAGGCGGGGCTCGCCGAAGGGGCGAAGGTCGCGCTCTACATGCGCAACTGTCCCGAGTACGTCGAGGCGCTCGCTGCGTCGTTCAAGGGCCGGCTCGCCCACGTGAACGTCAACTACCGCTACGGCGGGGACGAGCTTTTGTACATCTTCGAAAACTCGGACGCTGAGTGCGTGATCTTCGGCGTTGAGTTCGCCGACAAGGTGCAGGCGCTGATGCCGCGCGCACGTGGGGTGACGCAGTGGGTGCAGGTGGGCGGCGGCGCGATCGCCGGGGCCCGCGCATACGACGAGCTGGTGGCGGGCGACGGCGCACCGTTGTCCATCACGCGCGATCCGGAGGACATCTTTCTGCTCTACACCGGTGGCACCACGGGCTTGCCGAAGGGCGTCATGTGGCCGTCGAGCGCCTTCTGGGGCGCCAACGCCGCCGGGCGCGCGCCGGCGTTCGGCATGGAACCGCCCGCGGACCTTGACGCCCTCATGGCGCAGATCAAGGCCGGCGTCGGGCGCCATCCCGTTTTCGTCGCGCCGCCCCTGATGCACGGCACCGGGCTGTTCAGCGCCGTCACCACGCTGACGCGGGGCGGCGCCGTGATGATCACACGCGCGCCATCCTTCGACCCCGAGGCCGTGATCGCCGCCGTTGACCGTCATCGCGCCGGCGGCATCATCATCGTGGGCGACGCTTTTGCGCGTCCCTTGCTCGATGTCTTGCGCGCCCGGCGCGGCGTCTATGACGTGACGTGCGTCATCTCCATGCTGTCGAGCGGCATGATGTGGAGTCCCGACGTCAAATCCGGCCTGCTTGAGTTCATGCCCAACGCCATCCTCGCCGACAGCTTCGGCGCATCCGAGGGGACGGGCCTTGGCACTGCGATCGTCACCCGTGACCTGCCGCCCTCCGAGGCGCGTTTCGAGGTGGTGGCCACCAAGGTTGTGCGCGACGATCTGACGGAAGTGACGCCAGGATCGGGCGAAGTGGGGCGTGTGGCGAAGTTCGGCAATCTGCCGCTCGGCTACTACAAGGATCCCGAACGCACGGCGAAAGTCTACGTGATGATCGGCGGTGAGCGCCACATCATCAGCGGCGATCACGCCACCGTCGAGGCCGACGGGACCATCCGCCTGCTCGGTCGCGGCAGCCACTGCATCAATTCGGCCGGCGAGAAGATCTATCCTGAGGAGGTGGAGGAGGCCCTCAAGACACACCCCGCCGTGCATGACGCGCTGGTGTTCGGCATGCCGGATCCGCGTTTCGGCCAGACGGTGGCGGCGGTGGCCAGTCTCGTCGACGGCGCCCAGGCGGGCGAGGCGGAGCTCATCGCGCACGTGCGCGACCGGCTCGCCCCCTACAAGGCGCCGAAGAAGGTCGTGCTGGCGCCGGTCACGCCGCGCGCCCCGAACGGCAAGGCCGACTACGCCGCCGCCAAGGCGATCTTCGCGGATCGCGCTTAACGCGAAACAAGACACATCAAGTGGGAGACGATCATATGAGCATGCGGCTTAAGGACGGTATTTTCCTCGCGCCGTTCCACCCGATCCACGAGGATCCCACGCTGTGCATCCAGCGGGATCTGGAACTCGTGGAGCATCTGGACCGGCTGGGCTACGAGGAGGCCTGGATCGGCGAGCACCATTCCGCCGGTTTCGAGATCATTGCGAGCCCCGAGTTGTTCATCGCGGCGGCGGCGGAGCGCACCCAGCGCATCCGGCTGGGCACCGGGGTGATGTCGCTGCCGTATCACCACCCCCTCACCGCCGCGAACCGCATCCTGCAACTCGATCACCAGACCCGCGGGCGCGTCATGTTCGGCGTGGGTCCCGGGTTGTTGCCGTCGGACGCGTTCCAGATGGGCATCGATCCCGCCACCCAGCGAGACCGCATGGTGGAGGCCATCGAGGTCATCCTGCGGCTGTTCGCGGGAGAGCGCGTCACCATGAAGACGGACTGGTTCACGCTTGTGAACGCCACCTGCCAACTGAAGCCCTATACGTGGCCGCATCCGGAAATCGCGGTGGCGTCCTCCGTGACGCCCTCGGGCGGCAAGCTGGCGGGCAAGCACGGCTTCGGCATGCTCTGCGTGGCGGCGACGCAGGCCGGCGGCTATGACGCGCTCGGCATCAACTGGAAGATCGCCAACGAGACCGCCGCCGCCCATGGCAAGACCATGGACCCCGCGCGCCTGCGGCTGGTGGGGCCGGTGCATATCGCGCCGACGCGCGAGGAGGCGTGGGCCAATATCGAGCATGGCGTGCGCCAGTGGCTCGACTATTTCAGCCGCATCAACCCTGCGGGCCAGATGATGAGCCGCGAAGGCGATCCCATCCGGAACATGGTGGAGGACGGTGTGGCGGTGGTGGGCACCCCGGACGACGCCATTGCGCAGATCAAGCGCCTGCGCGCCAAGCAGGGGGACTTCGGCGTGTTCCTGCAACTGGCCCACAACTGGGCGGACTTCGACAAAACCAAGCAAAGCTACGACCTGTGGCGTCGCTTCGTGACGCCGGCTATCAACGGCATGAACGATCAGCGCCAGCAGAGCTTCGATTGGGCCACGGGCAACGCGGAGGACTTCATGAAGGCCTCCATGAGCGCTGCGCTCTCCACCATCGCCAAGCACCAGGCGGGCAAAGCTTAGCGGGGAACCCAACCGAGGGGCGGGTCGTTTCCTGGTCGTCACAGGAGCGACGACCATGAAACAGGTGGAAGATCATGTGGAACTGACGCCGGTGGAGGCGCGCGCCGGCTCGCGCGGGACGCATCTTCTGACCATCCTCGCGGTGTCCACGGTGGCGGCCTGCATCATCATGGGCGCCTTCTGGACGCTGACGACCGTGGGCCGCTAGGGCGCCAGCCGACGAAAAAGGGCGCGGACGTCACCGTCCACGCCCTTTGCTTGCATGGGGGCTTATCGCCTACTTGATCTTGCCTTCGACGAATTCCACGTGCTTGCGCACGACAGGATCGTACTTCTTGAACTTCAGCTTCTCCGTCTTGGTGCGCGGGTTCTTTTTCGCGACATAGAAGAAGCCCGTCCCGGCGGACGAGTTGAGACGGATCTTGATGGTGGTCGGCTTGGCCATAGCGCGGGCGCCCTTGAAACGAAGGCGCGGACCATACTGGCGACGCGCCCTATGTCAACCGGCGGCGGCGAAACCGCTAGGCGAGCGCCCGGCGCAATCGGTCCAACGCGATCGGCGCCAGCCCGAAGGCCACTCCCGCCCCATCGGCCAGGAAATCCGCCCACGAAGCGTCCCGATCCACGAACGGCAGCTTCTGAAGCGCCTCGATCCCCAAGCCGAAGGCCAGCAGTCCCAACCCGATCCATCGCAGCCGAAGGGTCGGAAAGGCCACCGCCCCGAGGACGGCGAGGGCATAAAGGGCCGTGAAGTGCAGCCCCTTGTCCCAGAAGCCCTCGGAGAGCCCGTCCGTATCCGAGAGCGTCGACCACAGCACCACCGCGCACGCCGCCCAAAAGGCGCCCTGCGCCACGGCGGTCAGCCGGGACCGGAGATGCCCGGGGATCAGCCCGGCGGGAAACCCATCGTGGATCATCGCTGTCTTTCCGGGCCTGGTTCAGAGCCTGTCCATCCGGTGGCCGGCGCGTGTCCAGCGGAGAAACGGCGGGCCTTCAAGATCGGCGCCGGATAGCCTGGCTGAGACCTCGCCCAACACGAACCGCGTCACGTTCGGTAGATCGAGCGCCAACGCCTCGGCCATGGTGAACCACTTCGTGTGCATGAGTTCCCCGCCGGCGAAATGGGCGCGGTCGTCCAGCAGGACGTCATCGGCCCAGGCCATGAAAAATCGCGCGTCGAACCGGCGAGGGCGATAGGGCGGGGTGATGGCGCGGCAGATGAAGTCCAGCTTGTGCAGTTCCGGGCTTGCGTCACAGGCGGCGAATTCGACCCACCCCGGGGGCGGCTTGCCCGCCGGAGCGCCCGCCCGGCCGACGACGAGCCCCGTCTCCTCGAAGGTCTCGCGGACGGCGGCCAGTGCGAACGCCCGCGGATGGCGGGGGCCGCTGTCGCGCCGGAGCAGCGCCTCCACAACGTCACGCAGCTCGCTCGCCGCCGGGGCCACCGAGTCCGACCGGTCGACCCGCCCCCCTGGAAACACCCACTTGTCCGGCATGAACACATGCCCCTTGGCCCTCTGGCCCATGAGGATGGTGGTTTCGCCCCGCGTCTTGCGCAGCAGGATCAGAGTCGCCGCATCCCGAGGCTTAGGCGCACGCGCGGGACGGGTGGGGTCGGCCTTGTCGAAAGGCGCGTCGTCTCGGTCAACACCAGTCATCGGGAACGTCGGTCATCGGCGGCGGCGGTACAGGGAAGGCCGTGACGGGCGGTCTAGGTGCGGGTGAGGACCCGCGCATAGAACCCGTCCATCCCGCCCTCGTCGGGGCGCGATGCCGGGGTGGTGTGCAGCACGGGCTCCGCCGGCGCAACCGCGCCGCTGTGACGCGACAGCGCCGCCTCGATCGCCCCCGGTCCTTCCTCCGGCTCCAGGGAGCAGACCACGTAGAGGATGCGTCCGCCCGGGCGGGTTAGCGCAATGGCGCGGTCCAGCATGGCCGCCTGGATGGCGGCGAGGGCGGCGATGTCCGCAGGGCGGCGCAACCACGCCACATCGGGATGGCGGCGCAGCGTGCCGGTGGCGGAGCATGGCGCGTCCAGCAAAACCACGTCGAACAGCGCGTCCGGGGCCCAGGAGAGGACGTCTGCTTCCACCAGATCGGCGGGGAGACCGGTCCTGGCGAGGTTCTCCCGCACGCGGCCCAGCCGATGACTGGACACGTCGACGGCGGTGACGGAGGCCCCGGCGTTGGCGAGCTGCATCGTCTTGCCGCCGGGCGCTGCGCAAAGATCGGCGATCCGGAGGCCCGCCACGTCGCCCAGCAACCCCACGGGGGCGGACGCCGCCGCGTCCTGCACCCACCACGCGCCCTCGGCGAAGCCCGGGAGCGCCGCAACATCGCCGCCGCTGTCCAGCCGAACGGTCCGCCCGTCGATCACCTTTCCGCCCAACCGCGCGGCCCAGCCGTCCACGTCGCTCTTGGGCGTGATGTCCAGCGGCGGTTCGGCCCGCAGGGCGCGTGCGATGGCGGCGGCGGCGTCGTCGCCGTAGGCGGCGCGCCAGCGGGCGAAGATCCAGTCGGGCAGGTCGGCGCCCGGTGGCAGGGCTGAGAACAGGTCCCGACCTTCCCGGTCCACCCGCCGCAGTACGGCGTTGATCAGCCCGGCGTAGGGCGCGGCGTTACGGGCGGCGTGCGCCACCGCCACCGCTTCGGAGACGACCGCGTGCGGCGGCGACCCCATCGCCAGCAGTTGCGCGGCCCCGGTCCTCAGGATGCCGCGGGCAAGCGCGGCGGACTCCGGCAGCGGCCGTTGAAGGAACCCGCCAAGGATTTCGTCCACGCCGCCCAGGCGCCGCAGGGTGGTGCTGGCGATGGCCCGGGCGAACGCCCTGTCACGGCCCTCCAGAGCCGCGAAGCTGCGCGAGGCGGCCAGCGCGTCGTCCAACGTGCGGCCATGGTCGAGCACCTCGGCGACGAGGACCGCAGCGGCCCGGCGGGCCGTGGCGACGCCCGCGGCCGTCGTCACCCCCACGGCCCCCGGCGCCGCTCACCCCATGGACCCGGCGCGCCTTCCGTCATGGCGATGGGCGCACGCGGCGCCGCGTCAGGGAGGCCGCCAGCCATCTCATAGAGCTTGGCGATGCGGTTGCGCGTCGCGGGGTGCGTGGAGAAGAGGTTGTCCGCGCCCCGGCCGGAGAGCGGATTGATGATGAACAGGTGCGCCGTCGCCGGATTGCGTTCGGCGCCGACGTTCATGCGACCGTGGGCGTACTGCTCGATCTTCTCCAGCGCCCTCGCCAGCGCCCGCGGATCGCCGCAGATCGCCGCCCCGACGCGGTCGGCCTCGTACTCGCGCGAGCGGCTGATCGCCATCTGCACGACCGAGGCCGCCAGCGGCGCAAGCAACATGATGAGCAGGCCCGCGATGGGGTTCGACTGGCCGTTCTGGTCGCGCGGGCTCAGGAAGAAGGCGAAGTTTGCCAGCATGGCCACGGCCCCCGCGATGGTCGCGGTGACGGTCATTGTCAGGGTGTCGCGGTTCTGGACGTGGGCGAGCTCGTGGGCCATGACGCCCCGGATCTCCTCACGGTCGAGCATGCGCAGGAGCCCGGTTGTGGCGCAGACGGCGGCGTGCGCTGGATCCCTGCCCGTGGCGAAGGCGTTGGGCTGGTCGCTGTCGATGATCAGGATGCGCGGCGCGGGCATGCCGGCGCGCTCCGCCAGCTCAAGCGTATCGGCCACGTACGTGCGTACGAGCGGCGAGGGGTGGCTCATGTCCACCGGCTGCGCGCCGTACTGGGCGAGCACGATCTTGTCGGCGTTCCAGTAGGCGAATGCGTTCATCACGACGGCCACGCCCAGCGCGATGGCCATGCCGGCCGCGCCACCCACAAGATAGCCGACGCCAACGAACAGCGCCGTAAGGGCGGCGAGCAGGACAAAGGTCTTGGTGTGGTTCATGCGTTCCGATTACCTCCGTCGGGCACATATATAGGGCGTCGATGAGGGTTCCAGATGGCCTACAATGAGTTGAACGACCCCGGGCCGACGCCGGATCACCCCGCCGATCCCCCGGCGGAGCCGCCGCGCAAGCCGCTTTCGCCGGCGGCGCTCCGGGCGCTCGCGGAAGCGCAGGCGCGCCGGGAAGCCGCCGTGGCGGCGGCGCCGGCGGCCGAACATGGCGGGCCCGCGGGCGCTGAACCCACGCGGTTCGGGGATTGGGAGCGCCGGGGCATCGCCACGGACTTCTAAGCTGCGAGAACCGTCTCCCGGGCGCATTGCGGCCCGCCGCGAAACGGAGTATCGGCGCGTCCACCGTCGGCCGGACCATGGCCGGTCGAGAGGATGGTATGCCCATGGCGCAAGGGGAAACCGAGGCGCCGTCGCCCCAATCTGCTCAGTCGAAAACCACCGCCGGCGGCGGGAGCGGACCCGCGGGCGAGTCCCACGGGCGCACGGGCCACGGCTCGTTCCTGTCGCTTGTGGTGGGATCGGTGGGGGTGGTCTACGGCGATATCGGGACAAGCCCGCTCTACGCCTTCCGGGAGTCCCTCGCGCACGTGGCGCAGGACGGCGCCTTGCGGGCCGAAGTCTTCGGCATCGTGTCGCTTGTGTTCTGGGCGCTGATGATCGTGGTGACGCTGAAATACGTCATCATCGTCATGCAGATGGACAACAAGGGCGAGGGGGGGACGCTCTCGCTGATGGCGCTGGCCCAGCGCGCCCTCGGGCGGCGCACGCCGTGGCTGTTCATCGTCGGCGTCGTCGGCGCCTCCCTGTTCTACGGGGACGCCATCATCACGCCGGCCATGAGCGTGCTGTCGGCGGTGGAGGGGCTCAAGCAGGTGCCATCGCTGGAGGCGGTCGGCATCGAACGGTTCGTCCTGCCCATCGGCATCGGCATCCTGATCGGCCTCTTCATCATCCAGAGCCGGGGCACCGGGCGGCTGGGACGTTACTTCGGACCGATCACCATCCTGTGGTTTCTGGTTCTTGGGGGTCTGGGCGCCTGGCACATCATGGACGACCCCACCATCGTGGGGGCCCTCAACCCCTATCACGCCGTGGTCTTCGCCATCGACCACCAGTTCCTGACGTTCGTGGTGCTCGGGTCGGTGTTCCTTGCGGTGACGGGCGCGGAGGCGCTCTACGCGGACATGGGACATTTCGGGCGTAAGCCCATCCGCGCCGCGTGGTGGCTCCTCGTGCTGCCGGCGCTGACGCTGAATTACCTCGGGCAAGGCGCCTTCACGCTGCACAACCTGGAGAACGTCAACGCCATGTTCGCCGCCGACCAGGCTGCGGCCAGGGCCGCGGGCGAGGACAGTGCGCCATACTGGTCCTACAATCCCTTCTTCCTGATGGCGCCGGACGTCCTTCGCCTGCCGCTGGTGGTGCTGGCCACGATCGCCGCGATCATCGCCAGCCAGGCGGTGATTTCCGGCGCCTTCTCCCTGACCCAACAGGCGATCCAGCTCGGCCTTCTTCCACGCATGGAGATCCGGCGAACGAGCGAGACCCAGTTCGGCCAGATCTACATGCCCCAGGTGAACTGGTTCCTCCTCGCGGGCGTGCTGATCCTGGCGGCGTCCTTCGGCAGCTCCACCGCGCTGGCCGCCGCCTACGGCATCTCCATCACCGGCGAGATGATGATGAGCACGCTCATGATGCTGATCGTGGTGTGGAAGCTGTGGAAGCGGCCCCTGTGGATGGCGGTGGCCATTGCGGCCCCGTTCCTGATCATCGAGGGCATTTTCTTCTCGTCCAACATGCTCAAACTGCTGCATGGCGGCTACGTGCCGCTGCTGCTCGCGCTCGGGCTTGTCACCATCATCTGGACGTGGGTGCGCGGGACGAGGCTCCTGGCGGAGCAGACCCGGCGCGACGAACCGCTGGCCAAGCTGTTCGAGACGCTGTCGCACCATCCGCCGCACCGGGTGCGGGGCACGGCGATCTTCCTCACCGGCGATCCCGACGTCGCGCCCGCCGCGCTGATGCACAACCTCAAGCACAACCAGGTCCTGCACGAGACGATCATCGTCCTGACCGTCAAGACCTTGCAGACGCCCCGCGCGCCGGACAGCGAACGCGTCAAGATCGAGGAGTTCATGCCGGATGTGCGTCGGGTCACGCTGACGTTCGGCTTCATGGAGACGCCCAACGTCGTCAAGGCGCTCACCGCTTCGCGCAAGCACGGCCTGAAGTTCGACATCATGAAGACGTCGTTCTTCCTGTCGCGGCGCACGATCATTCCGTCCGAAAAGAGCGGCATGCCGCTCTGGCAGGACCACCTGTTCGTCTTCCTCGCGCGCAACGCCACCAACGCCACCGACTTCTTCCACATTCCCAGCGGCCGCGCCGTCGAGCTCGGCAATCAGGTGATGGTGTGACGGCGCCGCCGTTGCGTTGGCTCGCTCCGGGGCGGGCCGCGCGCGGCGTGGCGGCGTGGCTTGCGGCGGCGCTCGCGGCGGGCGTGATCGCCGCCACGCTCGTCGTCGGATTTCTCCTCGTGCGCGAAGCCGCGCTGTTTGCGCCCTTTGCCCCGGCGGACTGGTGGGTGTTCTTGAACCTCTGGCGGCCGTTGGCGGTCGGGGGCGTCATCCTTGCGCCGTTGTTCAGCGCGCCGGTGGCGCTGGCGGCCGTGTGGCTCATCCGCCGGCGCCGATGGCCCCGTCCGCAGGCCGACATCCTAGCCGGCGCGCTGGCGGGCATGGTCGCCCTCGCCGCCGTGCTTTCCGCCGTGCGTCTGCTGGCGCCCATCGGAGACGGGCAATGACAGGGGAGGCTTTGGCCGGTCTCATCGTGCTTCCCCTTCTGGTCGGCGCCGTGGCGGGGTGGATATACTGGCGCGTCGCTGGCCGTCCGCGCCCCGGCGGCGCGGAGCCCGCCGATGACCGCGATTGACGTCGAGACCCTGCGAAGCCGCGCCGCCCAGGGCGACGGCGATGCGCAGATGGCGCTCGCGCGGGTCTTCGACCGGGAGGGCCGGCACGACCTCGCTTTGCAGTGGCTGCAGCGCGCCGCCGATGGCGGACATCTTCCGTCGCTCACCCTCCTCGGCGCCCGCCTGCTCACCGGTCGCGGCGCGCCGCAGATGCCCAGCCAGGGCGTGCAGATGCTGGCCATCGCCGCCGACGAGGGCGACGCCCAGGCCTGCGGGATCATGGCGGTCCTGTGCGCGGCCGGTCAGATGCGACCGCAAAGCTGGTCCGCCGCACTCGACTATCTCTTCCGCGCCGCGCGCCAGGGCGATGAACGCGCACGCCAACAGATCGGCCTCCTCGTGGGGGACGCGGGGCTCGGCGAACAAGTGCGCAGCGACGGCGCCGCCGCGCCATGGACGCAGGCGCGCGTGTCGATCGATGTCGGCGCGTGGCTGCGGTCAGCGCCGCCGCGGGCGGTCTCTGATGCACCGCGCATCTTCGTCTTCGAGCAGTTCCTTCCCAAGGCCGTCTGCGCCTGGATCATGGAGCGCGCGCGGCCCAAGCTGTCGCCGGCGCAGGTCCAGTCCCCGGCGGCCGGAGATATCCACCACGGACACCGCACCAACTCCGGCATGGGGTTCACGCTGTTGGAGACGGATGTCATCGTCCAGCTCGTGCAGGCGCGCATCGCCATGGCCACAGGCATTCCCGTCACCCACCAGGAACCGGCCAACGTCCTGCATTACGCGCCCGGCCAGAGCTACCAGCCGCACTACGATTTCACCGATCCCGCGGCCTCGCCGCAGTTCGCGGAGATGGTGCGGCGGGAGGGCCAGCGCGTGGCCACTTTCATCGTTTACCTGAACGACGGGTATGGTGGCGGCGAGACGGACTTCCCGCACATCGGCCTGCGCCACCGCGGTCAGGCGGGCGACGCCATCCTCTTCATGAACGTCGACCCGGCGGGCGCCGTCGACAAGCGCACCCTGCACGCGGGCCTCGCGCCCACATCGGGCGAGAAATGGGTCCTGTCGAAGTGGATCAGGGACCGGCCTCGCGCGCAGTTTTGAAGGCCGGGTTGGCGAGGGGGTTGGGGGGCGCTATGCCTCCGGCGCATCTGCCTACGAGGTTTGCCCGTGCCTGCTCCCGTCAAGAAGGTCGTCCTCGCCTATTCCGGCGGTCTCGATACGTCGATCATCCTGAAGTGGCTGCAGGACACCTACGGCTGCGAGGTGGTGACGTTCACCGCCGATCTCGGCCAGGGCGAGGAACTGGCGCCCGCGCGCGAGAAGGCGCTCGCCATGGGCGTCAAGCCGGAGAACATCTTCATCGACGATCTGCGCGAGGAATTCGTGGCGGACTTCGTCTTTCCGATGTTTCGCGCCAACACGGTCTATGAAGGGCAGTACCTGCTCGGCACGTCGATCGCCCGTCCGTTGATCGCAAAGCGCCAGATCGAGATCGCCAACATGGTGGGCGCCGACGCGGTCTGCCACGGGGCTACCGGCAAGGGGAACGACCAAGTGCGGTTCGAGGTGTCCTACTACGCGTTGAAGCCCGATGTGCGGGTGATCGCGCCGTGGCGGGAGTGGGACTTCCAGGGCCGGCCCGATCTCATCGCCTACGCCAAGAAGCACGGCATCCCCATCGCCAAGGGCAAGGAACAGGATGCGCCGTTCTCCATCGACGCCAACCTCCTGCACACCTCGTCCGAGGGCATGGTGCTGGAGGATCCCGACGTTGAGGTCCCCGACATCGTGACCAAGCGCGCGGACCGCCGCACCATCACCCCCGAGGAAGCGCCCGACAAGGCGACATACGTCACCATCGGTTTTGAGCGGGGTGATGCGGCGTCCATAGACGGCGTGAAGCTCTCCCCGGCCACGCTTCTGAAGGCGCTGAACGACCTCGGCGGTGCCAACGGGGTTGGCGGCCTCGATCTTGTGGAGAACCGCTACGTGGGCATGAAATCCCGCGGCTTCTACGAGACGCCCGGCGGCACGATCCTGTGGCACGCGCACCGCGCCATCGAGAGCATCACGCTCGACCGGGGCGCCATGCACCTGAAGGACGAACTGATGCCCCGGTACGCCAGCATCATCTACAACGGGTTCTGGTGGACGCCGGAGCGGCGCATGTTGCAGGCGGCCATCGACGCTTCCCAGGACAGTGTAACCGGCGAGGTGCGCCTGAAGATATACAAGGGCGGGGTCTCGGTGGTCGGCCGGTCCTCGCCGTACTCGCTCTATTCGAAGGCCCTTGTCGGCTTCGACGAGGCGGGCGGCTACAATCAGGCCGACGCCGAGGGCTTCATCAAGCTGAACGCGCTGCGGTTGCGGATCGCGGCGGAGCGGGATCGCAGGATCGGCAAGAACACGTAACCTCGAAATCGGGGATGGGGCCACATGACGGAGCGACTGCAAAAGCGCCGCAGACGCTGGGCGCCGTTCGCGCTGGCCGGCATCGCGCTCCTCGCAGCGGGGGTCGTTGGCTGCGTGAACACGCTGCTGCCCGCAGTGGACATGCGCTACGCCGGCCCGCCGGCGCGCCCGCCGGTGCTGGCAGCGTTCGGCGACGATGGTCCGGTCCAGACGGCGCAGGAGTGGACGACCCGGCGTGCGCCGCTGATCCGCGCCGCGCTGGAGGAACACGTCTACGGGCGGATGCCGGCGCCCATGGCCGCGCGCGTCGAGCGCCGCGTTCCGGTCGTCACGCGCATGATCGGCCCCGACGCCGCCGCAGAGCAGTGGACGGTGCGCGTCACGCCGCGCGACGTGTTCAACATGGTGTTGGTGACGCCGAAGGGCGCCGGCCCGCACCCCGTTGTCGTGATGCAGAATTTCTGCGGCAACCGTACCGCCTTCAGCGACCGGCCCACCACCGTCGCCATGCCGCTGACGTCCGTGATGGGGGCGTGCCACTCCCGCTTGGCGGGGCCGCTCATCGAGGCGGTGTTCGGCCGCTACACCAACGGCCCCCCGTTCGCCGAGATCATCGCGCGCGGGTATGCGGTGGCGTTGTTCTATGCGGGGGATGTAGTCGCCGACGTGGCGGCGGACGCGCCGGCCGGGCTTGCGCAGTTCGCCGGGGATGCGCCGGTTTCACAGAGGCCCGGCGCCATCGCCGTGTGGGCGTGGCTCTACTCCCGCGCAACGGACGTTCTGGCGCAGGACCCGCGCATAGACCCGGCGCGCATCGCCATCTGGGGGCATTCGCGCAATGGCAAGTCGGCGTTGCTCGCCGGCGCCTTCGATCCGCGGATCGCGGCGGTCATCGCCCACCAGTCCGGCAAGGGCGGGGCCACACTCACGCGCAGCTACGCAGGTGAGTCTGTCGCCCAGATCACCGAAGCCTACCCGCACTGGTTCGCTCCTGCCTACGCCGGCTGGGCGGGACGGGAGGAAGAGATCCCGGTGGATCAGCACCAGTTGCTGGCGCTGCTCGCGCCGCGTCCGGTCTTTCTCGGGGCCGCCCGGCGCGACCGCTGGTCCGATCCGGAAGGCGCCTTCCGCGCCGCGAGGGGCGCCGACCCCGTCTACGAGCTGTTCGGCGTGCGCGGCCTCGATCAAGCCGCCATGGCCGACCGCACCCTCGACGCCGAACTCGCCTTCGTGCTGCGGGGCGGACGCCACGGCGTGACCACCGCCGATTGGCGTGATTTTCTCACGTTTCTCGACGCCCACCTGCAGGATCCACCATGAACGATCTCGATTTCAGCGGCCGGACCGTGCTGGTGGTGGGCGGATCGAGCGGGATCGGCAACGGCGTGGCGCATGCATTCCGCGCGCGCGGCGCTACGGTTCATGTCTGGGGCACGCGCGCCAGCGCCGCGGAGTATGCGGGCGTGGAGGGCAGTGATCTTGAGGGCCTGCGCTACGCGCGCATGGACGTCAGCGATTTCGCGGCGGTGGCGGCGTACGCCGCGCCGTTCGAGACGTTGGACGTCGTCGTCTGCGCGCAGGGGATCGTGCGCTACAAGCGCGGCGAGTTCGCGATGGACGGCTTTCAGGACGTCGTCGACGTCAACCTGAACAGCGTCATGGCGTGCGCGCTGCGGTTCAAGCCCATGCTCAGCGCGGCCAACGGCGCATTCATCGTACTCAGCTCCACCGCCGCCTTTCACGCCACGAAGGGCAACCCGGCGTATGCGGCCTCCAAGGCGGGCGCAGTGGCGCTCGTGGGGACTTTGGGGCAGGCGTGGGCGCGCGAGGGCGTGCGCGTCAACGGCGTGGCGCCGGGCCTTGTGGACACCAAGCTCACCAAGGTCACGACGGAAAATCCCGAACGGCTCGCCGCCAGCCTCCAGGGCATCCCGCTCGGGCGGCTTGGCACGCCCGAGGACATCGCGGGCGTGTGTCTCTTCCTCGCCTCGCCGCTGGCCGCCTACATCGTGGGCCAGACGATCCCCGTGGATGGCGGCCTGCTCCTGTAAGCCGTCACAAACGGTGATGCGATGTGATCCGCGCCAGGTCTGGCGCAGGGCGTGAGCCCCGGTTATGAGCGGGCGATGACATCCCGTGCGCCCCGACAGACGACCTGGCGACGTTGATCGCCCCGGCGGCGCCGCGTGCGCCGCGCCTCGGTCCTGATTTTTTGCGGATGTCGTGATGTCTCTTCCCGTCGATCCCCATCTCTATGGGCTTTTTCTTGGCGTGATGGCCGTGATGGCGATCACGCCGGGCCCGGCCAACGTGTTCGCCATCGCCAGCGGCGTGCAGCGCGGTCCGCGCGACGCACTCGTCTCCGTGGCGGGGATGAACGCCGCGACGCTGGTCTGGTTCGCGGCGGCCGCCTTGGGGCTGGCGGCGCTGGTGCGGTCGTTTCCCGATGCGTTTCGCCTGCTGGCGGTGGCGGGCGGGCTCTATGTCGCGTGGCTGGGTCTGAAGGCCTTGTGGGCGGGCGCGCGCGACGACGTCGGCGACGGCGCGGCGCTTGGACGTGCGCGCGTGGGAACATCGCCATTCCTCGACGGCTTCGCCGTGCAGATCGCCAACCCGAAGGCGGTGCTGTTCTTCACCGCGGTGCTGCCCCCGTTCATCGATCCCGCACGGCCCGCGCCGGCGCAGCTTGCGGCTTTCGCCGTCGCCACGATCGGCGCCGATGTCATCGCCATGTCGTCCTACGCGCTGGCAGGCGCTGCCCTGACGCAACGGTTCGAGCGTCCGGCGTTCCGGCGCGGTTTCTCCCTGCTCGTGGGGTGCCTGTTGTTGACGGCGTCGGCGCTGATCCTCCTGCGCCGCTAGCGCTCGTTTCGACGGAACGCGCGCCGCGATCAGGGGAGGGTGAGGAGGTCGGCGCAGATCGCTTCAAGGCCTGCCTGGTCGTCTGCCCCGAACGCCGCAAGCTCGGTGGAGTCCACGTCGAGCACGCCGGCGAGCCGGCCCTCCGCGTCGCGGACGCAGACGACGATCTCGCTGCGCGATCGGCTGTCGCAGGCGATGTGGCCGGGGAAGGCCTCGACGTCGGGCACGACGATCGTGGTCCCCGACGCGGCGGCGGCGCCGCACACGCCCTTGCCGAAAGGGATGCGCAGGCAGCCCAGCGTTCCCTGGTACGGCCCCACCACGAGCTCGCCCGGTTTGAGCGGATCCACCAGGTAGAAGCCGCACCAGAAAAAGCGCGGGGCGAAGGCGTGGGTGAGCAGGCTGGCGGCGGTGGCGAAACGGGCTGTGGCGCTCGTCTCTCCCGCGATCACGGCGGCGATCTCGCGCCGGATGGCCCGGTAGCGGTCCGCCGTGGCGGCGGGGAGGTCGGCAAGGGCGGCTTCAGCCATGATGGATCCTTCAGAGACGCGACCGCCGCGCCGGAGCGCGCGGCCGGCTGCGCACGGGGTTGATCCCAGCTTCGCCTCCGCTATGCCGTTGGCAAGTCCCCCGTAACGGACGGTGGCGGGCGGAGGCGATGGGATGGCGGGCGTCGGGCTGGAGAAGGCGCGGGAGATCGCGGGGCGGGTGGAATCCTTCGTGCGCGACGTCGTGGCCCCGTACGAGCGCGACGGGCGCTGCGGTCCGCACGGACCCAGCGAAGATCTTGTGCGGGAGCTGCGCGGAAAGGCGCGCGCCGCCGGCGTGTTGACGCCGCACATCCTGCCTGACGGCAGCCATCTCACGCAGCGCGAGACGGCCATCGTGCTCAAGCCGTCCGGCCTTTCGCCGCTTGGTCCTGTGGCCGTGAACACGGCGGCCCCCGACGAAGGCAACATGTACCTGCTCGGCAAGGTGGCGAGCGCAGAACAGAAAGAGCGGTTCCTCAAGCCGCTCGTGTCCGGCGAGGGACGGTCGGCGTTCTTCATGACCGAGCCGGCGGACGAGGGCGGCGCCGGCTCCGATCCGTCGATGATGCAGACGACCGCAAGACCCGACGGCAATCACTGGATCATCCACGGACGCAAGGCCTTCATCACCGGCGCCGAGGGCGCGCGCGTCGGGATCGTCATGGCCAAGTCCGCCGACGGCGCGAGCCTTTTCCTGGTCGATCTGCCCCATCCCGCGATCCGCATCGTGCGGGTGCTCGACACCATCGACAGCTCCATGCCCGGTGGGCACGCCGTGGTGGACATCGACAATCTCCGCCTGCCCGCCGACCAGATGCTGGGCGCAAGCGGCGAGGGCTTCAAGTACGCCCAGATCCGGCTGTCCCCCGCCCGCCTTTCGCATTGCATGCGCTGGCACGGCGCCTGCCAGCGCGCCCACGAGATCGCCACCAGCTACGCGGTGAAGCGCCATGCCTTCGGCAAACCGCTGATCGACCATGAGGGCGTCGGATTCATGCTGGCCGACAACCTGATCGACCTGAAGCAGGCCGAGTTGATGATCGACTGGTGCGCCGACGTGCTCGACAGCGGGGATCTGGGCACGGCCGAGAGCTCGATGACGAAGGTGGCGGTGTCTGAGGCGCTGTTCAGGATCGCGGACCGATGCGTGCAGGTGATGGGCGGCACGGGCGTGTCGGGGGACACCATCGTGGAGCAGGTGTTCCGCGAAGTGCGCGCCTTCCGCATCTACGACGGCCCGACCGAGGTGCACAAATGGTCCCTGGCGAAGAAGATCAAGCGCGAGGCGGGCGGCCACGCGCGCCCCTAGCTCTGGACCCCGCCACCCGGTCCCGCTAGCAAGAAGCGCTCGGGCCTGTAGCTCAGTGGTTAGAGCCGGCCGCTCATAACGGTCTGGTCGTCGGTTCAAATCCGACCGGGCCCACCATTTCCAGTTTTCGCGCTGCCGTCGCCCGCCCGTCCGGCGCGCGGGCTTGGGCTCGAGGATCCTCTTACCTCCACCGTCTGTCCGGGGCGCGTTCAGACGGTCTAGTGCGCGGGCGGCGTCGGCGGCAGGAGGCCGCGCCGCGCGAGGATCTCCTGCGCCTGCGCCATGATCAGCGGCGCGGCGACGCCGGCGGCGCGCGCTTCGCGGCGGGCTGCGGCGAGTTCGTCGATCGCCGCGCTCCAGTCTTCGGGGAAGGCCGCCTCAAGCGTTTCGCGCGCCATCCGCGCCGCAGCCGGCGAGGCGCCGCCGGTGGACGCCGTCAGCAGCAAGGCGCCGCGCTGCACGATGGCGGGCGTGTGGAAATCGCAGAACGGCAGCACGTCCTCCACGTTGACGAGCGCCTTCTCCGCCCGCGCATCGGCGGCGATGCCCGCGGCGATCGCGTTGTCGAGACCCGCCACCCAGACCGCCTGCAGGGTTCGGAGGTCCTTGCGGGTTGGCAGGCGTCGCACAAGGCGGCCGCGGGCGGCCTGGACGAGGGCGTCATCGGGCGCATCGCTGAACACCAGTGGATCGGCGCCCAGCGTGCGCAGCTGCGCAAGGCGACGCAGCGCCAGCGCGCCGCGGCCGACGACGGCGGTGTCCACATGGGCGGGGTCGAGACCGATGGGGATCATGTCAACTCGCGATGGCGGAGGAAAGGAGGGGCATGGCGGGACGGTCGAAGCGCGCCGCAGCGCCGGCGA
>JANRIM010000040.1:0-11252 GCA_033764865.1 Hyphomonadaceae bacterium
GCGCCGGCGCCGGCGCAGCGCGCCCAGCCGTCCCGCGCCGCGCCTGTCCAGCAGCCGGCGCCCGCCATGGCGATGCGTTCGGCCTCGGAGGATTTCGACCTGCCGTCGCTGGACCTCCTGCTCCAGCCCAAGCCCCGCGCCGCGCAGACCGACGGCGCCACGCTGCAAGCCCAGGCCAAGCGGCTCGCTGCAGTGCTCGTGGACTTCGGCGTGCAGGGCGAGATCGTCTCCGCACGACCGGGCCCGGTCGTCACGCTGTTTGAACTTGAACCGGCGCCGGGCGTGAAATCATCCCGCGTCATCGGCCTGGCGGAAGACATCGCGCGCTCCATGAGCGCCGAACGCTGCCGGGTGGCGGTCATTCCCGGCCGCAACGCCATCGGCATCGAACTGCCGAACGCCAAGCGCGAGATGGTCTATCTGCGCGCGCTCATGGGCTCTACGGCGTTCGTCGGCGCGCAGGGCGCGTTGCCGCTGGCGCTGGGCGAAACCATTGAAGGCGAGCCGTTCTCCGCCGACCTCGCCAAGATGCCCCACCTGCTGATCGCCGGAACCACCGGCTCGGGCAAGTCGGTCGGCCTCAACGCCATGATCCTGTCGCTGCTCTACCGGCACACGCCGGACGAGTGCCGCTTCATCATGATCGATCCCAAGATGATCGAACTGTCGATCTACGAAGGGATTCCGCACCTCCTTTCGCCGGTGGTCACCGATCCGAAGAAGTCGGTCGTCGCGCTCAAGTGGGTCGTGCGCGAGATGGAGGAACGCTACCGGCGGATGCAGAAGTTCTCTGTCCGCAACATCCAGGGCTACAACGACCGCGTGAGCCAGGCGCTGGAGAGCGGCGAGCCCATCGTGCGCACGTCGCACGCGGGCTTCGACCAGGAAACCGGCGAGCCGGTGTACGACCGCCAGGAGCTGCCGCTCGAGCCCATGCCCTACATCGTCGTCGTGATCGACGAGATGGCGGACCTGATGGTGACCGCGGGGCGTGAAGTGGAGGCCGCGGTGCAGCGTCTGGCGCAGATGGCGCGCGCGGCCGGCATCCACGTGATCATGGCCACACAGCGGCCCTCGGTCGACGTCATCACCGGCGTGATCAAGGCCAACTTCCCGACGCGGCTTTCCTACCAGGTGACCTCGAAGGTCGACAGCCGCACGATCCTCGGCGAGCAGGGCGCGGAACAACTCGTGGGTCACGGCGACTGTCTGTTCATGGCCGGCGGCGGACGCGTGCGCCGACTGCACGGCCCGTACGTGGACGACGCCGAGGTCGCGCGCGTCGTGGACATGCTCAAGGCGCAGGGCGCGCCGGTCTACCGCTCCGACGTCACCGAGGATCCCGATGCGCCGCCGGACATGGATGGCGAGGACATGCTGGAAGCCGCCGGCCTGACCGGCGACGACATCTACGATCGCGCCGTCGACATCGTGGCGCGCGACCGCAAAGCCTCCACGAGCTACCTCCAGCGCCGCCTCAACGTGGGCTACAACCGCGCCGCCACGCTGATCGAGCGGATGGAGAAGGACGGGGTGATCTCCCCCGCCAACCACGCCGGCCGGCGCGAGATCCTGGTGCCGCCCCCCGGCGAGGACTGATGGACCCGACGACCCGGCGGGCGAGGCCTGAACCGGAGTTGAACGGACGCGCCAAGGGATCGCCTTGGCGCGCCCTTCCTTCCGCCGCGCCCCCGCGCCATATCCACGGCCATGAAACAGACCGCTCTCGCCCTCGCCGCCCTGCTGGCCCTCGCGCCCATGGCCGGTTCCGCCGTCGCCCAGACGTCCAATGCGCCGGGCGCGTCGTCCGGGGCCGCCAAGGCGGCGCTCTCGGAGACGGCGCTGGCCGGCGCGGAGCGCACGCAGGCGCTGGCCGCCGCGAGTGCGGCGCTCAACCGCATCACCGCCATCCAGGGACGATTCACGCAGGTGGCCCCCGATGGCGCGCAAAGCCAGGGAGAACTCTACCTCCAGCGACCCGGCAAGATGCGGTTCGCCTACGACGCGCCGTCCCCGCTCACCATCGTGTCCGACGGAACCACCGTGGCGGTGGAGGACCGCGCCGTGCGGGACGTGTCCCGCGTGCCGCTGCGCTCGACGCCGCTGTTCTACGTGCTGAAGCGCGACGTGAACCTGGAGCGCGACGCCCGCATCACGCGCGTAACCCGGTCCGGCGACCAGCTCCTTGTGACTGCGCGGGATCGCAGCGGCGAGGCGGACGGTGAAATCACGATGGTGTTCGCCGGCCCGGCCTATGACCTGCGGCAATGGTCGATCACCGACGGCCAGCGCCAGACGACGCGAATCAAGCTCTCCGCCGTGCGGCGCGCCGGCGCGCTCGATCCCCGGCTTTTCCGGGTGCAGGCGGGCGCCGACCCCACGGCCCGAAAGGGGCGGTAATCGCTGGCGTTTTTCGGCCCGGAACCAAAAAAGGCGCCTGAGGCAAGCATTATTACCATCACGACCATTGTTTTCCCGGCGTGTGTGCTCTATATACAACTGGCAAGCCGCCGCTTATCCCCCTGGATCAGCGTCGTCCCCCCCGCTGACGGATCCAGCGCGGCGGCTGCGCCGGATCGATCCCCTCCCGGCGCGGCGCCCGTAACACGGCGCACAGGACGCCCGACTGCTCCCCCGCGGTCGGGCGTCTCTGTTTTTGGGCTCCCGAACACGCTAACCCGCCCTCATGCCCCACCTCTCCGTCGCGACCTGGAACGTCAATTCCGTCCGTCTCCGCATCGATCAGGTCGCCCGGTTCGTGGGCGAAGCCGCCCCCGATGTGCTGTGCCTGCAGGAAGTGAAGTGCCGGAACGAGGAGTTCCCCAGCCGGGCGTTCGTGGCCATGGGCCTGCGCCATCTCCACGTGGTTGGCCAGAAGGGCGCCCATGGCGTGGCGTTCGCCTCCCGGTTTCCGCTGCAACCGATCCAGGCGCCGGCGTTCTGCCCGCACAGTGAGGCGCGGGTGGCCGCGGTCGGCGTCAAAGGCGTCACGATCCACAACGTCTACGTGCCGGCTGGCGGCGAGGCCGCCACGCTGGCCAGCCCGAAGTTCCGCCACAAGCTCGACCTGCTGGAGCGGATGCGCGCCTGGTACGCCGCCGCGCCGAAGGACAAGCCCCTCCTGCTGGTGGGCGATCTCAACATCGCGCCGGGCGAACATGACGTCTGGAGCCATCGCCAGCTGCTGACCGAAGTCAGCCATACGCCGGTGGAGACCGAAGCCCTGGAGGCCGTGCGCGCCGCGGGCGGCTTCGTCGACGTGGCGCGGGCGCTGAAACCCCCGCCGGAGAAACTCTTCTCATGGTGGAGCTACCGCAACCAGGACTGGCAGGTCTCCAATCGCGGCCGCCGCCTCGATCACATCTGGGCCACGCCCGCCGTCGCCGCCGCGTGCGACCGCATCACCTTCCACACCGCCTGCCGCGGCTGGGAGCGACCGAGCGATCACGCCCCCGTCCAGGCGAGGTTCGCCCTCTAGTTTGCGACAAGTTGCCCCCTCCCCCGCCGCCGCCTAAGGTTCCATCCACGTCATGGGGATGACCGATGAGCCGCAGAACGCAGCAAGACCCGTCGAAGATCGCGGTGGTGACGGTGCACGGCACCGGCGACACCGCGGACTCGCCCGACGGCGACAAGTGGTTTCAGCGCGGCTCGACGTTCTCGCGGGCGTTGGTGGAGAAACTCGCGGCCAAGGGCATCGAGGCCGACATCGTGCCCGTCATGTGGAGCGGCGCCAACAGCTCCCAGGGCCGCGAACGCGGCGCCAGCATCCTGGCCAGGGCCGTACGCAAGATTTCGAAATCCTACGGCGGCGTGCATGTCATCGGCCACAGCCACGGCGGCAACGTCGCCAACGAGGCCGCATCCATGCTCGGCTGGCGGCTGCGCAAGAACCATAAACCCATGCTCACCAGCGTCTCCACGGTGGGCACGCCGTTCTTCCGGGCCCAGCTGGGGGCGGCGGAATCCTTTGGCGGCATCGCGTTTCTGGTGATCACGGCGATCAGCATCCTGGCGCTGCTGTTCACGGCGCTGGTGGTGTTCCTGATGCTGCCCACGCTGCACGGCGATTTCGACCGCTACGCGCGGGATTTCCTCGACATGTCGCAGGCCGCCGGCGAAAATCCCACGACCGAGCAAGTCAACGAATACGCGCAGACGCAGGTGGACGAGGCCAATCTCTACAAGGGCTTCCTCACCGTGATGGCCGCGCTGCTGCCGGTCAGCGCGCTCGCGCTGTTCTTCATCTTCCCGCTGGCGGTGGACGGCCTGTGGCGCATCATGCGCATCCGCCGCCGTCAAAACCCCGACGCGAAGTTCTTCTCGCTCTGGCATCCCAACGACGAAGCGATCGCGTTCCTGCAGCGCGTTGAAGAGTTGCCGATCGAGCCCTTCCCCCGCTGGGCGATCTGGCGGAATTCCCGCACCTCGGCCATCGTCTGGGGCGTGCGGGGCGTGTTGATGGTGTTCCTGCTGGCCATCCTGGCGTGGATCGCGTCCGCGGCCGGCGTGACGGTGACGGACGCCCACTTCACGGCGCTGGGCGACATGCTCGGCTTCAACGGCGTCGACATCTTCGGCGGGATGACGATGGGCGACATCGCCATCTTCCTGTTCGTGGTGGCGACGCTGGGCGCCCCGCTCATCTTCGGGTTCTTCTACCTGCTCACGCGCGCGCTGCTGGGCATGGGCCTGGAGCTCGTGGGGCGCGGCTGGCTGAACACCTCCATCGCCAGCGTGCTTCGCGGCATGGCGTTCGGGCGCGACGGCGATTCCCGGCTCGGCAACGTCGCCACGCAATCGCACACCTACGGCGTCGTCCCGCACGTCCTGGACGGGGACATCGCGGAACGGATGCGCAAGGGCGCCTCGGGCGCGGCGGCGGCGCTGATCGAGAAGTACCGGTGGGCGCTGTTCACCGTAGGGCCGGACACCAACGGCGCCGTCTCCAAGCTCGCCACCGACGCCATGACGTGGGACAGCCTGATCCACACCACCTACTTCGACCAGCCGGAAGTGGTGGACGCGCTGGCCAACTACATCGCCTCCGAAGTGGAGGCGGCGCGCGCGGCGTCGGCCTGAAGCGATCGTGCTCTAGGGCTGGAGGCGATAACCGCCCGTCTCGGTGATGAGCAGCTGCGGGCTGTTGGCCTCCGGTTCGAACTTCTGGCGCAGCCGGTAGATGTGGGTTTCGAGCGTGTGCGTCGTCACGCCGGAGTTGTAGCCCCACACCTCGCGCAGCAGCTCGTCCCGCGGAACGGGCTTGGACCCGGCGCGATAGAGATACTTCAGGATGCTGGTTTCCTTCTCCGTCAGGCGCACGCGTTTGCCGTGGGGATCGAGCAACGTCTTAACGGCGGGGCGGAACTCGTACGGGCCGATGCGGAAGACGGCGTCTTCGCTCGATTCATGGTTGCGCAGGTGGGCGCGGATCCGGGCCAGCAGCACATTGAACTTGAAGGGCTTGGTGACGTAGTCGTTGGCGCCCGCCTCAAGCGCGTCGATGGTGATGGCGTCGTCGGACTCGCCCGTCAGCATGACGATGGGCGTGCGCACCCCGGCGGCGCGCATGGCGCGACACAGGGCGCGGCCGTCGCCGTCCGGCAGGGAGACGTCCAGCAGGATCAGCCCCGCCTTCCCGTCCATGGCGGCGGCCATGCCCTCGTGCCCGACGCCCACGCCGGTGGCGCGCAGATCGTCCTGCCCGTTGAGCTGATCCACCAGCTCCTCGCGAAGGTCTGGATCGTCGTCGACGATCAGGATGGTCGTTTTGCGATTCATGGGCCGGTTCTAAACTGGCCTTTCGCGTGCGCGAACACAACCACACTCCCCCATCCGCCGCCGCCCACGGGCCTATCGCTGGCCGAACAGGGCCGAGCCCACGCGCACCATCGTGGCGCCGAAGCGGATCGCGGTTTCAAAGTCTCCGCTCATCCCCATGGACAGTTGCCCCAACCCGTGGCGGGCGGCGATCTTCGCGAGCAGCGCGAAGTGCATGGCGGGTTCCTCGTCCGCGGGCGGGATGCACATCAGCCCGGCGACGGAGAGGCCGTACTCGGCGCGGAGCGCCGCAAGGAAGGCGTCGACCTCGTGCGGCGGCACGCCCGCCTTCTGGGGCTCCTCGCCCGTGTTGACCTGGACCAGCAGCTCCGGCGCCCGCCCCGCCTTCTGGATCGCGTCGGCCAGCGCGCGGGCGAGCTTTGGGCGGTCGAGGCTGTCGATGGCGTCGAACAGGGCGACGGCTTCGCCCGCCTTGTTGGTTTGCAGGGGCCCGATCAGGCGCAGGCGGAGATCCGGGTAGGCGGGCCGGTGCGCCGCCCAACGGGCCTGCGCCTCCTGCACGCGGTTTTCGCCGAACAGACGATGCCCCGCGGCCAGCACCGCCGCCACCGCCTCCGGCGGCTGCTGCTTCGAGACCGCCACCAGCCGGACCGTGGCCGGATCACGCCCCACGGCGCGCGCGGCGGCGGACATGCGGGCATGAATGGCGTCGAGGGCTTCGCTCACGGTAGGCTGTTTGTGGCGCCGCCGGGCGAAAGAGGAAAGTGAGCCACGCCCGATCACCTCCCCTGCCAGCGCTTTGGCTGTTCACCGATCCCGTGCGCACGCCCGATCCGCTCGCCCTGCTGGACCGGCTGCCGCGGGGGTCGGCGGTGGTCTATCGCCATTTCGGGGCCGCGGACCGCGCGACCACGGCGGCGCGCCTGGCGGCGGCCTGTCGTCGCCGGGGTCTTGTCCTGCTGATCGGGGCCGATCCGGCGCTCGCCCTGCGGGCGGGCGCGGACGGCGTGCACCTGCCGGAGCGGATGGGGCGCGATGCGGGCAGACTCAAGCGACGGCGGCCGGGCTGGATCGTCACGGCGGCGGCGCACGGCGGCGGGGCTGTCCACCGCGCGCGGGGCGCCGATGCGGCGATCCTGTCGCCGGTGTTCGCCTCGCGAAGCCCGTCCGCGGGGCCGCCGCTTGGCGTCCATCGCGCCGTCCGGTTGATGCGGCGCGCGCGCACGCCGGTGGTGGCGTTGGGTGGAGTGTCGCTCCGGCGCGCGCGGGCGCTGAAGCGGCTGGGCTTTGCGGGGAGCGCGGGCGTCGACGTGTTCGTGCGCGGCGCCGGGGCGCGGAGAGCCTAGAAGCGGAACGCCGATTCCAGCTTCACGCCGGCGCTGTCTTCCGACTGCTCGCGGCCCGTGACGCCGGGCGTGACCGGCTGCGGCGCAACGCTGACCTGGCCGCCGACGCGGACCCGCGGAGAGAACCGGTAGAAGGCGCCGAGCGCCGATTCCCCCACCCGGCCGGTGGCGATGCCTTCCGCCGTGCGCAGACGCTCTTCCTCACCCACGTTGACGGTGAAGCCCCAGCGGGCGCTGGCGACGGGGGCGCTGGGGTCGCGGGGGTTCACCGTGCTCCACGAAGGCGTCGTTTCGCCGCCGGAGCTGTATGTGAACCGCTCATACCACGGGACTTCGGCCGCCGTGGCGCTTCGCTCCGCAAGCGAACTCTGGGCATGGGCGACGCCGCTCGACGCGACGACCGCCACACCCATAGCTGCGATGGCCAAGCCAAAACGCACGACAAACCCCCAAAAACGAGCTTTAACTTATATACGAGTCGTTGATCCAAAGGTGTGAACTTTGGGTTACAGGCCCAGACTAAATTCGACGAATGCGGCCAGATTGCCGTCTTCCCGGTCACTCCGCGACGATTCGCGCACCACCGGAACCGATGCCTCCCTCCAGCCCAGACCGCCCGCGACGGCCACGCCCTCGCCAAGGGTCCGCCGGCCGGCGACCGTCAGGGACCGGACGTCCACGCCGGGGAGATCGTCCCGCGAGGCCCCCGCTTCAAGCATCCAGGACCATTCGCCCGCCCGGTAGACCCCCGCCGCGCCCCAGGCGACGTAATCCCGGCCGCCCGCCGCCCAGCCGTTGTCGTTGCCGAGCCAGGCGGCCCCCACCGACCAGGGGCCCTTCCCCAGCGTGGCGCCCACCGACCAGGCCTCCATCGCAGAGAAGGCCGGCCGGCCCGCTCCGTCCTCTGCGGTGGCGAACGTGGCCCCCACGGCGGCGTCGAGACCGCCAGACAGGGTGTGGGCGAAGGACGCGCCCAGCTCCACCACGTCCTCCGGGCTGAACGCGACGGGAGCGAGGGCGCGGTCCCGGTACCCCTGATCGAGCCCTTCATGCTCCAGCTCCGGCGTCCATGAGGCCCCGACCTGGAGGCCCACGATCCGCGTGCTGGTGACAGCGAGCTTCGCCGACTGGCCCGACAGGTCATTGCGCAGGATGACGCCCCCGAACCCCGTTCCGTCCACGAGCGGGTCGAGCCCGCCGCCGATGGCCAGGATGGTGGGGGGCGTCAGGGAGAAGCGCTGGCCCACCCCGTCGTCGCGGCCGACGCTGACCTCACCCCACCCCCCGCGGGCGTAAAGGTAGGCCCGCTCGAGCGAGAGGCGCACGCCCTCGTCCGCCGCCGGCCCGGACGGAAAGGCGCCGCTCACGAACCCGCGCACGGGCGCGCCCGCCACCTGTGGGCATGCCGCCACGGCCGGCGGGCATGCGCCGAAGCGGCCGCCGCGAGGGTCCCGGCCGGGATCGTCACGCTCCGCCGCCAGCATGCCGCCGGCGCCCAGCTCCCACTGGTTCTCGAAGATCACCCCGCCCCGCGCGCTGGCGGACAGACGCCAGGTGAAGGGCTCAGCCTCCCCCGGCGCGCCGGAGTCGGTCGCCGTCACCAGCCCTGCGAGCGTGGCGGAGGCCTCCCCCACGGGCGCGGCGCCCTGCGCGGTGGCCGCGGCGCCGAACAGCGCCGCCCCCGCCGCGGCGGCGGCCGTCCTCACTTTCGCCTTCACCGGATGCTCCATCTCGACGCGTTGCGGGCGATGCACTAGAAGCGCCGCCTGCATTCCTGAGCAGGCTGGCGCAGTCCACCCGTTCCGGATTACCGAAGCGCTAACTATACCGACGGGCCCGGGCCGCGCCCGGGTCGGATCACGATGGCAGGGAGAACACGCATGACGCCTCGCGGGCGCAACGTCTGGCCGGCGGCGGTCATCATGGCCACGCTGACGGCGGTGGCGGCATGTTCTTCGGACGGCGACGCAACGCCCGCGGGCTCCCCGCGCGCCGAAAAGAGCGGCGGCTTCCTTGGCTTTGGCGGGGACGAACAGCCGAGCGAGACCGACGCCGGCATCGGCGTGAACGCCCTGCTGTGGCGCGCTTCGCTGGACACCATCAGCTTCATGCCCCTGACGCTCACCGACAGCTTCGGCGGGGTGATCCTGACCGACTGGTACGCCGATCCGCGCACCCCGGGCGAACGCTTCAAGATGCAGGTCTACATCCTCGACACGCGCCTGCGCGCCGACGGCGTCAAGGTGAACGTCTTCAAGCAGGTGCAGGGCGCCGGCGGGTGGACCGACGCCGCCGTCAACGAGGACACCGCGCTCCAGATCGAGAACGCCATCCTGGCGCGGGCGCGTGAACTGCGCCTCGCCACGCTGAACGACTAGCGATCACGCTCGCCGCCGGCCCGCCCGGACGCGGCGGAGCCGCGATCCGGGACCTCGTCCTCCGCGGACGTTCTTCGGCGCAAGGTCCCGGCGCATCGCTTCGCGGCGGCCGGGAAGGCTGGTAACACCCGCCGTCCGAACAGGCCGAGACGCTCATGCCCCGCTACAATCACCGCGAAGTCGAAAAGAAATGGCGCGAGCAGTGGCGCGCCGCCGGGCTTGACCGCGCGCTCTCCCCCGAGGAGGCCGGCGACAGGCCGAAGTACTACGTGCTGGAGATGTTCCCCTACCCTTCGGGGCGCATCCACGTGGGTCACTCGCGCAACTACACGATGGGCGACGTGGTGGCCCGCTACAAGCGCGCGAAGGGCTTCAACGTCCTGCATCCGATGGGATGGGACGCGTTCGGCCTGCCGGCGGAGAACGCCGCCATCGAACGCGGCGTCCACCCCGGCGCCTGGACGCGCGAGAACATCAAGACGATGAAGAGCCAGCTCGAACTGCTGGGCCTCGCCATCGACTGGGACCGCGAGATCGCGACCTGCGAGCCTGACTACTACAAGCACCAGCAGGCGCTGTTCCTGGCGTTCCTGAAGAAGGGCCTCGTCTTCCGCAAGAAGGCGAAGGTGAACTGGGACCCCGTCGACAACACCGTCCTCGCCAACGAGCAAGTGGTGGACGGCAAAGGCTGGCGCTCCGGCGCGCCTGTGGAGCAGCGCGAGCTGGAGCAATGGGCGTTCCGCGTCACGGCCTACGCCGATGACCTGGGCGACGCGCTGACGCGGCTCGACCGCTGGCCGGAGAAGGTCCGGCTCATGCAGACCAACTGGATCGGCAAGAGCCACGGCGCGCTGGTGTGGTGGCCCATCGCCAGCGCGCCGGATTTCCTCGGCGGCGGCCATGCGACCGATCCGGTCGAGGTGTTCACCACGCGCCCCGACACGCTGTTCGGCGCGAGCTTCCTGGCGCTCGCGCCCGATCACCCGCTGACGCGCGCGATCGCGGAGCACCGCCCCGACGTGGCTGCGTTCATGGCGAAATGCGCAAGCGCCGGCACTTCCGAAGCCGCGATCGAGCAGGCGGACAAGGAAGGCGTCGACCTCGGCGTGCGCGTGCGGCATCCGTTCGACCCGTCGTGGGAGCTGCCGGTCTACGCGGCGAACTTCGTGCTCTCCACGTATGGTTCGGGCGCCATCTTCGGCTCGCCCGCGGGCGACCAGCGCGATCTCGATTTCGCCCGCAAATACGGGCTTCCGGTGCAACCCGTGGTGCTGCCGCCGGGCGCCGACGCGGCGACCTACGCCGTCGATGACGTCGCCTACGTGGATGACGGGACGATCTACAACTCGAAGTTCCTGGACGGCCTCTCCACGCAGGACGCCATCGTGCGCGCCATCGCGGAGCTGGAGAGGCTCGGCCTCGGCAAGGGCACGACGCAATACCGCCTGCGGGACTGGGGCGTATCGCGCCAGCGCTACTGGGGCTGCCCGATTCCGGTGATCCAGTGCGCCGCGTGCGGCGTCGTCCCCGTGCCGGAGCGCGATCTGCCGGTGACGCTGCCGGAGGACGCGACGTTCAACCGGCCCGGCAATCCGCTGGCGCATCACCCGACGTGGAAGCATGTCCCCTGCCCGCAGTGCGGCAAGCCCGCGGAGCGCGAGACCGACACGCTCGACACGTTCGTGGATTCAAGCTGGTACTTCGCGCGCTTTACCGACGCGAAGAACGCCGACGCGCCGTTCGATCC
>JANRIM010000058.1:0-12944 GCA_033764865.1 Hyphomonadaceae bacterium
CTCTGCGCCTCGCGCTGCGGGATGCCCAGCTGCGCAGCCAATCCAATCGCGCTCATGCCGTAGATGATGCCGAAGTTGATTGCCTTGGCGGCGCGGCGCACCATCGGGTCCATGCCTTCGACCGGCGTGTTGAACACCTGCGACGCGGTCAGCGCATGGATGTCGATGCCTTTCAGGAAGGCTTCCTTCAAGGCGCCGATATCGGCGATATGGGCTAAGATGCGCAGCTCGATCTGCGAATAGTCGGCCGAGACGATCTTGTGGCCCCGGTCGGCGACGAAGGCCTTGCGGATCTTGCGGCCTTCCTCGGTGCGCACCGGGATATTCTGCAAGTTGGGGTCAGACGACGCGAAGCGACCAGTGTTCGTGGCCGAGAGCGCGAATGAGGTATGGACGCGGCCGGTCTTCGGGTTGATCGAGGCGACCAGCGCATCCGAATAGGTGCTTTTCAGCTTCTGCAGCTGGCGCCAGTCCAGCAGCACGCGCGGCAGCGCATGGCCCGCAGCGGCGAGATCCTCCAGCACCGAGGCGTCCGTGGACCATGCGCCCGTCTTGGTCTTCGTCCCCCCGGGCAGGCCCATCTCGTCGAACAGGATCTCGCCGATCTGCTTGGGACTGCCGACGTTGAAATCCCGCCCCGCCAGCGTTTTCGCCTCATCCTCCATCGCCGCCATGCGCTGGGCGAACTCTCCCGACATGCGCGAGAGCTCCTGCGGATCGACCTTCACGCCCGCCCGCTCCATCGCCGACAGTACCCGGGGCATCGGCCGCTCCAGCGTCTCGTACACCGTCAGCAGCCGCTGGCGCGCTGCTTCGGGCTTGAGCTTGCGCCACAGCCGCAGCGTGACGTCGGCGTCCTCGGCGGCGTAGCGGACGGCGGCGGCCACGGGCACGCGGTCGAACGTCACCTGCGCCTTGCCCTTGCCGGCGACGTCCTGGAAGCCGATGGGCCGGTAGCCGAAGTGGCGCTCGGCCAGTTCGTCCATGCCGTGGTTGTGCAGGCCCGCCGCCAGCACCGCCGACAGCAGCATCGTGTCGTCGAACGGCGTCACGTCGACGCCGTGCTGGGCGAAGATCGACAGATCGTACTTCAGATTCTGGCCCACCTTGAGGATCGCGGGATCCTCCAGCACGCCCTTGAGCGCAGCCAAAGCCTGCGCCATGGGGATCTGCTTCGGCGCGCCGTCCGCGCCCTCGCCCGGGCCGAACAGGTCCGCCGACGCGGCGGGATCGACATGCGCGAGCGGGATGTAGCAGGCCTCGTTGGGCGCCACGGCGAGCGACACGCCCACCAGCCCCGCGAACGGGCCGAGCCCCTTCGTCTCGGTGTCCACGGCCACCACGCCCGTAGTGCGCGCGCGCGCAAGCCACGCCTCCAGCGCCTCAAGCGTATCCACGCAGACGTAGCGGTCGAGATCGAAGGTCTCGGCGGCGTCCCCGGCCTTCTCGGCGGCGAGCGCCACGGGCGCGTCCGGGTTCTTCGCGATCTGCTCCCGCACGCGCCGCCCCAGAGTGCGCAACTCCATCTCGTCGAGAAACTTGAGCAGCACCCCGTCCTCGAAGTCCCGCACGGCGAAAGCCTCCAGCGGCTCCTCCACCGCCACGTCGTCCTTCAGCGTCACCAGCTCCTTGGAGATGCGGATGAGATCGGCGTTGGCCTGGATGCTTTCGCGGCGCTTGGGCTGCTTGATCTCGTCGGCGCGCGCCAGCACCGCTTCCAGGGTGCCGAACTGGCCGATGAGCTCGGCGGCGGTCTTCGGCCCGATGCCCGGCGCGCCGGGGACGTTGTCGACGCTGTCGCCCATCAGCGCCTGCACGTCGATGACCTTGTCGGGCGTCACGCCGAACTTCTCCAGCACCGCCTCGGGGCCCAGCAGCTTCGATTTCATGGGGTCGTAGAGCTCGATCTGGTCGTCGACGATGAGCTGCATCAGGTCCTTGTCGGAGGAGACGATGCGCACGACGGCCCCGCGCCGCGCGGCCTCGCGGGCGTAGGTGGCGATCAGGGCGTCGGCCTCGAAGCCGTCCATGTCCACCGCAGGGGCGCCGAACGCGCGCGTGGCCTCCCGGATCAACGGGAACTGGGGGACGAGATCCTCCGGCGCGGGCGGGCGCTGGGCCTTGTACTTCGGGTAGATGTCATTGCGGAACGTCACCTCCGAGCGGTCGAAGATCACGGCGAGGTGCGTGGGCTTCTCGGGTCCCTTCATGTCGTTCAGCAGCTTGAACAACATGTTGCAGAACCCGCTCACAGCCCCGATGGGCAGCCCGTCCTTCTGGCGGGTGAGCGGCGGGAGCGCGTGGTAGGCGCGGAAGATGTAGCCCGAGCCGTCGATGAGCCAGACGCGGGACGTGTGATCGACGGGGGCTGTCATGAGGGTGGGTTTGGATCCTTGGGTTCGCGAACCATTTCATACATCGTGACGACCGCGATCCGCAGGGGTTCCAGGTCGTCCTCGATGAGCGACCATGTCCGTTCCGGCCAAACCTGATCGTAGACGTGGCGCAGAAAGTTGCCGGCCTCCGCGATATCGTCCCAGGGAATGCCGGGCTGTGTGGCCTTGAGATCGGCGGGCAGATGACGGCTGGCTTCCGAGATGGTGAGGATCCAGCGTTCCACGGCGGCGCGCTTTTCGGGATTGGCCTTGTAGGCAGAGAGGTCAAGTCCTGACACCGCAATCCGGATCAATCGGATCGCGTCGAGAATGTCCCACAGCCGATGGCGCGGCGTGTGGCTTCCCGTCATGAGAAAATCGGAATGGCTTCCGCCTCGATCCGGTCCCGTAGCATGAAGTGCACGGTGCGGCGATCCACCAGATCGACCTCCACGCCGAGCCGCTCGCGCAGAAACCGCCGCGTGCCCGCCAGCCCGAGAAGGCTCATGGCGCGCCCGGGCGGTTCTCCGAAGAGAACGTCCACATCGCTGAGCGGTTGGGCCGTGTTGCGAGCCGTGGAGCCGAAAAGAAACAACGAGGCGATTCCCCGCGCGCGCAAATCAGGCTCAAGGGCCCTGAGCCGGTCGATAGCCTCATCGCGGGTCATGGGGCGCACTATAGCCCCGCCCCGCCCGCGCGAACAGATCGACTCCGCCGCAATCGATCTGCGCGCCATTCTGTACGGCGCGTTACGGCCCGGTTAAATGTCAGTCTGGTGACGGGGCGAGGGCCTCGCCTCCGGGGGGAATTCCATGTCCGGCGCCATCCCGATCACGGGGCCGCAGACCGACCGCGCCCGGATCGGTCCGGTTCCGGACTGGGTCGTGCACGAACCGTTCGACAAGCCGGCCCACCCCGAGGACGTGTTCGTCTCGGGCGGGCGCTGCACGCTGCTGGACGACACCCAGGTCAACCTCACGGGCCCCGCCCGCGCCTGGCACGGTCGCTACGCCGAACGCGTCATGACCCAGGCCGGGGCGGAGCGCGCGGCCCAGTTCTCCGTGGCGTTCGACCCCTCCTGCGAGACCGTGGAGGTGCACTTCGTGCGGGTGCTGCGCGCCGGCGCCGTGATCGACCACTGCCGCCCGGACGCCTTCGAGGTCCTGCGCCGCGAGCGCAGCCTGGAGCGGCTGGTGTTCGACGGACGCCTCACCCTGCACCTCGTCATCCCCGACGTCCGCCCCGGCGACGTGGTGGAGAGCGCCTACACCATCACCGGCGGCAGCCCGGTGCTGAAAGGCAAGCACGCCGCGTGGATCGCGTTCGAGTGGGGCCAGGCGATGATGGAGACGCGCCACCGCGTGCTCACCCGCGCCGACCGGCCGATCCACTTCCGCGCCGTCAACGGCGCGCCTGCGCCGGAGGTGATCGAAAGCGACGGGCTGGTGGACCGGCGCTGGCGCGCGGTGCGCCGCCCGGCGGTGGAGGTGGAGGACCTCGCTCCGCCGTGGGAGATCAGCCGCGCGGAGGTGCAATTCACGGAGTACGAATCCTGGGCGGAGGTGGCCGATCTCTTCACCCCGCTCTACGACACCGGCCCCGACCTGCCCGACGATCTGAACGCCGCCGTCGCCGCCATCGCCGAAACCTGCCGCACGCCCGCAGAGCGCGCCGCCGAGGTGCTGCGGTTCGTGCAGGGCAACCTCCGCTACCTGGCGCTGTCGATCGGCGAGGGCGGCCTGCAGCCGCGCCCCATCGAGGTGGCGTGGACGAGCCGCTACGGGGACTGCAAGGACGCCGCGCGCATCTACGTGGCGATGGCGCGCCGGCTGGGGCTGGAGGCGTGCCCCGCGCTGGTCAACACGCGCCAGGGCGAGAGCCTGGCGGAGTGGCTGCCCACCGCTTCGGCGTTCGACCACTGCATCGTGCGGGTGGTGGTGGACGGCAAGGTGCACTGGCTCGATCCCACGCGGCGCAACCAGGCGGGCCGGCTGGAGCGCATCCACCATGCCTACTTCGGCTGGGCGCTGCCGCTGGCGACGGGGGTGGACCGGCTGGAGAGCATGGGCCCGGTGATCGCGGAGTATGTGGTCGACGTGCGCGAGCGCGCGGTGTTCGGCCCGCGGCCGTCCTCGCCCGCCACCTACGAATGGCGCACGACCTACTACTCCTGGCGCGCCGACGACCTGCGTGAGCGGATCGCCAACGAAGGCCTCTCGGCGGTGGCCAAGAGCTACGTGCGCCAGCTGCAGGACGTCTGGCCCGGCCTCACCGTGCTGGAGCCGATGAGCGTGGAGGACGACCGCGACGAGAATCGCCTGGTCACCAGCGAGAAGTACGAGCTGCCCGCGCCGTGGCGGCGCCTGGAGGGCGGTCGGGTGGAGTTCGCCACCAAGGATTTCTTCATCGGCTCCGATCTCGTCGATCTTCCGCCCGGGCCGCGCAAGCGCGACATGTACCTGGGACGGCCCCGCATCACCACGCGCCACGTGGACATCGAGCTGCCGGCGGACTGGCCCTCTGAAGGCTGGGACATCGCGGTGGAGGCCACCGGCCTCAAGTTCGAAAGCACGCTGAAGCGCCTGAAGAAGCGCCACTTCGTCCTCGACCAGCGGCTGGAAGTGACGCGCGACACCACGCCGGCCGCCGACGTGGCCCGCTACGCGGAGGTGGTGGCCGCCTTGCGCAAGGGCGCGGACGTGGTGATCCATTCGGCCACCCGCGGCGACGCGTTCCGCGGGACCCGCAGGGTCTGGATGATCGCGGCCTCCATCGCCGCGTTCTGTGGTGCGGCGCTCATCGTCCGCGCGGTGCTCGTGCTGCTGGGCGGGTAGCGCGACGCTATCCCAGCACCAGCGGCGCCAGCCACACGCCCACCGCCGTCAGCACCAGCAGCGCGGCGATGTTGACGCCCAGCCCCCGCGCCATCATGCGCGCCACCGTGAACATGCCCGTGCCGTAGGCCACGGCGTTGGGGCCGGTGCCCGCGGGCATCATGAACCCGCACGACGCCGCGATCGCGGCGGGCGCGATGAGCGCGACGGGATCGGTCCCCGTGGCCGCGGCCAGCACGCCCAGCACCGGCAGCAGCATCGTGATCGACGCCACGTTCGACATGAACTCCGTCAGCACGATCACCAGCGCCGTGACCGCAAGCACGAGCACCACGTCGGGCGCGCCGTCCAGCACGCCGAGCTGGCCGCCCAGCCACGCCGCCAGCTGCGTGCGCTCCATCGCCTCCGCCAGCGAGATGCCGCCGCCGAACAGGAGCACCACCGCCCACGGCGCCTGGCGCGCCTCCTCCCACGTGAGCAGCGCGCGCCCGCGCCCCTGCGCGCCGGCGGGCAGCACCATCATCGCCACCGCCCCGGCCATAACCACGCTCATGTCCGTCACGCCGGTGAGCCCGAGCGGACCGCGCAGCGCCTCCCCCAGCACCCACAGCGCGATCACCACGGCGAAGATAGCCAGCACCCGCGCCTCGCCGCTTTCGATGCGCCCCAGCGCGCCATGCTCGCGCCGGATCTCGTCGGCGGCGGCGGCGTCGTGGCCGCCCGCGACGCCCATGCGCCACGTGACCAGCGCCCACGCCGGCGGCAGCAACAGCAGCATCGTGGGCACGCCGAGCGCCATCCACTGCGCGAACGAGACGGCCTGGCCCAGGTTGTCCTTCAACCAGCCCATGGCGATGAGATTGGTGGGCGTGCCGATGGGCGTGGCGACGCCGCCGATGGACGCCGCATACGCCACGCCCAGCGCCATCGAGGCCGCGAACGCCGTGCGCCCGCCGCCGCTGGCGCCCGCCACCGACAGCGCGATGGGCATCATCATCAGCGTGGTGGCGGTGTTGGAGATCCACATGGAGATGAACGCCGTGGCCAGCATGAAGCCGAACACCATCGCGCGCGGCCGGTCTCCCACGCGCACCAGCACGTTGAGCGCGATGCGCCGGTGCAGGCCCCACCGCTCGATGGCGAGCGCTATGAACGATCCGCCCAGCAGCAACAGCACGATGGGGTTGGCGTAGGGCGCGCCGGCCTGCCGCTCCGTGCCCGCGCCCATGAGCGGCACGAACACCAGGGGCAGCAGCGAGGTGGCCGCTATGGGCGCCGCCTCGGTAGCCCACCAGATGCCCATCCACAGCGCCAGCCCCGCGATCCGCAGCGCCTCCACGGGCAGCCCCTCGGACGGCGGCAGGAGGCAGAAGATCGCCGCGATCAGCGGCCCGAGCCACAGCCCGACCTGTTGCGCCGGCGTGCGACGCGCCGCCGCGGGCGCCTCAGTGATCGTCGCCGCCGGCCTCGCCGGCCTCCAGCACGAAGCGGCGATCGCAGTACAGGCATTCCACGAACGTCTCGTCGCCCATGTCGTAGAACACCACGGGATGGCCCAGCGCGCCGCCGCCGCCGTCGCACTTCACCCGCCGGGAGCGCACGGTGACGATCTCCGGCGCGGGGACCCCGCCGGAGGACCCGCCGGGCGATCCCCGGTCCGTCCGCAGACTGTCTCCGGTCGACATTCCTCGCCTCGCGATTGAACTTCCCGCCAACGCTCCGTACCTAGGGTGCGCCGCCACGGCGCGTCAACGCGCCCCCGCCGGCGTCCGATCCCTCTGTTGCGAAAGCCCCGCCCATGCGCGACCCCGGCGCGCCCCTTCCAGACCACGCGATCGTGGCGCGGGGCCTGGAAAAGACCTATCGCGGCGCGGGCAAGAGCCCGCCCAAGCAGGCGCTGAAGGGCATCGACCTGACGATCCCGCGCGGGTCGTTCTTCGGGCTCCTCGGCCCCAACGGGGCGGGCAAGTCCACGTTCATCAACATCCTGGGCGGCCTCGTGGTGAAGACCGGAGGGGACGCCGCGATCTGGGGCTTCGACATCACGACCGACCCGCGCAACGCGCGCGGCGCCATCGGCATCGTGCCCCAGGAACTCAACATGGACCCGTTCTTCACGCCGTATGAGTCGCTGGAGATGCAGGCGGGCTTCTACGGCGTGCCGAAGGCCGAGCGGCGGACCGACGAGATCCTCGACGCCGTGGGCCTGCTCGACAAGCGCGACGCGTACGCGCGCACGCTGTCGGGCGGCATGAAGCGACGGCTGCTGGTGGCCAAGGCGCTGGTGCACACGCCCCCCGTGGTGGTGCTGGACGAACCCACCGCCGGCGTCGACGTCGACCTGCGCAAGCAGCTGTGGGCCTACATCAAGACGCTGCACGCGCGGGGCGTCACCATCGTGCTGACCACGCATTACCTGGAGGAAGCGCAGGAACTCTGCGACACCATCGCCATCATCAACCACGGCGCGGTCATCGCCTGCGAGCCGACCCCGCAGATCCTGCGCCGGCTCGACAAGCGCACCCTCGTCATCGTGCCGCAGACGCCGTTGAGCGAGCCGCCCGCCGGCCTCGCCGGCCTCGACGCGGTGATCCGCAAGGACGGGGCGCTGGCCATCACCTACGGCGCGGGCGCGCGCACGGTGGAGGCGCTGCTGGACCGGGTGAAGGCCGCCGGCGTCGCCATCAAGGATCTCTCCACCGAGGAACCGGACCTGGAGGACGTGTTCGTCGCGCTCACCAGCGCGGGCTGACGCCCGGGCGCCCCTCCCCGTTGACGCCCCTCCCCCTTGACGCCCGAGTCAACGCACGCCTCATTCCGGCCCATGACCGAGGCCGTTCTCCCGCTCGCCGCCGATTTCCCCGATCAGGACGAGGCGCGCTGGCGCGCACTCGCGGAAGCGGCGCTCAAGGGCGCGCCGTGGGACCGCCTGATGGGGCGCACCGCCGACGGCCTCGCCGTGCAACCGCTCTACCGCGAGACCGACTGCCCCACCGCCCATGACCCCGCCGGCCTGCCCGGCCACGCGCCCTTCGCGCGCGGCGCGCACCGTGCGCCCGATCCCTGGACGCCATGGCGCATCCGGCAAAGCTTCGTCGAGCGCGATCCCGCGCTGCTGCATGCGGCGATCCTCGCCGACCTTGAAGGCGGCGTGTCGGCGATCGAACTGGTGATCGGCGCCGACGGCGCCGCAATCGCCTCGGCGGCGGAGCTGCGCGCGGCGCTGGACGGCGTGCTGGTGGACCTCGCGCCCATCTCGCTCGACGCCGAGGACGGCCTAGCCGCCGCGGGCTGGCTGGTGGAGATGCTGCGGGACGTGGGGCCCGCCGCGCTGACGCCGGGCTTCGACGTCAACCCCGTCGGCGCCCTGATGCGCACTGGCGCCATGGACGAAGGCGCGCTCAAGGCCGCCGCGGCGCTGGCGGCCCGCCACCGCGATCTCTTCCCCGAAGCCACGTGGCTACGCGCCGACGCGCGCCCCGTGCACGAGGCGGGCGGTTCGGAGGCGCAGGAGATCGGCGCGGCGCTGAGCGCCGGCGTCGCATACCTGCGCGCGCTCGCCGACGCCGGTTTTTCCATCGACGACGCCGCGCGCGCCATCGCGTTCACCGTGAGCGTGGGCCCGGACGTGCTGCTGGAGGCGGCCAAGCTGCGCGCGCTGCGCCTTGCGTGGGCGCGCGTGCTGGAGGCGGCCGGCGCCGGCGACGGCGCGCGCGCCGCGAAACTGCACGCCGTCACCTCCCGGCGGATGATGACGCGCAGCGATCCCTGGACCAACATGCTGCGCACCACCGCCGCCGGATTCGCCGCGGCCGTGGGCGGCGCCGACGCGATCACCGTGCTTCCTTTCACCGACGCGCTGGGCCGGCCCACGCCGTTCGGGCGCCGCATCGCGCGCAACGCGCAGATCATCCTGATGGAGGAAAGCCATCTCGGCCGCGTGGCCGATCCCGCGGGCGGATCATGGTTCGTGGAGGCGCTGACGCGCGATCTGGCCGCAGCGGCGTGGAAGGAGATGCAGGGGCTGGAGGCGCAGGGCGGCGTCGTCGCCGCGCTGCGCGGGGGCGTGCTGCAGCACGAAGTGGCGCTCATGCGCCAGAAGCGGGAGAAGGCCTTCGCCACGCGGCGCGAGAGCGTCACCGGCGTGACGGACTTCCCCCTGCTGGGCGCGGAGGCGCCGGCGGTGTCGGGCCCGTGGGCGGCGCGCGCGCCGGCGTCGGACAAGGCGCTTGCGCCGATCCGCTGGGCGGCGCCCTTCGAGGCGCTGCGCGACCGCGGCGAGGCCGCGAAGTCGCGCGCATTCTTCGCCACGCTTGGCCCACTCTCCGAATTCAGCGCGCGCGCCAACTTCGCGCGCAACCTGCTGGCTGCGGGCGGCGTCGACGCCATCGGCCCGGAGGCCGTGTACGACAGCGACGACGCACGCGTCGCGGCCTTCGCCCGGAGCGGCGCCGCCGTCGCGGTGCTGTGCGGCGCCGACGCGCGCTACGCGACGCAGGCCGCGCCCGCCGCGCAGGCGCTGAAGGCCGCCGGCGCGCTGTGGATTGTCTACGCCGGCAAGCCCGCCGATGAAGCCGCCCTGCGCGCGGCGGGCGTGGACCAGTTCGTGATGGCGGGGCAGGACGCGCTTGAGGCGCTGAAGACGCTGCACGCCGCGCTCGGCCTCGGGCCGGAGCCGGGCGCGTGACGCGCGCCGGCCTGTTGTGGGCGGGCCTTGGCGTGGGCGCGATCGTCGCCGCGGCGGGGCTTTTGCTGGCGAGCGGGTTCTGGTCGCCGTGGGCGCACCGGTTCGTGCAGGGCGTGGACGTCTCGCGCCACCAGGGGCCGATCGACTGGCGCACGCTTGCGCGCGGCGACATCCGCTTCGCCTACATCAAGGCCACCGAAGGCGGCGACTACGTGGACCCGCTGTTCGCCGCCCACTGGCGCGGCGCGGGCGAGGCCGGGATCGCGCGCGGCGCCTACCACTTCTTCACGCTGTGCCGCAGCGGTGCGCTGCAGGCGGCGCACTTCATCGGCGTCATGCCGCGCGATGCGGAGCTGCCGCCGGCGGTGGACCTCGAACACATGGGCCCCTGCCGCCGCGGCCCCACCATGACCGACATCCCCCGCGAGGTGGACATCTATCTCGACGCGGTGGAGCGCGCGACCGGCCGTCGGCCCATCCTCTACACCACGCGGCAGTTCCACGACGCCCACCTCACCCGCATCGCCGGCGAGCGCTTCTGGGTGCGCAGCCTGTTCCGCTGGCCGCAGTTCCGCCGGCGCGACTGGGTGATCTGGCAGCACCACAACAAGGGCGCGCGCCCCGGCGTGCAGGGCCCGGTGGATCTGAACAGCTTCCGCGGCGACGCGGCCGCGTTCGCCGCGTTCGCGGGAAGCGCGCCATGAGACCGTCCGCGCACCATGATTTTTCTTCCCCCGCATCGCGGGGGAAGTGGCTCCGGCGAAGCCGGAGTCGACGGGGGCGCGTCGCGTGCCACCATCCCCCGGCTAGGCCGGGTACTTCCCCCGCCATGCGGGGGAAGAAACATCTGCTGGGAAGATCCACCCCATGAGCCTGCCCGATTTCTCCAAGATCGATCTCGATCTGCCGGCCCCGAAGAAGCCGGCGCCCGCGCAAAACGCGGGCGATCCGTGGCTGACGCCGGAAGGCGTTCCCGTGAAGCCGGTCTACACCGCCGCCGACCGCGCCGGGCTCGACTTCGTGGACGGCTTTCCGGGCGTGGCGCCGTTCGCACGCGGGCCCTATCCCACGATGTACGTCCAGCAGCCCTGGACCATCCGCCAGTACGCGGGCTTCTCCACGGCGGAGGATTCCAACGCCTTCTACCGGCGCAACCTGGCCGCCGGCCAGAAGGGCCTCTCTGTGGCGTTCGATCTCGCCACCCATCGCGGCTACGATTCAGATCACCCCCGCGTGCCGGGAGACGTGGGCATGGCCGGCGTCGCCATCGACAGCATCTACGACATGCGCACGCTCTTTGCGGGCATCCCGCTCGACGAGATGAGCGTGTCGATGACGATGAACGGCGCGGTGCTGCCGGTGCTGTCGCTCTACATCGTGGCGGCGGAGGAACAGGGCGTGGCGCCGGCCAAGCTCTCCGGGACCATCCAGAACGACATCCTCAAGGAGTTCATGGTCCGCAACACCTACATCTATCCGCCTGCGCCATCGATGCGGATCATCTCCGACATCTTCGCCTTCACCGCGCAGAACATGCCGAAGTTCAACTCCATCTCCATCAGCGGCTATCACATGCAGGAGGCCGGCGCGACCGCCGATCTCGAGCTCGCCTACACGCTGGCGGACGGCGTGGAGTACCTGCGCGCGGGCATTGCCGCGGGCCTTGGCGTGGACCGGTTCGCGCCGCGCCTGTCGTTCTTCTGGGCGATCGGGATGAACCCGTTCATGGAGATCGCCAAGATGCGCGCAGGACGCCTCCTGTGGGCGAAACTGGTGAAGCAGTTCGGCGCAGGCGACGAGAAATCCCTCGCGCTGCGCACGCACTGCCAGACGAGCGGCTGGAGCCTCACCGCACAGGACGTCTTCAACAACGCCACGCGCACCTGCATCGAGGCCATGGCCGCCGCCTGGGGCCACACGCAGTCGCTGCACACCAACGCGCTCGACGAGGCGCTGGCGCTGCCCACGGATTTCTCCGCCCGCATCGCGCGCAACACCCAGATCTTCCTGCAGAACGAGGCGGGCGTGACGCGCCCCGCCGATCCCTGGGGCGGCTCCTACTACGTGGAGCGGCTGACGCACGATCTCGCGGCCAAGGCCTGGACGCTCATCGAAGAGGTGGAGGCGCTCGGTGGCATGGCGAAGGCCATCGAACAGGGCCTGCCGAAGCTGCGCATCGAGGAAGCCGCCGCGCGCACGCAGGCGCGCATCGACACGGGCGTGCAGACGGTGGTGGGCGTCAACAAGTTCCGCCTCGCCGAGAAGGAGGACGTGCCCGTCCTCAAGGTGGACAACGCCGCCGTGCGCGCCATGCAGCTCGACAAGCTCAAGCGCCTGCGCGCCGAGCGCGACGAGGCGCTGGTGCGCCAGAAACTCGACGCGCTGACCGAAGGCGCCAGGGGCTCCGCCAATCTCCTCGCACTCGGCATCGACGCGGCCCGCGCGAAAGCCACGGTGGGCGAAATTTCGCTGGCGCTGGAGACGGTGTTCGGTCGCCACCAGGCGCGCATCCAGTCGATCCAGGGCGTCTACGGGAAGGAAGCGCAGATGACGTCCGGGACCGCAGGCAAGGACGCCATCGCCGCCGCGCGCGCGAAGACCGACGCGTTCGCCAGGGCCGAGGGCCGCCGCCCCCGCGTGCTCGTCGCCAAGATGGGCCAGGACGGCCACGACCGCGGGCAGAAAGTCATCGCGAGCGCGTTCGCCGACTTGGGCTTCGACGTCGACATCGGCCCCCTCTTCTCCACGCCCGAGGAAGTGGCGCGCATGGCGGTGGAGAACGACGTGCACGTGGTGGGCGTTTCTTCACTCGCCGCCGGGCACCTGACTTTGGTGCCCGCGCTGCGCGAAGCGCTGAGCAAGGAAGGCCGCAGCGACATCATGATCGTCGTCGGCGGCGTGATCCCGCCCGACGACGTGAGCACGCTGATGCAGATGGGCGCGAGCGCGGTGTACCCGCCGGGCACGGTGATCGCGGAAGCCGCGCAGGATCTGCTGGGAACGTTGGGCGCGCGACTAGGGCACGCGGCGTGACCGGACCGCGGGCCT
>JANRIM010000081.1:0-1574 GCA_033764865.1 Hyphomonadaceae bacterium
GGGCCGGCGAGCATCGGCGGCGGGCGGGACACCGCGCGCCGATCGGGATCGGTTGAACTATCGGGGCTTCCGGTCGTTTACACCTCGACGAGTTGCCCGGCGCGCACAAATCCGTGCCACACGCCGATGGCGTGCAGGCTCGGCGTCAGCGTCGGCACATCGATGTTTCCGTCCCAAGACCATTGGGCCCCGCAGTGATTGGCGTGGCCGATGGTCCATTCCGAGAAAGAGTAGCCGCGCAGATTGCCGTAGGGAATGTTGACCGCCAGGCGGCGTCGGCCGACGCCGTCGACGATCCAGAAAAAGTCGCCGACGCGCGGGTCGGGGTTGTCGTGGAACTCGTCCTTCGACGGCACGAGCCGCATGGCGATCGGCGCGTGCCCGTAGCGGGGAGTCTGCATTGATCACGCCTCGAACATCGAAAGCTGCATCGCGCGCGTGGCGCGCAATTCGCCGTCGCTTCCGCGCACCTCGCGGCATTCGGCCCAGGGCGCTGCGCCGCCAACCTCTTTACAGATTTCCATCGATGTCACACGAATTGCGTGACGACGTGCCAGCCGACGACGCCGGCCGCTAGGACGAGACCCAGCAGCATCCGACGATCGTCCCCGGTTTCGAGACGCCAGAACCGCTGCGCCGCGTCGATCATGGCGCTCCAGACACCGCCTGCAGAATGATCTCTCCCGCCGCCCGCCACTGCCCCGTGGCCGCCAGGGCCGCCGCCGGCCCCCATACAGGTGCCCAGCGCTTGATCAGCGTCTCGGCCTGCCCAATCGCCCTCTTGCGTTCCTCCAGCCTGGCGATCCGCCGGTCGATGTGTGCCATCCGGCGGTCTCCCGCCTTCAGGCGCGCGTCGATCGCGTCCAGCCGCTCCAGCGTCTGCCCCGAGCGCTCGTCCAGGCGGCCGAGGAGCAGCACGAGGTCCGGCGCGTTGCCGTTCAGGGCCACGAACATCCTCCGTCTCGATCACGGAATCGCCCCCCGGCGGGCGCGGAAAAATCGGGCGGCGATGGGTGTCTCGATCTGACCTCAGCATCATGAGGCCCTCGGTGCGGAGGCGGTGCCGTCTGTCGACGGTGCTGGCGGCCTGTCGTAGACGCACGGCGGCACGTAGACGACAGAGCGGCCAGCAACAGCGGTCGCCGCGCGGCTGTTGTGCGCGCTCCACTCCTGCTGCATGCGGCACGGGGCCTTTTCGTACACTGGAACCGGCACCGCGAGCTCGCGGACGGTGGCCGAGCGGCGCGGCTCACTCACTGACGGCGTTCGGGTCTCTAACAGAGTTGCCCAGCAGCCCCCCAGAGGAAGTGCCGCGGCGAGAGCGAGCATCAGCGTCACGGATGGCAGAGGCGGTAGCATCGTCGGCCCTTTCGATCTTTGCGACGGCGTCACGCGCGCCGATCGCCTGTTGACGGGACGCGAACAGATTCCAGATGAGCAGCACGCCGCCGATGCCCAGCGCGAGGCGGCCGAGCGGCGACACGGCGATGTTGAGGATGGCGATCACGACAGCATCTCCCGGATTCGGGGCAGGCCCCACATGAGTGCGGCCCAGGCCACGCACAGCGCGGCGA
>JANRIM010000087.1:0-12110 GCA_033764865.1 Hyphomonadaceae bacterium
GCGCTGTGGCTGGCGGAGGCGTTCGCGGCCTCGCCGCTCGCGCGCACGCTGCGCATCGGGCTGCGGCGCGACCTGCGGCGCACGCAGGCCGGCCTGCGCAGCATCATCGTGCTGCTCGCGCTCGCGCGCGTGACGTGGGCCGCCGCGCCCGCGCCGGAGAACGGCCGTCCCGGCGCATTCATCCGTCGCCGCAAGGGCGCCGACATGCGTCACGTGGGGCGCATCGTGCGGTTTTGCGCGCCGACGCTGCGGGGACGTGTGCGGCGGCTGCGCGCCATCGTCGATGCGCTGGAGGCGCACGTGGCGCGCATGGTCCGGCGTCTGGAGGCGGCGATCCGCGCGCTTGCGCCCGTGGTCATCGCGCCGCTCGCGCTGCTCACCGGCCTCGCCGCGGCGCTGCCCGCGGGCGCCGATACGTCCTAGCGCCGGGCGCCGTCCGCCATCGTCAGCGCGCGAACAACGCCGCGATGGAGCGGACGCCCGCGCGTGCGCGTCAGAACGCCACCCGCACGCCCGCCTGCACCAGTTGCGGCGCCCCCGGCAGGATCCCGCGCGCGCGGTCGACGATGTAGACCTCGTCGAACACGTTCTTCACCGTCGCGTAGAACGTGGTGCGCCCGGCGTCGGGGGAGATGTTGGCCGCGAGATTCCAGATCGTGGCGTTCTTGATCAGGCCGCGCTGGCCGTTGGCGGAGGGCGCGACCGTGTTGAGGTCGTCGGTGAACATCTCGCCCGTGTGCTGAACCTCCGCCTGCAGGCCCAGCCAGTCGCCGCGCTCATAGCCCACCGCGGCCGAGGCGATCCATTCGGGCGCGTAGGGCAGGCGGTTGCCGCTCACCGAAACGGCGGCGAAGCCGGGGATGTTGGAGAAGCGCCGGCCTTCGTAGTCGGCCTCCGCCACCCACGTCAGCGCCGTGCGGAAGTAGACGTCGTAGCCGGCGTCCAGCAGGCCGAGGCTTTTGAGCGATCCGCTGGCGGAGGCTTCCGCGCCCGCGTGCCGGGTCTCGCCCGCGCTGGTCAGCGTGGCGCCCGCGCCCCCCGCCACGGAGGCGGGCACGATCTGGTTCTCGAAGTCCATGAGGAAGGCCGTCACGTCCACGTCGAGGCCCGGCAGCGGCTCGCCGCGCAGGCCGGCCTCGTAGTTCACGCTCTCCTCGGCGTCGAGCTCCACCACCCCGCCGGCGTTGGTGACGATGTCCTCCACCCGCGGCGGCGCGAAGCCCCGGTGAACGCCGGCGTAGAGCACGAGGTCGTCGCGCAGGTCGAACGTGAGGCCAAGGCCGGGAATGACCTCGGTCAGGTCGGTCTCACCGCGCGCGCCGTTGAGCCGGTTCACGCGCTCGTAGTCGATGGATTCGATGCGCACGCCGGGGCTGACGGCGAACCGCCCGTAATCGAAGCGCGCGCTCACGAAGCCCGAAAGCGCATCGGCGTAGCGCTGCTGGAGTTCGCTCACCCCGCCATTGACGGTCACGCCCGGCGTGCGCCCGTTCGGCGCGTCGGCGTTGACCTGCGCGCGGTTCTGCCGCTCGGTGTGCCAGCGCACCCCGGTCTCGACGTCGGCCTCGGCGCCGAGCAGCGCGCCCGACCATTCAAGCCGGCTCTCCACGCCGTACTGGTTGTACTCGCGCAGGCGGCCTTCCGTGCCGCAGGTGTTGGAGAGGTTGACCATCCCCGCGCAGAGCGGATCGGAGGCGTCGCTCGGGCGCTGGCCGGAGTTGGAGGACTGGCGCCACCAGTCGCGGTCGAACCACAGGCCGTAGGCCGCAGTGGTCAGCTTCAGGCTCTCGGAGATCGTCCAGCGATGCGTGACGGCGGCGGTGAAGCGTTCGGTCTCGAAGCGGTCGTTGGGAAACGGGTTGCCGAACGGATCGGCGGCGAACTCCGCCTGCGTGAGCCCGGAGTAGGAGACCTGGCTGTTCTCCCGGAAGAGCGCCACGCGCGCCGAGAGCTCATGGCCCGGCGCCAGCGTGCGCTCGGCCTTGACGAAGAAGTCGTTGAACTCGAGGTCGTGGTTTTTCCGGACGCCGTCGAACTGGGTCGCGTTGGCGTGGCCCAGCAGGCGGAAGCCCGCCACTTCGCCGCCGACGCCGCCGTCCACCTCCAGGTAGCCGTCCGTGCCGCCGGCCACCTGAAGCGCACCGCCGAAGTCGGTGGGGGCGTCGGGCGTGATGTAGTTCACCACACCGCCCACGGTGTTCGGCCCGAACCGCACCTGGGAGGCGCCCTTCAGCACCTCGATCCGCTCGAACCGGCGCACCGGGGGGTGGGAATACGTGGCGTTGTCGCCGTAGGGGCCGTAGGTCAGCGGCAGGCCGTCCTCAAGCAGCAGCACCTTGGTGGAGCGGATCGGGGAGAGCCCGCGCACGCCGATGTTCGGGCGCAGGCCGATGCCTTCCTCCTCCCGCGGAAACACGCCCGCCACCTGGCGCAACGCCTCGTTGACCGTGAACACGCGAGAGCGCTCCAGATCGGTCGCGTCGACGATGGCGCCGGAGCCGGGGATCTGGAGCAGGTCTTCCCGCTGGCCGATGACCACGATCTCGGATCCCGTCACGGGCGGCTCCTGCGCCGCCGCCGCGCCGGCCGCCAGCATCGCCATGAGCGCCGGGCCAAAACTCATTTTGCGTGTCATTCTCACTCCCCGAATGATTTGCAACTAAGTCGCAAATGCCGACAAGGCAAGAGGCATTCACGCCCCGCCGGGGCGCGTTCATGGTGGAGCGACGGAGGAGGGGCCCATGCGCCGTTGTAGCCCCATGGGCGAACCCATGGACCGACGCCTCTTTCTCGCCGCCGCGGCGGCGCTGGCCGTCCCCGGGGTCGCCGGGGCCGCCGCGCCGCCCCGGACCCATCGCTACGCCTCGACGCCCGGCGTCGACGCCAACCTGCAGAGCCTGGATTTCTACGGGGCGGGCGGGTCGGACGCGCCGCTGGCGGTGTTCATCCACGGCGGCGGCTGGCGGATCGGGGACAAGGCCAACCTGCCGCACGGCCGGCAGAAGGCGGCCGCCTTCAACGCCGCAGGCTTCGCCTTCGCCAGCCTCAACTATCGGCTCTCCCCCGCCGTGCAGCATCCCGCGCACGTGGAGGACGTGGCGGCGGGGATCGCCTGGCTCCACGCCAACGCGCGGCGGTTGGGGTTCGACCGGGATCGCATCGTCGTCATGGGCCATTCGGCGGGCGCGCATCTGGCGGCGCTGGTGGCGACGGACGCCCGCCGCCTCGGCCGCCATGGTCTGACGCCGGCCGTCCTGCGGGGCGCGGTCCTGCTGGACGGGGCGGGCTACGACGTGGCGGCGCAGGCGCGCGCCACGATCGCGCGCGGGGGCTTTGCGGGCGCGATGTACGCCGACGCCTTCGGCCGCGACGGAGCGCTGTGGGCCGATGCGTCCCCGGTCACGCACGTGGCGCCGGGCAAGGGCGTCCCGCCCTTCCTCATCGTCCATACCGACCGCATCGACGCCACCCGCCAGTCCACGCTGCTCGCCTCACGCCTGCGCGCCGCCGGCGTGGACGCGCAGTTGTTCCTCGCCCGTGGCTACACGCACGCGGCGGTGAACCGCCGCTTCGGCGAACCGGGGGAGGCGGTGACGGGCGCGGTGTTCGGCGCTTTGCGGAGCTGGATGTGAGAGGCGCGGGTCCGAACGCTCCGCGGCCTATGTCCGATCATCGCGACTATTGCCGCCGTACAGTGCAATGGACTTTCCCATCCGACGTTTCGGATCGCATCATGCCGTCCCCGGTGATGATGCGCATCGATCCGTCGTTGTCCCTGCGAAGTGTAGGAGGCGAGAGACTCGCGACTGTATGTGCTTCCGTACCCTCCGCGTAGCGGAGCAGGAACCCGCTGCCGTTCCTTTCGAAGCGCCATGGAAACCCGGAGCATCCGGTCCCGCTGGTGGAGAGGACCCAGGTGCCCTCAAACTCAGGCACACCGTTCCATTCAGCGCGCTTGCGCGCCAGGGCGGCGGCGGCGGTCTTTTGCGATTCCAGCGCATCAATCCGCACCTGCGCCTGGGCGCGTTGCACGGCGCAGGTTGCGGGCGTGCTGTCGCGGAAGGCGCGCAGGACGGGGATGTCGGTGGAATCTCTGATCTCGGCCCAGTCGGCGCGGGCCTGCACGCAGGGGTCCACCGGCGCCGGGCGCGGCGCGGGCGTCACAGTCTTCGGCGCGGGGACGGGCGCGGGCGCAGCCTCCGCCGGGCAATCGCGGGCGATGCGGTTGCGGGCGTCGCCCACGAAGCGCCCGTTGGGGTAATTGCGCAGGTAGGCGCGCAGGCCCGTGCACGTCTGCGCCGCGCCGTAGACGCGCGTCTCGGCGTCCTGCGCGGCGGCGGGGCCCCACGCCAGCGCCGCCATCCACACCGATAGAGCGACCGTCGCCCGTTTCATCGCCGCCCCATCCCCCGATCCGTCCGCGTCTACTGCTTGCGGGCGATGCATGTGTAGGCGGCGGCGGGCGGCACGCCCTCGCGGCGGATTTCATTGGGGCTCACCAGCGTGATGCGGTGGCCATCGTCGTGGAACAGCGTCGGCGGGTTGGTGGACGTCACCTTGGACGAATACTCGTAGACCCAGTTGGGCCCGGAGGATTGCAGGTCGATCAGCTCGCCGTTGGGCACGAAGCGCCACGGAAACTTCCTGCACCCGCCCGATACGTCCACCCACACGCCGTCGAACCCGGGCACGCCGTTCCATGCGGCGCGGCGGCTCTGCTCCTCGCTGGCGCGACGTTGCGCGGCGGACTGCTCGCCCTCCAGCTGGCGGATGCGCGCCTGCGCCTGCGCGCGCTGGATGGCGCAGGCGCCGGGCGCATTGTCCATGTAGGTCCGCAACAGCGCGATGTCCGTCGTGTTGCTGATGTAGCCCCAGTCCGCGCGGGCCTGGACGCACGGGTCCGCCGGCGCGACGCGGACGGCGGGCGCCGGCGTCGCCGCCGCCGGCGCCTCCGCGCAGTCGCGGGCGATGCGCGCGCGGGCGTCGGCGACGAAGCGCCCGTTGGGATAGTTGCGCAGGTAGGCGCGCAGGCCCGTGCAGCTTTGCGCCGCGCCGTAGACGCGGGTTTCGGCGTCCTGCGCCGAGGCAGCCGGCGCCCAGAGCGACGCGGCGAAGAGGGCGAGAATGACTGCCAGACGCATCGGTGGCCGCCTCCGGTCTCTCATGGCGTTTCGCACGGCGTCCACACGTCGCGCGTGCCCGCCGTCTGGTTGTTGACGACGAGGCGGAAGTTGCGCGCCTCGCGCGTTTCGAAGAACTCCGGCGTGAACACGTACTGTTCGCCCAGCGCGAATTCCGGCGCGGTCACACGGGTGCGCGTCTCCTGCGCGCCGTCGGCCTCGATGGCGTGCTCGTAGCGGCTGTCGGGCGTGGTGAAGATGAGCGCGCCGTTCTCGATCGACGCCTGCGGGCCATCGGCGCAGGCCATGGCGTCGTTCCAGCGCCAGCCGCCCACCATCTGCAGCGAGAAGATATCCGGGAGCGCGTGTATCGGCGCTTCGTCGGTGGTGGCCACAGCGCCCGGCGAGCGCGACATCTGCCACGCGGCGACGCCGATGAGCGCAAGCCCCGCCACCGCCGCCGCCATCATCAGGCCGCGCCGCGGCGCCGGCGGTGACGCCGCCTTCGCGCTCGATCCCGACGGGCGGCCCAGCCGCGCGGCGATCTCCGCGGAAAGGCGCGTCATGCCGGGGCCGCCGGCGTTGCGCCAGTCCTGCAGCTGCACGGTCTGGACAAGGTAAAGCCCCATGGGGAAGTCCGAGGGCGCGAGCGCCTCGATCATCGCGGGCACGAGCTTCTTGGCGTCGCGCGCGATCATCGCCTCATGGCGCACGTTCGGCGAGGCGATGGAGGTCTTCGACCACAGCACCACGCACACCCGCGCAGCGGTGAGCTTGGCGCGGATCCAGTCGTCCCAGTCCTGGCCGGCGGGCACTTCCTGGTCCCAGAACACGTCGAGGCCCTGACGGGTCAGCGCCGCCTGGACGGCGTTGGCCGCCGCCCGGTCGGCGCTGGAGTAGGAGAGGAAAACGTCCGTCATCAGGGCCCCTGCGTATGCCATCATATCAGCCGTCGCCGCGCCGCGTCACCCCGAACGGAACCGATGCGCGGCGCGCTTACTTGCCGGGGGCGGCCCGGCAGCGGTCGGAACAGAACCTGATGCTCTCCCAGTTGCGCGCCCACTTCTTCCGCCACGTGAATGGCCGCCCGCACGCCGCGCACGGCTTTTGGGGCAGGTTGGCCTTGGCCGGCTTGACGCCGTTGGCGGTCTTGCGGGTCCGGCCGCTCACCGGGGGCGCTCCATGACGCTTGCGTCGTTGCGGGAGGGCTACCGCGCCGCGGTCTTCGGGGGAAGCGGGGGGCTGGGGGCCGCGTTCGCAGCGGCGCTCGCCGCCGATCCGCGGTGCGCCGGCGTGTACGCGGGCGCGCGGCGGGCGCTTCCGGGCGGCGGCAAGGTCACGCCGTTCCGGTTCGACCTGACGGACGCCGCCTCGATCGCCGCCGCCGCCGCCGCGATGGACGGCCCGCTCGATCTGGTGGTGGTGGCCACGGGCCTGCTCCACGACGGGCCGCTGCAACCGGAAAAAACCTGGAAGGCGCTGGACTCGGACGCGCTCGCCCGCGCCTTCGCGGTCAACGCCACCGGGCCCGCGCTGATCGCGCGCCACATGCTGGGTCGTCTCAACCCCGCCGGCAAGGCCGTCTTCGCGGCGCTGTCGGCGCGCGTGGGCTCCATCGGCGACAACCGCCTCGGAGGATGGCACGCCTATCGCGCCTCCAAGGCCGCGCTGAACATGCTGATCCGGACCTTCGCCATCGAACTGGCGCGCACCCACACGGGCGCAGTCTGCGTGGCGCTGCACCCCGGCACCGTCGACACCCCGCTGTCCAAACCCTTCCAGGGCCGCGCCGGGGCAGCCCAATTGTTCACGCCCGCCGACAGCGCCCAGCGCCTGCTGGCGGTGATCGACGATCTGACGCCCGCCCGTAGCGGGACGCTGGTGGCGTGGGACGGCGCGACGGTTCCGTTCTGAGGGGCGCCCCGGCGCCCTTGACCGGGCGGGCGGCCCGCGTCACACGCCGCCGATGGAGGAGACCCCGGCGCCCGAGGTCCGGCGGCGCCCGTTCGCGGGCGTGACCGACTTCGTCACCAACATGGACGCCCGCGCCTGGCGCGCGGTGTGGATCACGCTGGCCATGTTCGTAGTGGTGGGGGCGATGCTCGTGCTCGGCCGCCTCGTGTTCGGGGACGCGGTGGAAATGGCCGTGCGCCGGTGGCTGGGCGGGGCGGAGCGTTCCCACTGGGGCCTGCCGTCGGCCATCCTCGCGTTCACCGTGGCGGCGTTCGTGGGCGCGCCGCAGTTCGTGCTGATCGCCGCCTGCGTGGTCGCCTTCGGGCCGGAGCGGGGGTTCTGGTACGCCTGGGTCGCCACGATCTTTTCGGGCGCGGTGACGTTCTACGTCGCGCGCTTTTCGGGCGGGCAGAAGCTCGTGGCCCGCTATTCGGGCGCCACCGGCGGACGCTTCACCCGCCTCATGGGCGACAAGCGCAACGCGTTCTTCGCCTCCATGATCGTGCGCATGCTGCCCACGGCGCCGTTCATCGTGGTCAACATGAGCATGGCGGTGGCGGGCATGCCGTTCCTGCCGTTCATCGCGGGGCTGGCGGCGGGCGTGGCGCCGAAGACCGCCATCGTCGCGTTCGCCGGGGACGGGATCATGGACGCGCTAGAGGGCAACCTCGGCGCGGCCGCCGTGGCGGGCGTCATCGCCATCGCGATCTGGCTGGTGGGCGTGGTGCTGGTGCGCCGGCTGGTGCGGAAGGACGAAGCGCCGCCGGCTGCGTAGGGGAACATCCTTGCGCGGGACCAGCCGATCGGCTATCCCACACGCATGATCCGTCCCCGGACCCTCCTTGCGCTGACCCTGCGGAGCCTTACCGGCCCCCGGGCGCGTCCGAGTTTGGCCTGACGGCCAGCGCGCTTCGGGGGTGACGGCCTCAACCCCTTTCCGAAAGCGCACCCCATGACCACCGCCCACGTCAAGATTTTCGACACCACCATGCGCGACGGCGAGCAATCGCCCGGCGCCTCCATGACCCTCGACGAGAAGATCGAGCTGGCCCAGTGGCTCGACGCCACGGGCGTGGACGTCATCGAGGCGGGTTTCCCGATCTCCTCCAACGGCGACTTCATGGCCGTGCGCGCGGTGGCGGGCGTGGTGAAGGAGGCGGTCGTGTGCGGCCTCTCGCGCGCCGGCGCCAAGGACATCGACCGCTGCTGGGAGGCGGTGAAGGGCGCGGCGCGCCCGCGCATCCACACGTTCATCTCCACCTCGCCCATCCACATGAAGCACAAGCTCCAGATGGACCAGGACCAGGTGATCGACGCGATCGCCGCTTCCGTCGCGCATGCGCGCAACCTGTGCGGGGACGTGGAGTGGAGCGCCGAGGACGCCACCCGCACGGAGCGTGATTTCCTGCGCCGCTGCGTTGAAACGGCAATCAGGGCCGGGGCGACGACGATCAATATCCCCGACACCGTTGGCTATTCCTTCCCGCACGAGTACGGCGCCATCTTCGCCGACCTGATCGAGACCGTCCCCGGCGCCGACAGCGTCGTGTTCTCCGCCCACTGCCACAACGATCTCGGCCTCGCCGTGGCGAATTCCATCGCCGCGGTGATGGCCGGGGCGCGCCAGATCGAATGCGCCGTGAACGGCCTCGGCGAGCGTGCGGGCAACGCGGCGCTGGAGGAGGTGGTTATGGCGCTGCGCGTGCGCGCCGACGCGCTGCCCTACGAGACGCAGGTGGACTCCACGCGCCTGATGCGCGCCAGCCAGATGGTGAGCCGCATCACGGGGTTCCCCGTGCAGTACAACAAGGCCATCGTCGGCAAGAACGCGTTCGCGCACGAAAGCGGCATCCACCAGGACGGCATGCTGAAGAACGCGCAGACGTATGAGATCATGCGCCCCGAGGACGTGGGCCAGGGCGGCACGTCACTGGTGCTGGGCAAATTGTCGGGCCGCGCGGCGTTCCGCGACAAGCTGCATGAGCTGGGTTACGACCTCGCCGACAACGCCTTCCAGGACGCCTTCGCGCGGTTCAAGGAACTCGCCGACCGCAAGCGCCACGTGTACGACGACGACATCGTCGCCCTGGTGGACGACCACATCGCCCACGCCTCCGACGCCTTCCAGGTCAAGCGCCTGCGCGTTGTCGCCGGCACCGAAGGGCCGCAGACGGCCGAACTCGATCTCGTCATCGACGGCGAGCACCGCTGGACGACCGCGCGCGGCAACGGCCCGGTGGACGCGATCTTCGCCGCCATCCGCGCGCTGATCCCGCACGACGCCAAGCTCGATCTCTACCAGGTCCACGCCGTCACCGAAGGCACGGACGCGCAGGCGGAGGTGAGCGTGCGGCTGGTGGAGGAGGGGCGCGTGGGCGCCGCGCGCGCCGCGGACGCCGATACGCTGGTGGCGAGCGCGAAGGCGTACGTCGCGGCGCTCAACAAGCTCGCCGCGAAACGCGCCCGCGGACCGGACGCGCAGGAAAGCGCCGCCTAGCCACCGCCTAAGCCACCGGCTGGCCGTAGGTGACCTTCGCCCCGCTCATGGAGCGGGTCATGGGGGTGGGCATGCCGTCGCGCATGTACGCGCGCTTGAGCTCGTCCTTGCGGGCCTGCATGCGCGCGCCAAGCTCCATGAGGTCGACGTCGGCCTTCCTGGCTTGCGCGAACATGCCGTCGCGTTGCTCTTCTTCCTTGACGTGGTGCTTGATCTCCTCGGCCAGCACCTTGACCTTGGCGTCGAAGAACTGGTCGTCGGGCGAGCCGGCCATGATCTCCGCGATCAGCATCTTGGCGCCGTCATGCTCCACGTAGGCTTCATCCAGAATGTCGTCCTCCACCTCGCCCTGGATGGACGGATAGAAGATTTCTTCTTCGATGGCGGTGTGGATGCACAGCTCCATGCAGATCTGCTGGGCGATCTTGGCCTTCGTGGCCTTGCCGCGGGATTCTTCGAACTTCTCAAACAGGTCTTCCACCGCGCGGTGATCGGCCTTCAGCAAGGCGATGGCGTCGATTGCGCCGTTGGTCTTGGACTTACGCGTCGCCATCGGACATCTCCTGTGGGCTCCGCTGCGGGAGCGCGGCGGAATACGCCGGTCAACGTCGCGGCCCGCAAAGGGTTCCGGGCGCCGGTGCGCCGCGTGGCGGCGGCGCGCAAATCCCCCTAGAGCGACTCCATGCACCCGCTGATCTGGATACCCGTCGTCGTCGTGGGAGCCGCGTTCCAGACCGCGCGCAATGCGCTCCAGCGCACACTCGTGGGCGATGCGGGGCCGTGGGGCGCGACGCTCGTGCGCTTTCTGTTCGGCCTTCCGTTTGCGCTGGTCTGGCTCGGTGCGGCGTATCTTGTGTGGGGCCCCGCGCCGGAGGCGCTGCGGACGGCGCCCTTCGCGCTGTTCGCAGGCGCGGGCGCACTCGCCCAGATCCTCGCCACTGCGGCGCTGTTGCTGGCCATGCGCCAATCCAACTTCGCGGTCGGCGCCTTTTTCCAGCAGGTGGCGCTGCCCATCACCGCTGCGGTGGGCTTCCTGTTCGGCGATGCGCTCAGCGCGCTCGCCGTGGCGGGCGTTGCGGTGACGACGGTGGGCCTGCTTGTGATGTCGTGGCCGCAGGCGGGCGCGGACGGCGTGCGCGACTGGTCGGCGGCGCGCTACGGGCTGATGGCGGGCGCGGCGTTCGGCCTGTCGGGCAACTGCTTCCGGGAGGCTGCGCACGCGGTCTCGACGCTCAATCCGGCATTCGCCGCGGCGGCCACGCTGGTGATGGTGCAGGCGCTCCAGACCGCCGGGCTCACAGCCTTCCTGCTGCTGACCGATCGCCGGGCGTTGCGCGCCGCCGTCAGCGCGTGGCGGGTGTCGCTGGGTGCGGGGTTCTGCGGGTGGGCGGCGTCGGCGTGCACATTTACGGCGCTGGCCATGGCGCCGGCGGCGCTGGTGCGGGTGGTGGCGGTGGTGGACATGCCGTTCGCCGCCCTGGCGGGCCGCACCGCGTTCCGCGAACGGCTGACGGCGCGCCAGATCGCCGGCGCGGCGCTGATCGGGGCGGGGGTCGTGGCGTGCGCGCTGGGCGCATTGTCATTGTCGCCGCCGGCGCGCTAAGCACGCCGCCCATGCCCGCCCTCTCCGACACCCGCCTCGCCCAGGTGCTCGACCGCTTCGACGCGATCGAGGCGCGCCTTGGCGCGACGATGGACTCCACCGAGATCATCAAGCTCTCCAAGGAGCGCGCGGAACTGGAGCCGGTGGCGGCGGCCATCCGCACGCTGGCGCAGGCCAGGCGCGAAGCGGTGGATCTGGAGGCGCTCGCCGCGGACCCCGAGATGGGCGCGATGGCTAAGGACGAACTGGTGGCGCTGCGCGCGCGCCTGCCGGAGCTGGAGCGCGCCGCCCAACTGATGCTGCTGCCGAAGGACGAGGCGGAAAAAGCCTCCGCCATCCTCGAGATCCGCGCCGGCACGGGCGGGGAGGAGGCCGCGCTCTTCGCCGGCGATCTCTTCAGGATGTACTCCCGCTACGCGCAGCTCAAAGGCTGGAAGGTCGAGGTGGAGGACGTGAGCGAGAGCGATCACGGCGGCTACCGCGAGATCGTGGCGACCATCACCGGCGAGGGCGTGTTCGGGCGGCTGCGCTTCGAGAGCGGCGTCCATCGCGTGCAGCGCGTGCCCGAGACGGAAGCGCAGGGCCGCATCCACACGAGCGCGGCCACCGTCGCCGTGCTGCCGGAAGTGGAGACCGTCGACATCGAGATCAGGGACCAGGACCTGCGCATCGACACCTACCGCTCCTCCGGCGCCGGCGGCCAGCACGTCAACAAGACGGACTCAGCCGTGCGCATCACGCACCTGCCCACCGGCATCGTCGTCACCTCCAGCGAAAAGTCCCAGCACCAGAACCGCGCGCGCGCCATGAAGGTGCTCGCCGTGCGCCTGCACGACATGCAGCGCGAGAAACTCGACAGGGAACGCGCCGCCGACCGCGCCGAACAGGTCGGCTCCGGCGACCGCAGCGAACGCATCCGCACCTACAATTTCCCGCA
>JANRIM010000092.1:0-16882 GCA_033764865.1 Hyphomonadaceae bacterium
TGCACCTGGGCGCGCGGATCGTCGGCGAGGCGTCGGCGAAGCGCGCCCGCCTCCTCCGGGTGCAGTTCGCAGGCCACGAGGCGGTCCTGCGCGCGCAGGCCGTGCAGCGCCAGAAGAGGCGATCCCGGATAGGCCGTGAGGACCGCGGCCTCATCGTTGGCCGCGCGGATCGCCGCCATCAGCGGATCGAGGCCCGCGGGCGCTTCGGCCCAGTCCCAGAGCCGGCCGACGCCGTGGCGCCACTCGGGGCTGCGCGTCGCCTCCTCGCCGTCCAGCGCGTACCGCCCGCGGCCCGCGTGGGTGTCCATCACCACGAACGGCGTCGCCTTGCGCCGCAGGTGCGCGAGCGAGAGCGCAAGGCATGCGTGCTTGAGGATGTCGGCGTGGTTGCCCACGTGGAAGGCGTGGCGGTAGTTCACGGCTCTGTTGTCATTGCAGCGGGTCCGGACGCTCCGGCGGCGCAGCGCGAAGGATCTTGGCCATGGCTTTGCCGCGTGCGAGTTCGTCGATCAATTTGTCCAGATAACGGATCTCGCGCATCAGGGGCTCCTCGACGGTCTCCACGCGAACCCCGCAGACGACGCCGCTGATCAGCGTGCGCGCGGGGTTGGGCTGCGGGGCGCGGCCGAAGAAGGTCTCGAAGTCCGTCCCGGCGTCGATGTGCGCGGCGAGGGCGTCCGGGCTGTAACCGGTCAACCAGCCGATGATCGCGTCGACCTCGGCCTTCGTGCGTCCCTTCTTCTGCGCCTTCGCCAGGTAATGCGGATAAACGCTCGCGACGCTGACCGTGTAAATTCGATGCTTGGTCATGATGGCGTCCTGCGCGGAGTCGTCGGGATGAACGTCGGCCCGATTGTCCCGTCGATGAGCGACCGTGTCGATGCCGCACCCGGGCGTGCTTTGCGCTCTGGCGTGCTGTGCGCCCGGGCGCTTCCGGGGCCATGCGGAAAAAACTTCTGGATAAAGGATTATAGTCCGATATCATGTTCACGTACCGCTAACCTTTTTGCGTTCAGACCAACTCTTCCCAAATCATCCCACGTATGCCCATATGGAGCCTGACCGCCGTCGATGGGGACGGGGTCGCTGGGCTGGCGTCCCATGTTCCTGGGCACGCACATCGTCGGCGTCGACGCCAAGGGGCGGGCTTCCGTGCCTGCGCCGTTCCGCGCCTTGCTGAAGGGCGGGGAGGACGGGCGCGGTCGCGTCTACGTGTGGCCGTCCTATCGCGGCGCGTACCTTGAGGGCGGGGACCTGGGCCTGCTGGCCCGCTACCAGGCGGCGCTGGCGGCGCGCGGCGAGTTCGACGACCTGCGCGACGACCTCGACTATGCGATCTTCGGCGAAGCCCGGTCCCTCGATCTGGACGAGACGGGTCGCGCCTCGCTGCCGGAAGACCTGCGCGCGCATGCGCGGCTTGCCGGCAAGGCCGCGTTCGTGGGCCTCTCGGAGCGGTTCGAGATCTGGGATCCCGCACTGCTCGACGCCCGGATCGCCGAAGCGCGCGCCAAGGCGGCGGAAAAGCGCGCCCTGCTGGCCCGGAGCGGCGCCGCATGAGCCATGCTCCGGTGTTGTTGCACGAGGCGGTCGCCGCCATGGCGCCCAAGGCGGGGGAGGTCATGGTGGACGCCACCTTCGGCGGCGGCGGCTACACCCGCGCGCTGCTGGAGGCGGCGGACTGCAAGGTGATCGGCATCGACCGCGACCCCGACGCCATTGAACGCGCCCGCGCCTTCGCCCGCCTTGCGCCCTGGCGGTTCGAGGCGCGCGAGGGACGCTTCGGGGACCTGGAGCGCCTCGTCCCCGAGCCCGTGGACGCCATCGCGCTCGACCTCGGCGTGTCCTCCTTCCAGCTCGACGCGCCGGAGCGGGGCTTCTCGTTCCGGTTCGACGCGGACCTGGACATGCGCATGGGGCGGGACGGTCCCACGGCGGCGGATGCGGTGGCGCGGCTGTCGGAAGAGGCTTTGGCCGACGCCATCTGGGCCCTGGGCGAGGAGCCGGCCAGCCGCCGGATCGCACGCGCGCTGGTGGAGGCCCGCCGCGAGGCGCCCATCGCCACCACCGGCCGGCTGGCCGATCTGGTGGAGAAGGCCCTCGGCGGCCGCAAGGGCGCACGCACGCACCCCGCAACCCGCACCTTCCAGGCGCTGCGGATGCTTGTGAACGACGAACTGGGAGAGCTGGCCCGCGCGCTCGCCGCAGCCGAAACGAGGCTGAAGCCGGGCGGGCGACTCGTGGTGGTGTCGTTCCATTCGCTGGAGGATCGGCTGGTGAAGAACGTCATGGTCGAGCGCAGCGGCGGCGCGGGCGGCGGCTCGCGGCATGCGCCGGAAAGACCGGCGGGGCGTCCGCCGTCGTTCAGGTTGCCCCATCGGAAAGCCGTCGCGCCGTCCGCGCGGGAACTGGCGGCCAATCCGCGCGCGCGGTCGGCCAAGCTGCGGGTCGCCCATCGCACCGATGCGCCCGCGTGGGGGCCGGTGGAGAGCCGCGACCTTGCGCCCGTGGCCCGGGCGGAGTGGGCGCGGCTATGAGCGCGTTTCTGTCGGGATTGCGGGACGTGGGCGGCCGCTGGTTCACGCCGGCGGCGCTCGCGATCATACTCGTGCTCGCAGTCGGCGTGTTCAAGGCGAAGACGGACGCCGCCGCCGCGCGCAAGCGCATCGCCGATCTGGAGTCGCAGGTGGCCAGCCAGCGCGAAGAAGTGCGCAGTCTCGCCGCCGAGGTCCAATACCTGGAGAGCCCGCGTCGCCTGGAATCGCTGTCGCGGCGCGAATTGGGCATGGCGCCGGCGACGCGCGCACAGAAGCAGTCTCTCACCGCCATCGCCCCCGGCCGGCCTGCGCCGGCTTCCCCGGTCCACCCCTGATGGCGGCGATCGACGTCCAGACCGGCGCGGACGGCGCAGCGCCCGTGGTGGAGGCCGCGCCCGCGGCGCGGCGCGTCCATCGGGTGATGGCGGTCGTGATCGCGGCGTTTCTGGTTCTTGGCGTCCGGGCGGTGCAGCTGTCGTTCGCCGGCGCGCCGGAGAGCGCGCGGGCGCCCGCGCCAGTGGTCGCCGCGGCGCCGCTTCCGCGCGCCGACATCGTGGATCGCCATGGCGTTCTGCTGGCGACCACGTTGCCCGGCTTCATCCTCGCAGCGGAGCCCGAGAAAATCTGGGATCCGGCCGCCGCCGCCCGGCGGCTGGCGGACGCTCTGCCCGGGCTCGACGCGCAGGAAACGGAGCGGCGCCTGCGCAGCGACCGCAAGCTCGTCTATCTCCGGCGCGGACTCACGGCCACGCAGCGCCGCCAGGTGCACGATCTGGGGATCGCGGGCGTGACGTTCGAGACGGAACGACGCCGCGTCTATCCCAACGGCGTGCTGGCGGGCCATGCCCTCGGCTACGTCGACCGTGACCAGAAGGGCGTCGCCGGACTGGAAAGCGCGCTCGACGAAGAGATACGGCGCGCCGCCGCCGCGGGGCGGCCATTCGCACTCTCCATCGACGTGCGCATACAGTACGCGCTGGAGAGCGAGCTCGCAGACGCCGCCTGGGCGGCCAAGGCCAAGGGCGCGGCGGCCGTCATTCTCGACGCGACCACGGGCGAGACGCTCGCCCTCGCTTCGTGGCCCCAGGTGGATCCGAACGCGCCGGGCGGCGGCCCCGAGGCCGCCCGCGTCAATCGCGCGGCCGGCGCGGTGTACGAAATGGGCTCCACGCTCAAGCCGTTCACCGCGGCCATGGCGCTTGAGGTGGATGCGCTGCGCCTCGCCGAACCCTTCGACCTCACGCGCGCCATGACGGTGGACGGCGTCACCATCCGCGATCCGCACCCCTTCGTGGGGCCTGCGACGGTGCGCGAGGCGATGGCCCACTCCTCCAACGTGGCGATGGCCGATCTCGCGCTGCGCGTCGGCGCGGACAGGCAACGCGCCTATCTGCAGAAGCTCGGGCTGTTCGACCGGGCAGGCATTGAGCTGGCGGAGAGCCCAGCCCCCTTGCGCCCGCGGGCGGAGGATCGCCTCACCACCGCCATCCTGGGCTATGGCCACGGCCTTGCGCCGTCGCTGGTGGGGCTCGCCGGCGCCTACACCGTCTTCGCCAACGCCGGCGCACGCACGACGCCCACGCTGCGCCGCCATGCCGAGGGCGATCCGATCCGGATGACGCCGGTGTTTTCGTCGCTGGCGGTGACCGAGACCCTGCAGCTCATGCGCGACGTCGTGGTGGAGGGCACCGCCATGCGGGCCGACCTGAAGGGCCTCGACATCGCTGGCAAGACGGGGACCGCCGAAAAGCCGGGGCCGGACGGAAAGTACGACCCCGACCGGCTGTTCTCGAGTTTCGCCGCCGTATTCCCGGCCGCTTCGCCGCGCTATGTGATGGTGCTGGCGCTCGACGAGCCCCGGCGGACGGCGGAGAACGGCTATCTGGCCACAGGCGGTGCGGCGGCGGCCCCCGCGGTGGGGCGCACGGTGGCCCGGATCGCGCCGTTCCTGACCGCGCAGAACGCGCGCCCCGCCGCAGGCGGCAACGAGAGACGCGACCCGTGAGGCTTGACGCCCTGTTCCAGGAAGGTGTGCCGCCCGGCGCCGGGAGCCTCGATGTCACGGGCCTCACGGCCGACAGCCGGCGCGTGAAGCCCGGCTTCGTGTTCGCCGCGCTGGCCGGGGCGTCCCAGCATGGCCGGGCGTTTGCGGCCCAGGCCGTGGCCAACGGCGCCGCAGCGGTGCTTTCCGCGGGAGACCTCGAGATCGAGCCCGGCGTGCCGCACATCAAGACCGCCAACCCGCGCCGCGCGCTGGCGCTGGCGGCCGCACGGCTCGCGCCGCGCCAGCCGGAAGCGCTGGTCGCCGTCACGGGCACCAACGGCAAAAGCTCCACCGTCGATTTCCTTCGCCAGATCTGGACCCATGCCGGGATCAGGGCCGCGAGCCTCGGGACGCTGGGCGCCATCTGGGACGGCAACGTCCATGACCTCGGCCACACCACGGCCGATCCGGTGCAGATCCACGAGACGCTGCAACGGCTGGCCGACGCCGGCGTCACCCATGCGGCGATGGAGGCGTCCAGCCACGGCCTCGACCAGCACCGCCTCGACGGCGTGACGCTCGTCGCCGGCGCGTTCACCAACCTCACGCAGGATCACCTCGACTACCACGGCACGATGGATCGCTACCGCGACGCGAAGCTGCGGCTCTGGGCCTTGTTGGCGCCGGGCCGGCCCGCGGTCATCAACGCGGACGCCGCCGAAGCGCCTGCGTTCGAGGCGGCTGCGCGCGCGCGCGGCCTGAACGTGGTCATGTGCGGCTGGCGGGCGGGGAGCGAGGGCCTCAAGATCGCGGAAATCCAGCCGCGGCCCAACGGCCAGACGCTCGATCTCAAGTGGTACGGCGCCAGCGCGCGTGTCGAGTTGCCGCTGATCGGGGAGTTTCAGGCGCTCAACGCCGTCGCCGCCGCGGCGCTTGCGCTGTCGCTCGGCGCGCGACCTGCGGACGTGTGGGCCGGCATGGCGGCGCTCAAGCCCGTGAAGGGTCGGCTTGAGCATGTGGGCGCGACGCCGGAGGGCGCCCACGTGTTCGTGGACTATGCGCACACCCCGCATGGGTTGGAGGTCCTGTTGCGCGCCGCGCGCCCGCACGCCCCGGGGCGCATCGTGCTCGTGTTCGGCTGCGGCGGCGACCGGGACGCCGGCAAACGCCCCCAGATGGGCGCGATCGCCGCGCGGCTCGCCGACGTGGTGATCGTCACCGACGACAACCCGCGCTCGGAGGATCCAGCCGCGATCCGGCGCGCCATCCTCGCCGCCGCGCCCGCCGCGCAGGACATCGGCGACCGCGCGCAAGCCATCGCCCGGGCCGTGGCGACGCTGCAGGCCGGCGACGCCTTGCTGATCGCCGGCAAGGGCCATGAGACGGGCCAGCTCGTGAATGGCGTCGTCCATCCATTCGCCGACCAGGACGTGGCGGCCGCGGCGTTGGCGGCGCCCCGTGGCTGATCGCTCCGCGCCCCCCCGGCCCGGCGACGAGCGGCCCTGTTTGCACGCGGTCGGGCAGGCGCCCGTACGGACGCGGCCGCGCAGGCGCGCCGGATCGTGGAGTTTGAACGATGCTTGAACCGCTCTGGCTCGCAGAGGACGCCGCCGAGGCGACGGGCGGTCGGCTCATCGGCGCGGACGCGTGGATCGCCACCGGCGTCTCCATCGACACGCGCACGCTCAACCCTGGGGATTTGTTCGTCGCGCTCGCCGATGTGCGCGACGGACATGAGTTCGTCGCCCAGGCGTTCGAGAAAGGCGCCTGCGCCGCACTGGTGAGCGACGAAGCCCGCGCGGCGGGTTCGGGCCCGCTGCTGCTTGTGAACGCGGTGGCGCCGGCGCTGGGCTACCTCGGCGCGGCGGCCCGTGAGCGCTGCGACGCCAAGCGCATCGCCGTGACGGGCTCGGTCGGCAAGACGTCCACCAAGGAGCTGCTCGCCGCATGCCTCGCCGCCCAGGCGCCCACGCACGCCTCCGTGGCCAGCTACAACAATCACTGGGGCGTGCCGCTGACGATGGCGCGCATGGCGCAGTCGACGCGCTACGGCGTGTTCGAGATCGGCATGAACCATCGCGGCGAGATCGCCCCGCTCGCGGCGTTCGTGGCGCCGCACGTCGCCGTCGTGACCACCATCGCGCCCGCCCACATCGAAGCGCTGGGGTCGCTGGAGGCGATCGCGGAGGAGAAGGCGGATGTCTACGCCGGGCTGACGCCGGACGGCGTCGCGGTGGTTCCCTTCGACGCGCCGATGGCGTCCATCCTGATCAACCGCGCCGAGGAGCGCGCGCGGACCGTGGTGCGCTTCGGACGCGACCCCGCCTGCGAGGCGCGGCTGCTCAAGGTCGATCTCCACGACGATTACGTGCTGGTCGAGGCCGACATCCTTGGGCGCCAGATCCGCTACCGCATCGGCGCCGCCGGCGCGCACTGGGCGCTCAACAGCGTGGCGGCGTTGGCGGCGGCGGACGTCGCCGGCGCCGATCTGCACGCCGCCGCCCACGCCCTTGCGGCGTTCGCGGCGCCGGCTGGCCGTGGGAGGGTGGTTTCGGTGGAGGCCGCCGCCGGCGCGTTCACGGTGCTCGATGACGCCTACAACGCCAATCCCGCGTCGATGGACGCCGCGTTCCGCACCCTCGGCGCGCGCACGACGGGCCCCGGCGGGCGTCGGATCGCGGCCCTGGGCGACATGCTCGAACTCGGCCCCGACGAACTGGCCTATCACGCGGGTCTCGCCCCGGCGCTGGCCGGCGCGGCCGACCTTGTGTTTTGCGCAGGACCGCGCATGCGCGCGCTGTGGGACGTGCTACCGGAGACGCAGCGCGGCGGCTACGCCGAGTCGGCCGCGGCCCTGACCCCCCTCGTTCAGGGGGCGATCCGGCCGGGAGACGTGGTGCTTGTGAAGGGGTCGAACGGCTCGAAGATGTTCACGCTGGTGGAATCGCTGAAAACGCTGGGCCCGACCCAGGCCTAGGTCATAAGGACAAGAACTCGGATGCTTCCGTTCCTCGGCAGCCTTGATGAGCAGAACCAGCTCTTCAACCTGTTCAACTACATCTCGTTCCGCACCGGCGGGGCGATCATGACGGCGCTGCTGGTGGCGTTCGTGATCGGCAAGCCGATGATCGACTGGCTGCGCCTCAAGCAGGGAAAGGGCCAGCCCATCCGCGAGGACGGTCCGGCCAGCCACCTTCTGACCAAGAAGGGCACGCCCACCATGGGCGGCTTCATCATCCTGTTCAGCCTCGCATTCGCGGGCCTGCTGTGGGGGGATCTCACCAACCCTTATGTGTGGGCCGTGTTGCTGGTGACCTTCGGCTTCGGCGCCATCGGATTCGTGGACGACTTCCGCAAGGTGACCAAACAGAAGGCCGACGGGCTCTCATCGAGGCTGCGCCTGGCGCTCGAATTCCTCGTGGCCCTTGCAGCTGTGCTCATCATGCTTGCGGCGCAATGGCGCGCGAGCGAGGACGCCGTCGCGGGCATGATGTTCTGGGAAGCGCTGCTGCAGGGCGGGGACTTCACCTCCGTCGCGGTGCCCTTCTTCAAGAACTTCATGATCCCGCTCGGCGTGTTCTTCACGCTGTTCGGGATGTTCGTGATCGTCGGGGCGGGCAACGCCGTGAACCTCACCGACGGGCTCGACGGCCTGGCCATCGTGCCGGTCATGATCGCGGCCGCCGCGTTCGGGATGATCGTCTACCTTGTCGGCCGGGCGGACTATTCGGAATACCTCGGCATCCACCATGTGAAGGGCGTGGCCGAGCTTGCCGTGCTGCTCGGCGCATTGCTCGGTTCGGGGCTCGGGTTCCTGTGGTTCAACGCGCCGCCGGCGCGCGTCTTCATGGGCGATACGGGGTCGCTCGCGCTTGGCGGCCTGCTTGGCGCCGTGGCGGTGGCGGCCAAGCATGAGATCGTGCTCGCCATCATCGGCGGGCTCTTCGTGGCGGAGGCGCTGTCCGTCATGATCCAGGTGGCCGTGTTCAAGGCCACCGGCAAGCGCGTGTTCCTGATGGCGCCGTTCCACCACCATTTCGAGAAACTCGGCTGGCAGGAACCGACGATCGTGATCCGGTTCTGGATCGTGTCGGTGATCTTCGCGCTCGCCGGTCTCGCGACGCTGAAGCTGCGGTGAGGCGATGATCCCGATCACCGAGTTCGCCGGTCGTGAGGTGGCTGTCTTCGGGCTGGCGCGGTCGGGCTTGTCTGCGGCGAAGGCGCTCAAGGCCGGCGGCGCCATCGTGCATGCGTGGGACGACAACGAGGCCGCGCGCGCCGCCGCCGAGGCGGAAGGGATCGTCCCGTCCGACATCAACGCGCGCGACTGGCGCGCCTTCGCGGCGCTCGTGCTCTCTCCCGGCATCCCGCTGACGCACCCCAAGCCTCACCGGGTGGTGGATCTGGCGCGTGCTGTGGGCGTGCCCATCGTGGGCGACATCGAACTGTTCGCGCGGGCCGTGAACGCGCTGCCGGCGCACGCGCGGCCCAAAATCGTGGGCGTGACGGGCACCAACGGCAAATCCACCACCACCTCGCTCATCGGCCACATCCTGCAGCAGGCGGGGCGGGACGTGCGCGTCGGCGGCAACATCGGGGCAGGGGTGCTTGGGCTGGAGCCGTTACACGCCGGCGCCATCTATGTGCTTGAGCTCTCGTCCTACCAACTCGATCTCACCGAGAGCCTGCGCTGTTCGGTGGCGGTGTTTCTCAACCTCAGCGCCGACCATCTGGATCGTCACGGCGACATGGCGGGCTACCTCGCCGCCAAGAAGCGAATCTTCCGCAACCAGGGCGCGGGAGACATGGCCGTGGTGGGCGTCGACGACGCCTACGGCGCCAAGATCTGCACCGAACTGACCGCGCTGCGTCGCAGCGTCTCGCCGATCTCCGCGGGCCAGGCGCTCTCGCGGGGCGTGTCGACGCTGGGCGGGCGGCTTTACGACGCGCTCGGCGGTCGCGCCGAGCTCGTGATGGACCTCACGGACGCCATCACCCTGCCGGGTCGGCACAACGCCCAAAACGTGGCCGCCGCGTACGCCACGGCGCGCGCACTCGGCGTCGCCAATCGCGACATCGCCGCCGCCATCGCCACCTTCCCGGGCCTTGCCCACCGTCTGGAACTGGCCGGCGTGGTGGAGGGCGTGCGCTTCATCAACGACAGCAAAGCCACCAACGCGGAGGCGACCGCGCAGGCGCTGGCGGTCTACCCGCGGGTGTACTGGATCGCCGGCGGCAAGGCCAAGGATGGCGGTATCGAAAGCCTCGCCCGGTTCTTTCCCCGCATCGTGAAGGCGTATCTGGTGGGTGAGGCGGCGCCGCTGTTCGCCGTCGCTCTCAGCGGCCACGCCCCCTCGGCTCAGTGCGGCACGCTCGACAAGGCGGTGGCGCAGGCCTTCCGCGACGCCCGCGCCGCGCGCGACACGGACGCCGTGGTGCTGCTGTCACCCGCGTGCGCATCGTTCGACCAGTTCAAGGACTTCGAGGAGCGCGGCGCGCACTTCAAATCCCTGGTGGTCGCACTCGACAATGTCATGAAGGAGCGCGCGCAGGCATGAGCGCAGCTATCCAGCGGCTCCAATCCTTCGCCAGCGGCCATGACCGGACGCTCGTCGTGTGCGGGGGCCTGCTGCTGGTGTTCGGATTCCTGTTCGCGTTGACGGCCAGCCCGACCGCGGCGGCGCGCATGGGATACGACAGCTCCTTCTCCCTCGCGTTGCGCCAGGGCGCCTTTGCGCTGGCGGCGGCGATCGCTGCGGCTGCGGTCTGCTGGTGGCCCGCGATCGCCGTGCGCCGCGCCGGCGTCTTGATGTTGGCGGGGGCGCTGGCCCTGCTTGCGCTGGTGCTGTTGATCGGCCACGAGGCCAAGGGCGCGCAACGCTGGCTGCGGGTGGCCGGCCTGTCGCTGCAACCGTCGGAGTTCGCCAAGCCGGCGCTGGTCATCGCGATGGCGTGGATGCTGGGCGCCGGTGTGACGCAACGCGGCTTTCCGGGCGCGGCGGCCGCCTGCGCGCTCTACGTCGTGACGGCTGCGCTGCTTGTGCCGCAGCCGGACTACGGACAGACGGTGCTCCTCGGCATCGTGCTCGCGGCGATGCTCTATCTCGCCGGCGCGCCATGGACCCTGTTCGCTGGCGGGGCGGGGTTGGCGGCGATCGGCGGGGCCATCGCCTACGCCACGGCGCCGCACGTCCGCGCACGCATCGACGACTTTCTCGACCCCGATCGACAGGCGTTCCAGATCGCGCGCGCGCTCGACGCGATTGCGTCGGGCGGTGTGTTCGGCCGCGGGCCTGGGGAAGGGGTGGTGAAGGCGTCGCTGCCGGACGCGCACGCGGATTTCGTGTTCGCCGCCGCCGCCGAGGAGTTCGGCTGGCTGGCCTCGCTCGGCTTCATCGCGCTCTACGTCCTGATTGCATGGTACGGCTTGCGGCGCGCCGCGCGGCTGGTTGATCCGTTCGCGCAGTTGGCGGCGTCCGGCCTCATTCTCCTGCTGACGATCCAGGCGGCGGTGCACATCGGCGTGAACGCAAGCCTGACGCCTGCGAAGGGCATGACCTTGCCGCTGGTCTCCTACGGGGGCTCCGCGCTGCTGGGGTCGGCGCTGACGCTGGGGCTCGCGCTCGCGCTCCTGCGCGAACGGCCCGGCGCCTATCTCCACGGACGGGCCAAACCATGAGCCGCACCGCACTTGTCGCCGCCGGCGGCACCGGAGGCCACCTCTTTCCGGCCGCCGCATTTGCAGGGGAACTGCGCGCCCGCGGTTGGCGCGTGGTGCTGATGACGGACGCACGCGGGCGGCGCTACGCCGAAGGCTTCCCGGCCGACGCCATCGAGGACGTGCCCGCGGCCACGATCCAGGGCGTCAACCCCATCAAGATCGCATCCGCGGCATGGACGATCACGCGCGGCATCGCCGCGGCGCGCAAAAGCCTCAAGGTCATGGAGCCGGCCATCGTGGCGGGTTTCGGCGGCTACCCGTCGTTGCCTGCGCTGGAGGCCGCGCTCAGCCAGCAACGTCCGGTGCTCATCCACGAGCAGAACGCGGTGCTCGGCCGCGTCAACCGAACCTATGCGGCGCGCGTGTCGGCGGTGGCGTGCGGTTTCGAGCGGCTGGACAGGCTCCCGCCGCCGGCTGCGTCGCGCAAGGTCGTCGTCGGCAATCCGGTGCGCCCAGCCATCCTGGAGGCCCGCGACGCCGCCTATCCGATCGCTGCGCCGGGTGCGCCGTTGCGCGTGCTCGTCACCGGAGGAAGCCAGGGCGCACGATTGTTCGGCGAGGTGACGCCGGAGGCGGTGGCGCTGCTGCCCCAGGACCTTCGCGGACGGCTGGAGATCACGCAACAGGCGCGCGAGGAGCAGGTCGCCGCGGTGCGCGCGCGTTATGCGCAGCTCGGCGTGAGGGCGGACGTGCAGCCGTTCTTCAAGGACATGGGCTCGCGCCTCGCCCATACGCATCTCGTCGTGGCCCGCGCCGGCGCCTCCACGGTGACGGAACTGCAGGCGGCGGGCCGCCCGTCCATCCTCATCCCGCTCGCCATCGCTGCGGACGATCACCAGACCGCCAACGCCGAAGCGCTGACCGGCATCGGCGCCGCCGACGCAGTGCCGGAGTTCGACTTCAACCCGCAGACGCTGTCGGCCCTGCTGGGCAAGCGCCTCGCCGATCCCCATGACTTGTCCGTGCGCGCAGCGGCGGCGCGGGCGTCCGCGAAGATCGACGCGACACAGCGCCTCGCGGACCTGGCCGAGAAGCTTGCGAGCCGTCAGGTCAATGCGGCGTAGGCCATGGTCCGCAGCTCCCGCCGCAACGGGTAGAGCGTGGATGGCAGAAGCTGCGTCATGAAGATGACGATCAGGTCTTCCTTGGGGTCGATCCAGAAGTAGGTGCTCGCCGCGCCGCCCCAGGAGTATTCGCCTGCGCTGCCGGGCAGGAGGGTGCGCACGGGATCCACCGTCACCGCGAAGCCGAGACCGAAGCCGATGCCGTCGTAGGCCGCCTCGCTGAACAGCGAGAGCGACATGTCCGTGAGGAAGCGGCCGCCGGGCAGGTGGTTCTGGGTCATGAGCTCGACGGTCTTGCGCCCGAGCAGGCGCTGGCCGTCCAGGACGCCGCCCTGGATCAGCATGCGGCAGAACTTCAGGTAATCCGCGGCCGTGGAGACAAGTCCGCCGCCGCCGGACACGAATTCGGGCGGCGCCAGATAGACGCTGCTGCGGGCGTCGTCGCTGCGGACCATGCCGCCGCCGGGCGTGGCCATGTAGCAGCTCGCGAACCGCTCACGGGCGCCGGGGGCCACCTCGAAGCCGGTGTCGCACATGCCCAGCGGCGCGAAGATGCGTTCGCTCAGGAACTGGGGGAACGGGATGCCGGACACCGCCTGCACCAGATACCCGCACACATCCGTGGCCACGGAGTAGTTCCACGCCGCGCCGGGCGAAAACTCCAGCGGCAGGTCCGCCAGGCCCTCGATCATCGTCGCAAGTGAGCCCTTGTGGGGCAGATCCCCGATGCCGCGCTTGCGGTAGGCCGCGTCCACGTTGGTGCGGTTCTGGAAGCCGTACGTCAGCCCCGCGGTGTGGCGCAGTAGATCGACCACGAGCATCGGGCGCGCGGGACGCTTCGTGCGGAACGTGCCGATGAACCCCGCCTCGAACACCGCGAGGTTCTTCCAGGCCGGGATGTGACGATGCACGGGATCGTCCAGCGCGATGCGGCCTTCCTCCACCAACATCATCAGCGCGACGGACGTGACGGGCTTCGTCATGGAGTAGATGCGGAAGACGGTGTCCTCCGTGATCTTTTCGCCGCGCTCCAGATCGGCGAAGCCCTGGACGCCCCAGTGGGCGATCTCGCCCCCGCGCGCCACAAGCGTCATCGCACACGGCAACCGCCCGGGCGCGAGATACTTCTCGGCGAGAAACCGGTCCATCAGGGCGAGACGTCCGGCGTCTAGCCCAAGGGTTCTCGGTGCGGCGGCCATGGGCGATCCTCCCCGTCATCGATGCCGGCGCCATTCTGGGCATCCCCCGGGCGGTCCGTCCAGAGGTGGCCGGGACGGGTGACGGCGCCCTCTCCGGGGGCTAACGTTGCGCGATCTCATCCCCAGTCCGGTAGCCTCCCGCTCATGCCCGTCCGCCGCCCCGTGCCCTTCGACACCGGCCCCATCCACTTCGTCGGCATCGGCGGCATCGGCATGTCGGGAATTGCGGAGGTGATGCTGAATCTCGGCTATGCGGTGCAGGGGTCGGATGCGCGGGCGTCGGCCAACACCGAGCGGCTGGAGCGGCGCGGCGCGCGGATCTTCGTCGGCCACGACGGTGCGCACGTGGGCGAGGCCGGCGTGGTCGTGATCTCCTCGGCCATCATGGGCGCCAATCCCGAGGTCGACGCCGCGCGCGCGCGCGGCATCCCGGTCGTGCGCCGCGCGGAGATGCTGTCGGAGCTCATGCGCCTGAAGTGGACGGTGGCCATAGGCGGCACCCACGGCAAGACCACGACCACCTCCATGGTCGGCGCGCTGCTGGAGGCGGGCGGCCAGGATCCCACAGTCATCAACGGCGGCATCATCAATGCCTATGGCTCCAACACGCGCATGGGCGCGGGTGACTGGATGGTGGTGGAGGCCGACGAAAGCGACGGCACGTTCACGCGCCTGCGCGCCATCGGCGTCGTCGTCACCAACATGGACCCCGAACACCTCGATCACTACGGCTCCGTGGAGGCCATGAACGCCGCTTATCAGACGTTCGTGGAATCGATCCCGTTCTACGGCTTTGCGGTGATGTGCGTCGATCATCCCGCCGTCCGCGCCCTCGCCGAGGAGATCGTGGGTCGCCGGATCGTCCGGTACGGGTTCGACGCGCAGGCGGACGTGTGCGCCACGAACCTGCGCACGACGCGCGACGGCTCGACGTTCGACGTCATCGCGCGGGCGCGCGGGGCGGGGCCCGGCGTGACGATGCACGATCTCTTCCTGCCGGTGGCGGGTCGCCACAACATCCAGAACGCCGTCGCCGCGATCGCCGTCGCACGCGAACTGGGCGTGACCGATGCGGGAATCCGCAAGGGTCTGAAAACCTTCGCGGGCGTGAAGCGGCGCTTCACCACCACCGGCACGTGGAACGGCGTCCGCATCATCGACGATTACGGCCACCATCCCGTGGAGATCGCGGCGGTCGTGTCGGCTGCGCGCGAGATCGCGGACGGTCGCGTGATCGCCGTGGTGCAGCCGCACCGCTACACGCGCCTGCGCGACCTTTTCGACGACTTCGCCCACTGCTTCGCCGCTGCCGATATCGTGGCGGTGGCGGATGTTTACCCCGCCGGCGAGGCGCCGATCGCGGGCGTCGATGCGCCGGCGCTCGTTGCGGCCATCACCCGCTCGGGACACAAGGGCGCCGTCCGGCTAGAGTCGTTCGAGGATCTGCCCGCCTTCGTGCGCGAGACCGCCCGCAGCGGCGATGTCATCGTTTGTCTCGGCGCGGGCGACATCACGGCCCACGCCAATGCGCTGCCCGGAAGGCTCATGGAGGGCTGACATGGATGGCGCGACGCGCCCGCTTGCCTGCGCCGGGGTTTATCGCCGCCATGTCAAGGCGAGCCTCGCCCGCATCTGGGAGAACGTGTTCGACTGGGAGCACCTGCCCAGCCTCCATTCGCGCGATTTCGCGGCGTGTGCCCTGCTGGCGCGGGGCCCGTGGGGCTGGCGGGTGCGCCTGGTCAACCAGCCGGGCGATGAGACGAAGGCGCAAATCCTTGAGCTTCAGGTGGATCGCAGCGCGCGCACATACCGCGTGACCACCGTCGACGGTCCGGGCGCGGGAAGCGAGATCCGCGTCCAGCTGACGCCCACCGGGGCGCACGAGACCGATGTCTGCGTGGAATTCCTTGTCGCCGAGACGGCGCCGGAGCGCCTTGAAGCCATCGGCCGCCGCTACGTGGCTGTCTATGAGCGTCTGTGGGACGAAGACGAGGCGATGATGATCGCCCGCGAACGCGCGCTGGCGAGATCGCGGCGCGCGCGCGGCGCCGTCGCGCGGTCCTTGCGTCTTGGCCCGGAGGCCGATGTCCGCCGGCGTCTGCCCATGACGGTGACGCACGGCGGCGCGCGGTACCGCATCGTCGAGGTCGACGGTGAGCTTCTCGTGCACGCCGCCACGTGCCCGCACTGGTTGGCGCCGCTGGACGAGGCGCCCGTCGTCGACGGCGTCGTGCGTTGCCCGTGGCACGGCTACGCGTTCGATGTGCGCAGCGGCGCCTGCGTGAGCGGGCAAGCCGTCGCGCTCGGGCGCGCGCCGCTGCTGTCGACGATCGATGGCGAGTTGTTCCTCGTGGCGGCGACCTGAGGTGAACATCGACGTCGGGATCGGGGGGTGCGGCGTTGCGGGGCTTGCGCTCGGCGCCCTGCTGGCCCGGGGCGGCGCCCGGGTGACGATTTTCGACAAGCTTGAGGCGCCGGCCCCGCTGGGGTCGGGCCTGATCGTGCAACCGGTGGGCATGGCGGTGCTCAAGACGCTTGGGCTTGATGCGCGCGTGGCCGCGCTCGGCGCACGGGTGGATCGGTTGCTGGGGCGCGCCCGTCCATCCGGCGATGTGGTGCTTGATGTCCGTTACGGCGCACTGCCGGGGGATGCGCATGGTGTGGCCGTGCACCGGGGCGCGCTGTTCGACATGTTGCTGGACGGCGCCGTCGCCGCGGGCGTCAGGCTTGAGGCCAGGTGCGACGTGCGGGGCGTGGAGAATGGCCGGTTCCAGTTCGCCGGCGGGGCCCGGTCTGCGCCGTTCGATTTGCTGGTCGACGCGCTGGGCGTCCGCTCGCCGCTGTCGCCCACCGAAGGCAAAGGGCTGGCGTATGGGGCGTTGTGGGCCAGCCTCGACTGGCCACCGGGCGAGATCTTTCATCCGCACGCGCTCGAGCAACGCTACGAGCGGGCTCGCCGCATGGTGGGCGTGATGCCGATCGGGCGTCTGAACGTGGGCGCGTCGCCTCAGGCTGCATTCTTCTGGAGTCTGCGCCATGACGCGTTCGCCGCGTGGCGCGCGGCGTCCATCGATGCATGGAAGGCCGATGTGCTTGCCCTCTGGCCCGAGACGGCGCCGTTCCTCGATCAGGTTGCCGGCCACGACGATCTCGTCTTCGCGCGCTACGCGCATCGCACGCTTGCGTCTCCGGTGTCGCGTGATCTCGTGCATGTGGGCGACAGCTACCATTGCACCAGCCCGCAGCTGGGGCAGGGGGCCAACATGGCGTTGCTTGACGCGTTCGCCTTGTCGGCGGCGCTGTCGGCGCATGCGGAAAGGGCCGACGCGCTGGCCGCCTATGCGCGGATGAGACGGTGGCATGTGCGGCTCTATCAGGCG
>JANRIM010000114.1:0-12917 GCA_033764865.1 Hyphomonadaceae bacterium
CGCGCGGCGCCGGATCGCCGACGTAGGTGAGATGCGGCGGCTCGACGTAGCGCTTGAGACCTTGCAGGTCCTTGCGATGCATTTCCCGCGTCCAGGCCACCACGCCGAACAGCCGCAGGATCACGTTGAACGGGCGCTCGATCTCATTGCGGAAATGGAGACGGACTTCCGTCTCCCCGTCCGACAGCGGGACGAGATCGAAGCGTATCCTCGGCTTCTGCGGCGGCCCGGCGCTTTGCAGCGACAGTTCAACGGCGCGCCCATCGATCAGCCGCGTGACTTCCTGATGACCGAACCGTTTGCCCTTGGAGAAGAACACCGTTCTGGCGCCCACGACGCCGTCCACGCCTTCGCATGCGCACGTGGACTTCGTGGTGCTGGGCCAGGCCGACCACAGCATCAGCCTTTCCTGAAAACGGATGGCGTCGAAGACCGTTCGGGCAGGCGCGCCAACCACGACGGTTTCCACGTACTCTACTGTCCTGGGCGTCCGCAGGACCGCTGCGATAACCGCTGCCAACGCCATGGCGGCGGCCCCGATCATCCACGCCATCCGGTCACTCCCTTGCTGGTCCATTTTCGCCGGGTGAATTCTTGCGGGCCGACTTCCGATAATTTATCATAACCATTATATATCTCATTTATCAAGAAAGTTTTTCGTTGAAAGACATGACTCCACAATCACGGAACGTAGAGCCGGACATTGTGCGGGCCTGCCGGCGGCTACATGCGGCGATCGACGCGCTCGATCACCACGCGGCGACGGCGCTGGGCATCCCGCGCAACGACCTGCGCTGCCTCAACCTGCTCGAACACGGTGCGCTCTCCCCCACCCGCATCGCGTCCGACCTTGGGCTGACGAGCGGGGCCGTGACCGCGCTGGTGGACCGGCTGGAAAAGCGCGGCCTAGTAACCCGCGCGCGGGACATGGCCGACCGGCGCGGCGTCGTCGTGGGCGCGACGCCCCTGGTGTTTGCGCGGCTGGGGCCGATTTATCGCGCCTACGCCGAAGCGCTGACGGCCATCACGGGCGCGTACGACGCGGAGGAACTGCGGGCGGCGTGTCGTCATCTCGACGACGCTAGCCGGGCTTGTGAAGCCGTCCTCGGCAAAGTCGATTGAGCTCCAACTGACCGCCGCGTGCTTGCGCGGAACCTGCGGCACGAAGCAGGTACAAACGCGCCTTATTCCCAACGCCGGCGCGAAGCGCTCCACTGCGGCCCGCAGTCTGGAGGCAGGCCATGGCGCGCAGGAAGAGCGCAATCGAACACTTGGAAAGCGGTCGCGCGCCGCACATCGTCACGATGATCCCGCCCGGGGCGCCGGGCTACCGGGAGGCCAACGGCGGCGCGATGGTGGTGTCCAGCCCGGCGGAAGTGGACGCCGTGGTGCGCCTGATCGGCAAGGGCGAGGTCGCGACGCTGGACGACGTGCGCGCGTACATCGCGGCGAAGCACGCGGTGGCCGTGGCGTGCCCGGTGTCCACCGCCATCTTCGCCAACATGGGCGCCCGCGCCGCGGAGGAGCGCCGCGCCCTCGGCGGGGCGAAGGGCGACTTGACGCCCTGGTGGCGCGTGCTGCGGAAGGGCGGGTTTCTCAATCCCAAGCTGCCGGGCGGCGTGGAGCGCCAGGCCCTGCTGCTGGCGGCGGACGGCGTGGCGACAGCGCCGCTGCGGCGCCAGCTCGCCGTGCTCGATTACGCGGAGCGGCGCCCGAAGGCGTTCCAGTGAGGCGGGGCGGGTGAGGTCCCCTCGCCCTCAGCCCTCCACGTCGAAGGAGTAGCCGGCGCTGCGGACGGTGCGGATGGGATCGGTCTCCACGCCGGCGTTGAGCGCGCGGCGCAGGCGCCCGATGTGCACGTCGACCGTGCGCGCCTCCACGTACACTTCAGAGCCCCACACCGCGTCCAGCAGCTGTTCGCGGGAGAACACGCGGCCGGGGTGCTGCATGAGGTGTTCGAGCAGGCGGAATTCCGTCGGCCCCAAGTGCACGTCGCGCCCCGCGCGCTTCACGCGGTGGGACGCGCGGTCGAGCGTGACGTCGCCGGCGGCGATCTTGTCCTCTGCGAGCGCGGGGCGGATGCGGCGCATCACGGCGCGCACGCGCGCGAGCAGCTCGCTCATGAGGAACGGCTTGACCACGTAGTCGTCGGCGCCGGTGTCGAGGCCGCGGATGCGATCCCCTTCCTCGCCGCGGGCGGTGAGCATGACGATGGGCGTGTTGCGCGAGGAGCGCGCCGTGCGCAGGCGCCGGCACACCTCGATGCCCGGCAGCTTCGGCAGCATCCAGTCCAGGAGGACGAGATCGGGCTTGCCCTCCTCCGCCAGCAGCAGGGCCTCCTCCCCGTCGCCCGCGACGGAGACGCGGTAGCCCTCCTTCTCGAGGTTGTACTTGAGCAGCTGGGCGATGGGCTCTTCGTCCTCGATGAGCAGCACGTGGGGCGTAGCAGCAGCCATGGGATCAGTCGCCTCGTCCGGAATCGTCGGCTTTGGGCCGTTCAGATGCAATTTCCTCGCCGGTGACAAGGTAATGCACCGTTTCGGCGATGTTGGTGGAGTGATCGCCGATGCGTTCGATGTTCTTGGCGATGAAGAGCAGATGCGCGCACGGGCCGATCGTGCGCGGATCCTCCATCATGTACGTGAGCAGCTCGCGGAAGAGCGAGTTGTAGTGGGCGTCGATGTCCTCGTCCTGGAACCAGATGGCCAGCGCCGGCGCGACTTCTCGCGAGGAGTAGGCGTCCAGCACCTGCTTCAGGTGGCTCGCCGCCATCCGGCCCATGCGCTCGATGCTGCGGGTGAGCTGGATGGGATCGGACTGGTTGATGACCAGCGTGCGCTTGGCGATGTTCTTGGCCAGATCGCCCACGCGTTCGAGGTCGGAGGAGATTTTCCACGCGGCCATGACCTCGCGCAGGTCGCTCGCCATCGGCTGACGCAGGGCGAGCAGCGACGTGCAGCGCTTCTCCACGCTCTTGTGGGCGGCGTCGACCTTGTGGTCGCGGGCGATGATCTCCTGGGCGAGGCCGGTATCGCGGCGGATGACGGCGGAGATGGCGTCGTTGACCTGGGACTCCGCCAGCCCGCCCATGCGGGCCACATCCCCGCTCAGGAGGTCCAGCGCTTCGCCGTAGGCCTTGACGATGTGATCGGACAAAAGCGCCTCCGGGACCGGCCTAGCCGATCCGCCCCGTGATGTAGTCCTGCGTGCGCTTGTCGCGGGGATTCTGGAAGATCTCTTCCGTGGGCCCCGTCTCCACCAGCGTGCCGAGGTGGAAGAACGCGGTGCGCTGCGACACCCGCGCGGCCTGCGCCATCGAGTGGGTGACGATGATGATGCAGTACTTGGCGCGCAGTTCGTCGATCAGCTCCTCCACCTTGGCGGTGGCGATGGGATCGAGCGCCGAGCAGGGCTCGTCCATGAGGATGACGTCGGGATCGACCGCCACGGCGCGCGCGATGACGAGGCGCTGCTGCTGGCCGCCGGAGAGGCCCGTGCCGGACTGGTTGAGCCGGTCCTTCACTTCATCCCACAGCGCCGCGCGGCGCAGGGAGCGCTCGACGATGGCGTCGAGGTCCGCCTTGCTCTTGGCTATGCCGTGGATGCGCGGACCATAGGCCACGTTCTCGTAGATGGATTTGGGAAAAGGGTTCGGCTTCTGGAACACCATGCCCACGCGGGCGCGCAGCAGGACGGGATCCACCTCCGGGGCGTACGCGTCCTGGCCGTCCAGATCGATGCGGCCCTCCACCCGGCAGCCTTCGATGGTGTCGTTCATCCGGTTGATGCAGCGCAGGAACGTGGTCTTGCCGCAGCCGGAAGGGCCGATGAAGGCGGAAACGGTCTTGTCCGGGATGTCGATGGAGACGCTGTGGAGCGCCTGCTTGGCGCCGTAGAAGACGCTCACGTCCCGCGCGGCGACCTTGACGGCGGCGCCGCTGAGCTGGCCTGCGTTGGCCATCATGCCGGTGACGACGGACGCCGGCGCGCCAGACTGGAAGTCCTGCGGCGAGTGCGACGACATCTGGCGTTCCATCTCAAACTCCCGCGCCCGCCGCGGATCGCGCACCGGGACGCATTTCCCGCGGGAATCGCATCACCACGCGCGTTCCCTACCGACGTTGGGTGACATTATAGTGACAGACGCCCTGCGGCGCACTACCCGTCCGCCACGCGCGCGCGCTCGATGTAGACCGCGAATGCCGATCCGCGCCCCGGCACGCTCTCCACCACGAAGCCGCCGCGGTGGCGGTTGACGATGTGCTTGACGATGGCCAGCCCAAGGCCCGTCCCGGTTTTCTCGGCGCCGCCCTGATCGCGCTCCACGCGAAAGAACCGCTCCGAGAGACGCGGCAGATGGCGCTTGGGAATCCCCTGCCCCGCATCGGCGACCCGCAGAAAGGCATAGCTGCGCCCGGCGGTGATGGGCGGCGTGAGCAGCGCGATGCGCGCGGCGTCCGGCCAGCGGCGCCCGGCCAACTCCGCGGCGGCGTCGCGGCCTTCGGCGGCGCCGATCTCCACCGTCACCTCACCCCCGTCGGGGGAATACTTCACCGCGTTGTCGATGAGGTTCTGCGCCACCTGCACCAGCTGGAAGCGGTCGCCCACCACCACCTGGCCGCCGGCGTCGGCGGCGACGCGGATCGTCACGCGCCGTTCGCGCGCGATGGGGGCGATGGCGTCCATCGCCTCGCTGACGACGGTGGTGAGATCGGCGCGGTCGGCGGGCGGCACGTGCTCGTTGAGTTCGATCTTGGACAGGGAGAGCAGGTCGTCCACCAACCGCTTCATGCGGTCCACCTGCACGCCCATCATGGTGATGAAGCGGTCGCGGGCGCCCTCGTCGGCGCGGGCCGGGCCCGACACCGTCTCGATCAGCAGCGACAGCGACGTCACCGGCGTCTTCAGCTCATGGCTCGCGTTGGCGAGGAAGTCGGCGCGCATGCGCTCGGTCATGATCTGGGTCGTCTGGTCGTGGAACACGAGCAGGGCGGCGGCGTCCTCCCCCCACGCGATGGGCGCGGCGTAGACGCGGAAGTGCTCCTCCACGGGGGCGGCGTTCTCGTACTCCACCACGCGGGAGACCCCGTCCACGGCGGCGGCCTGGGCGGCGTCCAGGATTTCCGGGTGGCGCAGGATCGACGACAGCCGCAACCCTTGCGCCTCGAACTTGAGCTGCCGGCGCGCCTCGGCGTTGGAGGCCGCGATGCGTCCGTCCTGCTCGATCAGCAGCGCGGCCTCCGGCAGGGCTTCGATGAAGGGCGTGAGGTCGGTGAGGGAGGCCCGGGCCTCCCCGCTGGCGGCTTCCGGCGCCGGCGCCTGCGGGGGGGAGGCCGGCCGCGCTAGCCCCATCCGCCAGACCGCGAACGCGCCGCCGGCCACCCCGATGAGCAGCGCCGCCGCGGCCGCCCCGTGCCCCGCCACGCCTTCCGCCAGCAGCACGATCGCGCCGGCGCCGGCCGCGGCGATGCCCGCGGGCCGGATCCAGCGGATCCAGTGGGTGGCGGCGAGAGGCAGGGCTTGGGTCATGACGGCCGGAGTTAGCACCGCTTGGCGCCGCTGGAATGACGATGACGCCACCCACGCGACCAAAAAAACACGCCGTGCGGATGCACGACGCCCCCACCACTGCACGACTCCTTACGATTCTCTGCATCCAATCTCCACGTTGTCGGCATCTTGTTCGCGAAACTGGCTGAAGGCGCGCCTTCAGGCTTGCCGGGCTTATTGAAAGTCGATATGCGTTTATTGACTTTCGGGATGGCCCGGATCGGTCAGGGGCGGTTCCAGAAGGGAACCCGCCGAGGGCGCCGCCGGGCCCGTCGCAGGGGCGGGCTGGCCATGCAGGGGTATCGCACGTGACAGGCCGCCAGTGGTGGATGAGCGTGGGGCTGGCCGCCTTGGCCGGCGCCTGCGCCACCCAGACCAAGCTCCCGGACCCGCCGCCCGTCTTCGCCGCCGCCGAACAGGCGGGCGGCGCGGCCGCCGTGGCGGACGAAGCCGCCATCGAGGCGGAATGGATCGACACCCTGGGCGCGCCGGAACTGACCGGCTACGTCCGCGAGGCCGTGGGCGCCAACCCGTTCCTGCGCGCCGCCCGCGAACGCGCCCGCGCCGCCCGCAACCGCGCCCAGGGCGCGGCCGGCGCCTGGCTGCCGGACCTCAACCTCTCCTTCTTCACGTCCCGCACCGAGACGCCCATCGCCGGCGGGGACGACCGCGCGCGCGCCGACCTGACCACCTCCGAGCTCTCCACCACGTGGGAGGCCGACGTGTGGGGCCGCGTGCTGGATCGCACGCGCGCGCAGTTCGCCGACAGCCGCGCCGCCAACGCCGACTTCGCCGGGGCGCGCCTGTCCATCGCCGGTCAGACCTCGCGCGCGTGGATCGACCTCGTGCAGTTCCGCCAGCTGCTTGCGCTGGCGCAGGAAGACCTCGCCCAGCGCGAACGCGCGCTGGAGATCACGGACCGCCGCTACGCCAGCGGCCTCGCCAATGCGCTCGCCGTGCGCACCGCGCGCAGCCAGGTGGCGTCGGCGCGGGCGCAGGAGGCGTCCTCCAACGATTCCCTGCTGCAGGCGTCGCGGCGCCTGCAGACCCTGCTCGCCCGCTACCCCGACGCGACGTTGCGCACCGAGGCCGACCTTGCGCCGCTGCCGCCGCTGACCGCCGCCGGCGCCCCGGCGGACCTGCTGGCGCGGCGCCCGGACGTGGCCGCCGCCGAAGCACGCCTGGACGCCGCCGGCCTGCGCGCGAGCGAAGCCCGCAAGGCCATCCTGCCGCGCCTCACGCTCAGCGCTTCGGCCCGCGGTTCAGGCGACGGCCTGCGCGACGTCACCGACGTCGACAGCCTGGTGACGCAGGTGCTGGCGGGGCTGGCGCTGCCGCTGTTCAACGGGGGCGCGCTGCGCGCCGAAGCGCGCGCGTCCAACGCCGACGCCCGCGTCGCCGCCGCCAACTACGTGGAAACCGCCATCGCCGCATGGGCGGAGGTGGAGAACGCGCTATCCGCCGATGCGGCCTTCGCGGTGCGCGAGGCGGAGCTCGCCAAGGCCGCCGAAGAAGCCCGCGAGGCGCAGCTGCTCGCGGAGCGGCAGTACGCCAGCGGCCTCGTCACCATCTTTGAGTTGATCGACGCCTACACACGCCGCATCGACGCCGAGCGCGGGCTCATCCAGACCCGCGCGCAACGCGCCGCCAACCGCGTCAATTACCACGTCGCCCTTGGCGGCGGGGCGACCACCGGCGGCCTCGCCGCCGACGACACCACCCGGGAGAAAGACCGATGAGCGGTCCGTATGACGACGCCGACCAGGACGAGCAGCCGAAGAAACGCTTCGCGGGCATCGCGGTGGCGCGCCGGACGCTGATGGTGCTGGCGCCCATCGGGGTGATCGTGGGGACCGTGGCGGTGCTCGGCGCGCTCAACGCCACCCGCCCGAAGCCGGAAAAGAAGGACGGCCCGCCCAATCCCGTCGCCGTGCAGGTGGCCCCAGTCGAGCAGCGCTCCACCAAACTGTCCATCACCGTGCAGGGCGAGGCGCGCCCGCGCGTGCAGGCGGCCCTGGCCGCGCAGGTGGCGGGCCGCATCGTGTGGGCCGATCCCGCCTTCGGCGAAGGCGGCGCGTTCGCCGCCGGCCAGACGCTGGTGCGCATCGACGACGCCGACTACCGCCTCGCCGTCATCCGCGCCCGCGCACAGGTGGCCGAAGCGCAGCAGGCCGTGACGCGCGAGGAAGCGGAAGGCGAGATCGCCAAGAAGGACTGGGAGACCATCGGCAACGGCCAGGCCTCCCCGCTCGCCCTGCGCGAGCCGCAACTCGCCCAGGCGCGCGCCATGCTGGACGCCGCCCAGGCGCAACTGCGCGGCGCCGAACTCGACCTGGAGCGCACCAACATCCGCGCGCCGTTCGCCGGCCGCGTGCGGGTGAAGCGCGCCAACATCGGCGATTACGTGGCCCCCGGCGCGCCGGTGGCGGACGTGTTCTCCACCGAGGTGATCGAAGTGCGCGTGCCGCTGGCCGACGCCGACCTCGCCATCCTGCAGACCTCCGTGGGCTTCACCGCGCGACCGGGCGCGGGCGCGCCCGCCCACATCACCGCCAGCGTCGGCGGCGTGGAGCGGCGCTGGGAAGGCCGGCTTGTGCGCACCGAAGCGGCCATCGACCCGCAGACGCGCCTGGTTTACGGGTTCGTGGAGGTGCGCGACCCGTTCGCCGCGCGCAACGCCTCGCCGCTGCCGCCGGGACTGTTCGTCACCATCCACATCGACGGCGCGCGTTCGGAGAACTTCTTCGCCGCCCCGCGCGGCGCGCTGAAGCGCAACGAGTACGTCTACGTCGTCAACCCCGACAACACGATCGACGTGCGCACCGTGAAGGCCGCCCAGACCACCGGCGACGAAGTGTACTTCCGCACCGGGCTCGCGGCGGGCGAGCGCGTCGTCGTCTCGCACCTGCCCTCCCCGCGGGACGGGATGAAGGTCACCCCCATCGCGCGCGCAGCCTCCATCGACCCGGACGGGGCCGGGGACCTGCGCCAGCGCACCGAAACGGAGTAGCGCGATGTTGAGCGGCATTGTCGCCTGGTGGGGGCGCAACCCCGTCGCGGGCAACCTGCTGATGCTGGCCTGCGCGGTGGCGGGCTTCCTGTCGTTCACGCGGATGGAGAAGGAGTTCTTCCCGCCCGGCAAGGACAACGCCGTCTACATCGAGGCCTTCTGGCCCGGTGCCTCCCCGGAGGACATGGAAAGCCAGGTCACAGTGCGCCTCGAAGAGGCCGTGGCCGATCTCGACGGCATCAACTGGGTGCGCTCGCGCTCGGGCGAGGGCACGGCCTGGATCAACCTGGCCGCCAACCCGGGCGTGGACATCGAGGCGCTGACGCAACAGGCGCGCTCCAAGATCGATTCCATCAGCGGGCTGCCGTCCAACATGGAGCCCGTGCGCGTCGAGCGCCGCTCGTTCCGCAACTGGTCCATCATCATCGCGCTGCACGGCCAGACCGACGAACGCACCCTGCGCGAGGCCGCAGAGCGCCTGCGCGACCGGCTGGGCCTCATCGACGGCGCCACCAACACCATCGTGGTGGGCGCGCGCGAACCGGAAGTGTCGATCGAGGTGTCGGAAGAGGCGCTGCGCCGCTACGGACTGACCTTCGACGACGTGGCGAGCGCCATCCGGCGCACGTCGGTGAACCTGTCGTCGGGCGCGGTGCGCACCGACGACGGCGACTACCAACTGCGCGCGCGCAACCTTGCCGACAACCGGGTGGACTTCGAGACCATCGTGGTGCGCCAGACCCCCGACGGCGGCGTGGTGAAGGTGGGCGACGTGGCCCGAGTCATCGACGGCTTCCAGGACGTCAACGCCTACTCGCGCATGAACGGGGAGCCCTCGCTGCTCGTCAGCGTCCAGACCGGGGACCGCTTCAACATCACCAAGGTGGCCAAGGCCGTCGAGGAAACGGTGGAGAAGGCCCGCGAGACGCTGCCCGCAGGCGTCCAGATCTCCACCATCTACAACGAGAACGAGGACTACACCTCCCTCACGGGCATCCTGTTCCAGAACGCGCTGACGGGCTTCGCCCTCATCTTCCTGCTGCTGCTGCTGACGCTGCACCCGAAGGTGGCGGTGTGGGCGACCATCGGCGTCATGACGGCGTTCATGGGCTCGTTCATCATCCTGCCCTACGTCGACGTGTCGCTGAACTTCATGACCGTGTTCGGCTTCCTGCTGGTGCTGGGCATCATGGTGGACGACGCGATCATCGTGGGCGAGGCCGTCTACGAACGGATCGAGCGGGGCGAACACGGCGTGGAGGCCTCCATCCTCGCCACCCAGATCGTGCTGAAGCCGCTGGTGGCGTCCGTCGTGGTGACCATGCTGGCGTTCTCGCCCTGGATGCTGCTGCAATCGGAAGTCCAGCAGTTCACCCGCTCCATCTCCATCGTGGTGATGTCGACGCTGTTCTTCTCGCTGGTGGAGACGCTGATCATCCTGCCGGCGCACCTGGCGCACGTGACCCCGCCCAAAGGCGGCGCCACCGTCCTAGGCCGGCTGATGGCGGTGCAGCAGAAGTGCGCGCACTCGGTGATCTGGGTCGCCCGCAACGTCCACCGGCCGGTGCTGCGGCTGGCCGTGCAGTGGCGCTACCTCACGCTGGCGATCTTCATCGGCGCGTTCGTGATGGCCATCGGCGTGGTTTCCACCGGACGCATCAAGCAGACGTTCATGCCGGAGGTCGAAGGCGACTTCATGCAGGTGTCGATCGAGCTGCCGCAAACGACCCCCTTCGCCCGCATGGAGGAGGTGGCCGCCCAGTTGGACGCCGCGCGCCAGCAACTGGAGGCCGAGACCGGCGCCGTCGCCTACATCGACCCCAACACGGAGCAGAAGTCCCGCGGCGTCGTGCGCTCCTGGAGCCAGGCGATCGAAGAGAACGCCATCCGCGCCTATGTGGGCCTCACGCCCCCCGAAACGCGGCCCAAGCTGCGCTCCTCCGACGTGACCAAGAAGCTCGAGGCGCTGATGGGCCCCGTGCCCGACGCCGAGCGCATCAGCTTCTCGCTGTCCGGTAACGACCAGGGCGCCGAATTCCAGATCGCCATTCTCGGCGAGAACCCCGACGACCTGCGCGCTGCCGTGGACGAGCTGAAGGCCAAGCTCCTCACCTACAGCGCGATCTCCTCCGTGCGCGACAGCCAGGAAGCGGCGATCGAGGAGCTGCGGCTGAAACTCCTGCCCGGCGCGGAGCAGACCGGCATCTCCATCGCCGACGTCTCGCGCCAGGTGCGCCAGGCCTACTTCGGCGAGGAGGCGCAGCGCCTGCCGCGCGACGGCGACGACGTGCGCGTCTACGTCCGTTATCCGCGCGACGACCGGCGCACGCTGGAAAGCCTCCAGCAGTTCCGCGTGCGCACCGCCGACGGGCGCGAGGTGCCGCTGGCGTCGGTGGCCGAGATCGAGTTCGCCCCCGGCGTCACCGGCATCGACCGGCGCCAGCGCATGCGCTCCATCCTGGTGGAGGCTGAAGGGCAGAAGGAGGAACGCGCCAAGATCATGCGGGAGCTGAACGAGCAGTTCTTCCCCACGCTCGAGGCGAAGTACCCCACCATCTCGCGCCGCGCCATCGGCGAGGCGGAGGCGCAGGAGGAGTTCTTCGCGGAGCTCGGCCCTCTGCTCGTGATGTCGCTGTTTGCGATGTACATGCTGCTGGCGATCGTGTTCCGCTCCTACTGGCAGCCCGCGCTGATCATGTCGGCGATCCCGTTCGCGTTCATGGGCTCCACGTTCGGGCACCTGCTGTTCGGCACGGCGTTCGCGCTGTTCTCGTATCTCGGGATGATCGCGGCGGCGGGCGTGGTGGTGAACGACAACGTGGTGCTGATCGACAAGGTCAACCAGCTGCGCGGGTTCTTCGGCCTGCGCCGCCTCGGCCCCGGGGAGCACGCCCACGACGGCGAAGGCTATTCCACCGTCACGGGCGGCGACGGCGCGATCTGGGAGATCAAGCGCTACTCCGAAGAGCTCGATCTCGACCAGGACCTCCTGGCCAAGGCCGCCGCCCTCAACTTCCGCGGCGGGCCCATCGAGATCATCCGCTCCAACGACGCGTTCCACAACGAGGCCAACCTCAAGGAGCGCGCCCACGAGGCCGAGGCCGAGGGCTACGTGCTTGCGCGCGTCACCGTGGCCGAAGGGGCCATCGAGGGGGCGGTGTCGCGCTTCCGGCAGATCTTCCTCACGTCGGTGACGGAGTTCGTGGGCACCTCACCCATGCTGCTGGAGGGCGCCGCCATCGCGCAGTTCCTGAAGCCCATGGTGCTGTCGCTCGCGTTCGGCGTGCTGCTGTGTATGCCCGTGACGCTGATCATGACGCCGGTGTGGTACGTGATCGGCAAGGACATGAAGAGCGTCCTTGGCCGCGTGCGGCGTATCTGGGACCGGGGCTGGACGGGACGCGCGCCGGAAGCCACGCCGGCGGAGTGAGCGCGACGGACCAGCCGCGCTTGCCCGCGCAGGTCCGCATCGCCAAAGAGAAAATCTGAACGACCGGAGACGCAAACCATGGATCGCAGGCATTTCCTCGGACTGGGCGCCAGCACGCTGGCCTACGCCGCCGCCTCGGGCTGCGCGACGCCGCCCGCCGCCGCGCCCGTGGCCGCGGGCCGCGCCGCCATCGGCGCCTTCGGCCTCGATCTCGATGCTGGCGATCCCGCCGTGGCGCCGGGCGAGAACTTCTACCGGCACTGCTCGGCCGCCTGGCTGAAGAACAACCCCATCCCCGCCGACCGCACGCGCTGGGGCACCTTCGACATCCTCGCCGCCAAGGCGGAGGAGGACGTGAAGAAAATCGTGGAGGATCTGTCCGCCACGCCCGCAGCGCCGGGGACCACCGCACGCAAGATCGGCGACTTCTACCGCGCCTACATGGACGAGGCCGCCATCGAGGCCGCAGGCCTTGCGCCCATCCAGGGTGAGATCGCAGCCATCGCCGCGTGCCGGACGCATGCCGACCTCGTGCGCTTCGCCGCCAACCCAGAGGCGCCCACGCGCCTGCCGCTGGTGGCGTTCATCTCCCTCGACCAGAAAAACCCCGACCGCTACGTCGCCACGGTCACGCACGCCGGCCTCGGCCTGCCGGAGCGCGAGTACTACCTGAAAACCGACGAGAAATCGGTCGATCTGCGTGCGAAGTACGTGGCCCACGTCGAGCGGCTGCTTGCGCTGGCGGGCCAGTCCGACGCCGGCGCGAAGGCGCGCCGCATCCTGGCGGTGGAGACCGCCATCGCCGAGCGCCACTGGGCCGTCGCGGACCGGCGCGACCGCGACCGCACCTACAACCGGCGCACGCGCGCGGAGGTGATCGCCCTGCTCGACGGTTTCCCCACGGAGGCCGCGCTGGACGCGCTGGGC
>JANRIM010000116.1:0-20309 GCA_033764865.1 Hyphomonadaceae bacterium
CCGCAGGCGTTGATGCAGCCGGAAATCTTGATCGCCAGTTCCCCGATCTCTTCCTGGCGCGGCTCAAGCTTCTGCTGGATGGCCAGCGACAGCGGGATCGATTTCGCGTTGGCGAGGGAACAGAAGTCTCCGCCGGGGCAGGCGATGATGTCGGTGGCGAGCGCGATGTTCGGCGCCGCGAGGCCAGCGGCGTCCGCCGCCTCCCACAGCGCGAACAGATCGCGGCGCGCCACGTCCGCCAGCACCAGGTTCTGGTGGTGGGAGACGCGGATCTCGCCGAAGGAGAAGCGATCCGCGAGATCGGCGGCGGCGTCCATCTCGGCGTCCGTGGCGTCGCCCGGCGCGGGGCCCGTGCGCTTCAACGAAAGCGTGACGGCGGCGTAGCCCGGACGCTTGTGGGCAGTGACGTTGCGCCGCAACCAGACGCCGAAGCGGGCGTTGTGCGTCCGTAGCGCGTCAAGATCGGCGTCCGCCTCGCCTTCAGGCAGATAGGGCGGATCGGTGAAGCAGGCCGCGACGCGCGCGCGCTCGGCATCCGTCAGCGTGGACGGGCCGTCCACGAGGTATTGGAAGTCGTCCTCGACCTCGGCGGCGAACTTCTCGGGGCCCAGCGCTTCCACGAGGATCTTGATGCGCGCCTTGTACAGGTTGTCGCGCCGGCCCCAGCGGTTGTAGGCGCGCAGGATCGCTTCACTATAGGTCAGCATATGGCGCCATGGCAGATCCTCGCGGATCGTCACGGCAATGCGCGGCGTGCGGCCCTGGCCGCCGCCGACCTTGACGCGCAGCAGCACGTCGCCGTCGCCGCCGCGGTACACGTCGAAGGCGAGGTCATGAACGCCGCTCGCGGCGCGGTCGTCCCGCGCGCCGTTGAAGGCCACCTTGAACTTGCGGGGCAACGCGGCGAATTCGGGATGCAGCGTGGACCACTGTCGCATGATTTCCGCGTAGGGCCGCGGATCGACGATCTCGTCGGCGGCGACGCCGGCGAAGTGGTCGGTCGTCACGTTGCGGATGCAGTTGCCGCTGGTCTGGATGGCGTGCATTTCCACGGTGGCCAGATCGGCGAGGATGTCCGGCACACGCTCCAGCGCCGGCCAGTTGTACTGGATGTTCTGGCGGGTGGTGAAGTGGGCGTAGCTGCGGTCGTAGCGGCGGGCGATGTCGGCCAGCATGCGCAGCTGGCGGCTCGACAGCATGCCGTACGGGATCGCCACCCGGAGCATGGGGGCGTGGCGCTGGATGTAGAGGCCGTTCTGGAGGCGCAGGGGGCGGTACTCGTCCTCGCTCAACCGCCCGGCGAGAAAGCGGGCCGTCTGGTCGCGGAACTGCGCGACGCGCTCGTCCACGATTTTCTGATCGACGGCGTCATACCGGTACACGCAAATCTCTCCGATGGCGGTGTGGGGCGAACCTAGGCGGGGGGGCGCCCGCGTCTGAGGGGCCCCGCCTTATGAGTGGCTGAAGTGACGCTTGTGGCGCGGCCGGGAGGTCGCGCATAAGTCTCGGCAGCCCATGATTTTGGCCCCGCGCAGGGCCCGGAGACCCTGATGGACGGCTCGCCCGCCCCGCCCCCCGCCAGCCCCGGCCCCCTCGGGATCCATGTGGCCGCCCCCGGCGGGCGGCACGAAACGGACGTGATCATCATCGGCGCAGGCCCGGTGGGGCTGTTTGCGGTGTTCGAACTGGGGCTCCTCGACATCAAGGCCCACCTCGTCGACGTGCTCGACCGCCCGGGCGGCCAGTGCGCCGAACTTTACCCCGAAAAGCCGATTTACGACATCCCTGCGTGGCCCATCATTTCCGGCCAGGACCTGACCGACCGCCTGCTTGAGCAGATCGCCCCGTTCCATCCGGTGTTCCACTTCAGCCAGATGGCCACGGCGCTGCAGAAGGGCGACGACGGCAAATGGACGCTCCACACCGACGACGGCACCGCGATCCGGGCGCCGGTGGTGGTGATCGCGGCCGGGGGCGGGTCGTTCCAGCCAAAGAAGCCGCCGCTGGCGGGCCTTGAAGGCTTCGAGGGCGAAAGCGTCTTCTACGCGGTCAAGAAGATGGAGCGCTTCCGCGGCAAGCGCCTCGTCATCGCCGGCGGCGGCGACAGCGCGCTCGACTGGACCATCGCCCTGCAACCGCTCGTTGAAAGCCTGACGCTGGTGCATCGTCGCGACGATTTTCGCGCCGCCCCGCACTCCGTCGCCAAGATGCGCGAGCTGGTGGCGGAGGGAAAGATGCGCCTCGTGATCGGCGATCTGAAGGCGCTGAACGGGACGGCCCCGAAGCTCGACGGCATCCGCGTGGAAGGCAAGGGCGTCGCCGAGGACCTCGACGCCGACACGCTGCTGGCGTTCTACGGCCTCACCATGAAACTGGGGCCAGTCGCCGAATTCGGCCTCAACCTGCACGAAAATCTCATCCCCGTGGACACTGAGAAGTTCGAAACGTCCACGCCGGGCATTTTCGCGATCGGGGACATCAACCACTATCCGGGCAAGCTGAAGCTCATACTTTCGGGTTTCCACGAGGGCGCCCTGATGGCCCAGCAGGCGTTCCGGTACGTCCACCCGGATCGCAAGCTGCGCTTCCAGTACACCACGAGCTCGACGGACCTGCAAAAGAAGCTGGGCGTGGCGTAGCCTTATGCCTTGAAGGCCGCGCTGAGCGCGCGCCGGACCCTCGTGCAGACCTCGCGCAGGACCACGCCATGCACCACGCCGCCATCGTCGACGTCATCGGCAACACGCCGTTGATCAAGCTGCGCCGCGCCTCGGAAGAAACCGGCTGTACGATCCTGGGGAAGGCGGAGTTCCTCAACCCGGGCCAGTCCGTGAAGGATCGCGCAGCGCTTGGCATCATCCGGGATGCGGAGGCGAAGGGGCTGATCCGGCGCGGCGGCCGCATCGTGGAGGGCACGGCGGGCAATACCGGCATCGGGCTTGCGATGGTCGGCAACGCGCTGGGGTATCGCACCACCATCGTCATCCCCCGCACCCAGACCCAGGAAAAGAAGGACGCGATCCGGCTGCTGGGCGCGGAGCTGATCGAGGTGGACGCCGTGCCCGCCGCCGATCCCAACCACTACGTGAAGTTTTCCGGCCGTCTCGCCGAAGAGCGCAACAGGACCGAGCCCGACGGCGCGATCTGGGCCAACCAGTTCGACAACGTCGCCAACCGCCGCGCCCACGAGGAAACCACGGGCCCCGAAATCTGGGCCCAGACCGACGGCAAGGTGGACGGCTTCATCTGCGCGGTCGGGTCCGGAGGCACGCTGGGCGGGGTGTCCAACTTTCTCAAGTCGAAGAACGCGGCCGTCCAGATCGGCATCGCCGATCCGGGGGGGGCGGCCCTCTACAACTGGTACAAGCACGGCGAGTTGAAGGCGGAAGGCACGTCCATCACGGAAGGCATCGGCCAGGGGCGGGTCACAGCGAACCTCGAGGGCGTCGTGGTGGACCACGCCTACCGGATCGACGACGCCACCGCCCTCGCCATCGCGTTCGATCTGGTGACGGAAGAGGGCCTTTGCCTTGGCTCTTCCTCGGGCGTCAACATCGCCGGCGCCGTCGAACTGGCGAAAACGCTTGGCCCCGGCAAGACCATCGTCACCATCCTGTGCGACTACGGCAACCGGTACCAGTCCAAGATGTTCAATCCCGACTTCCTGCGCGCGAAGGGCCTGCCGGTCCCGGCCTGGCTATGAGCGCCCTGCCCGAGTTCATTCTCACGGTCCGCTGCCCGGACACCAAGGGGCTTGTGGCCGCGGTCAGCACCGCGCTTGCGGCCTGCGATTTCACCATCGTGGAAGCGACGCAGTTCAACGATCCGGTGGACGAGCAGTTCTTCATGCGCGTGGTGTTCCGCCCGTGCAGCGGCGCCGAGGAGGCGGCGGCGTTCGAACGCGCGTTCGCGCCGGTCGCTGAGCGCTTCGCCATGACGTGGGGCCTCCGCAGCGCGGCGCAGCGCCCGCGCACGCTCATCGCGGTGTCGAAGTTCGGCCACTGCCTGACCGATCTCATCCACCGCTGGAAGGCCGGCAGCCTGCCAGTGGACATCGTCGGCGTCGTCTCCAACCACGAGGACTTCCGCGCGTTCGTGGAGTGGAGCGCGCTGCCCTTCCATCACCTGCCGATCACACCCGACAGCAAGCCCGCGCAGGAGCGGCGGTTTCTCGATCTCGTCGACGCGCTCGACGTCGATCTGCTCGTGCTCGCGCGCTACATGCAGGTGCTGTCGCCGGCGTTCTGCGATGCGGTGGCGGGGCGGTGCATCAACATCCACCACTCGTTCCTGCCGGGCTTCAAGGGCGCCAACCCTTACAAGCAGGCCCACGCCCGCGGCGTGAAGATCATCGGGGCCACCGCCCACTACGTGACCGCCGACCTCGACGAAGGACCGATCATCGAACAGGCCGTGGAGCGCGTCGAACACAGCCATTCCCCCGCCGACCTCATGGAGATCGGGCGCGACATCGAATGCGCCGTCCTGGCCCGCGCCGTGCGCTGGCACGCGGAGGGCCGCGTGATGCTGAACGGGGTGCGGACGATCGTGTTTTCCTAGATGCCGGCGCCATGGTCGAGGTCGCCCTCGCGGCCTTCCTCGCGCAGCCAGTTCATGAAACTGCGCAGGGCGGGAGACACCGTGCGACCGCGCGGCCAGACCATCCAGTAGGCGAAGTTGATCGGCGTGCCCGCGGCGCCGAACGGCGCCACGAGACGCCCGAGCGCAAGGTCCGCCGCCGCCAGCTGGCGCTTGGCCAGCGCCACGCCCTTGCCGGCGATGGCCGCCTCGATCACGAGGCTCGACGGATTGAGGCGCAGGCCCTTGCGGGCGTCCACGCCCTCCACGCCGCGCGCCATCAGCCACATGTCCCAGGTGGGGCAGGAAGGATCCTGGTCGGGGCTTTCGTCGTGCAGCAGCGCGAAGCGGGCGAGATCGGCGGGCGTCTTCAGGCCGTCCTCGCCCTCCAGCAGCAAAGGCGAGCAGATCGGCAGCACGGACTCCTGCATCAGCCGTTCGGCGTTGGTGTCGCGGTAGCCGCCCGCGCCGTAGCGAATGGCGATGTCGACGTCGGAGACCGCGAAGTCCACCACCGCCATGTCGGCCGAAATCCAGACCTCCACCTCCGGGTGCGCTTCTTTGAAGCGCTCCAGCCGCGGGGCGAGCCATTTCATGGCGAACGAGGGCGCCGCCGAGACGCTCACGCGCTGGCTGCGCAGCGGCAGACGCATGACGCGCGCCGCCTCTGCGAGGGCCGCCAGCCCTTCGGCGGCGTACCGGAAGGCGGCCTTGCCGGCGTCGGTCAGCTCCACGCCGCGGCCAAGCCGGCGGAACAGCGGCTGGCCGGCGTACGCCTCCAGGGCCTGGATCTGCTGGCTGATGGCCGCCGGGCTCACGTTCAGCTCGTCGGCGGCCTTGGCGAAACTGGCATGGCGCGCCGCCGCCTCGAAGGCGCGGAACGCCGCGTGCGGGGGGCCGCGATCGGGATGGTCGGTGTTCTGGGCCACGGCCGTTAGGTGACGCTCCCCGCGCGGCCACGCAAGGGGTTGACCCCCCGGGGGCGACGCCCGACCAAACCCGTCGCCCGATTTCCCCGTGTGGAGCCATCTCATGACCGCCCCCGAAGCCGCATCGGACGCTGCGCGCGCCGCCGTGACGGCGCTCGACGCGCTTGGCGCGCGCCGCGCGCTTGACGCGAACGGAACCCTCGCCGCCTGTTCGCCCATCGACGGCGCCCGGATCGGCCTCGTCCGTGAAGCGACGCCGGCGGACTGTGACGCAGCGATCGTCGCTGCGCATGCGGCGTTTCTCCAGTGGCGCCTTGTGCCGGCCCCGCAGCGGGGCGAGCTGGTGCGGCTGTTCGGCGAGGAGCTGCGCGCAGCAAAGGCGCAGCTGGCGGCGCTCGTGACGCTGGAGGCGGGCAAGATCGCCTCCGAAGCGGCGGGCGAAGTGCAGGAGATGATCGACATCTGCGACTTCGCGGTGGGTCTTTCGCGCCAGCTTCACGGCCTCGTCATCGCCACCGAGCGGCCCGAACACCGTATGGTGGAGACCTGGCGCGCGGCGGGCGTGTGCGGGATCGTCAGCGCTTTCAACTTCCCGGTGGCGGTGTGGAGCTGGAACGCGGCGCTTGCGCTCGTCTGCGGCGATCCCGTGGTGTGGAAGCCTTCCGAGAAGACCCCGCTAACGGCGCTCGCGGTGCAGGCGATCTTCGAGCGCGCCGTCGCGCGGTTCGGGACCGCGCCGGCGAACCTGTCCCAGGTATTGGTGGGCGGTCGCGATCTCGGCGCCCGGCTCGCGGCGGACAGGCGGGTGGCCGTGCTCTCCGCCACCGGCTCCACCGCCATGGGCCGCGCCGTGGCGCAGGCGCGCGCGCCGCACTTCGGCAAGACGATCCTGGAGCTTGGCGGCAACAACGCCGCCATCGTGGCGCCCAGCGCCGATCTCGACCTCGCGCTGCGCGCGATCGCGTTTTCCGCCATGGGCACCGCCGGCCAGCGGTGCACCACGTTGCGGCGCCTGTTCGTGCACGAAACGGTCTACGACAGCCTCGCGCCGCGGCTGAAGCGCGCCTTCGCTTCCGTGCGCGTCGGCGATCCGCGCGCGTCGGACGTGCTCGTCGGGCCCCTGATCGACGCTGATGCGCTGGACGCCATGGGCCGCGCGCTCGCCGAGGCCCGCAGCATGGGCGCGCGGGTGAGCGGCGGCGACCAGCGCAACGTCGGTCTCGGCGGATGTTATGTGGAGCCGGCGCTGGTGGAGATCGACGTCCACGCCGGTCCCGTGCTGCGTGAGACCTTCGCGCCGATCCTCTACGTGGCCCGCTACGCCGACCTGGACGAAGCCATCGCGCTGAACAACGCGGTCGACGCCGGCCTCTCGTCCTCGATCTTCACCAACGACCTGCGCGAGGCGGAGCGGTTCGTCTCGGAGGCCGGCTCCGACTGCGGCATCGCCAACGTGAACATCGGGCCCTCGGGGGCGGAAATCGGCGGCGCCTTCGGCGGCGAAAAGGACACCGGCGGCGGACGCGAGGCCGGGTCCGACAGCTGGAGGGCGTACATGAAGCGCTGCACCAGCACGGTGAACTATGGACGCACCTTGCCGCTCGCCCAGGGCGTGCGGTTCGATCTGGAGGGGTGAGGACGGGGCCGACGGCGACGGCTGGGGGCGGGTTAACTTGCCAATCGGGGCGAGAATCTCTACCAGCCGTCCATGGAAATCCGTGACGCCATCACCTTTGACGACGTGCTCCTGGAGCCGGGCCCCTCGCAGGTCCTGCCCGCCGACGCCGAAACCCGGACCCGCCTGACCAAGTCCGTCTTCCTCAACATTCCCCTGATTTCCTCGGCCATGGACACCGTGACCGAAAGTCGGCTCGCCATCGCGATGGCGCAGGCGGGCGGGCTTGGGGTCATCCACCGCAACCTCACCATCGAGCAGCAGGCCGAGGAGGTGCGCCGCGTGAAGCGGTTTGAGAGCGGCATGGTGGTCAACCCCGTCACCGTCCCTGCCGATGCGAAGCTCGCGGACGTGCTGGCGCTGCGGGAGCGTCTCAACATCTCCGGCTTCCCCGTGATCCAACCCGCCGCCAACGGCGAGCCGGGCAAGCTCGTGGGCATCGTCACCAACCGCGACACGCGCTTTGCGGAAGACCCTTCCGAGCCCATCACGCAGCTGATGACCCAGAAGGTCGTCACGGTGCGCGAAGGCGTCTCGCAGGAGGAGGCGCGCCGGCTGCTGCACAAGCACCGCATCGAGCGGCTGGTGGTGATCGACGACGCCGGGCGATGCGTGGGTCTCGTCACAGTCAAGGACATGGACAAGGCCCAGAGCCACCCCCACGCCGCCAAGGACGAGCAGGGCCGTCTGCGCGCGGGCGCCGCCTCCACAGTGGGAGACGACGGTTTCCGGCGCTCCATGGCGCTGGTGGAGGCGGGCGTGGACGTCGTGGTCATCGACACCGCGCACGGCCATTCGCGCGCCGTGCTCGAGGCGGTGGATCGGCTGAAGCGGGCCTCCAACCGCGTGCAGGTGATCGCCGGCAACATCGCCACCCGCGACGGCGCGCGCGCCCTCATCGATGCGGGCGCGGATGCGGTGAAGGTGGGGATCGGTCCGGGCTCCATCTGCACCACGCGCATCGTGGCCGGCGTGGGCGTGCCGCAGCTCACCGCCATCATGGACGCGGTGGCCGCCGCGCAGGACGCCGGCGTGCCGGTGATCGCCGATGGTGGCATCAAGTTTTCCGGCGACCTCGCCAAGGCCCTCGCCGCCGGCGCGGAGGTGGCGATGATCGGCTCCCTGCTCGCCGGCACCGAGGAAAGCCCCGGCGAGGTGTTCCTCTACCAGGGCCGGTCCTACAAGGCCTATCGTGGCATGGGATCGCTTGGCGCCATGGCCCGCGGCTCCGCCGACCGCTACTTCCAGAAGGAAGTGACCGACCAGATGAAGCTCGTGCCCGAAGGCATCGAGGGCCAGGTGCCGTACAAGGGGCCGGTCGGCCCCATCGTGCACCAGCTCGTGGGCGGCCTGCGGGCGGCGATGGGCTATGTGGGGGCGAAGGATCTCCCGGAGCTGCGCGCCAAGGCCCGTTTCGTCCGCCTCTCGGCCGCCGGCCTGCGCGAGAGCCATGTCCACGACGTGGCGATCACTCGCGAGGCGCCGAACTACCCGCTGGGGGCCTAGGTGCACGCCATTCGCACCATCGGCGACCAGGACGTCGCATGGATCCTCGCTCTCAACGCGCAGAACGAGGAGGCCACGTCGCCGCTCGACGGAGCGCGCCTGCGGCTGATGCTCGGCGATGCGTTTCACGCCCGCGCCGTGAACGCCGCCGACGGGTTCATCATTCCGTTCGACCAGTCGTCGGCGTACTGGAGCGAGAACTATCGTTGGTTCCGCGAGCGCTACCCGCGCTTCGTCTACGTGGACCGCATCGTGATCGCCGGGTCCGCGCGCCGTGGCGGGCTGGCCCGCGCGCTCTACACCGATGTGTTCGAGGCCGCGCGGCGCGCGGGACGCCAGACCGTTGGCGGTGAGGTGAACGTTGATCCGCCGAACCCGGCCTCCGACGCGTTTCATGCGAGCCTCGGGTTCGTCGAGGTGGGCCGCGCCACCCTGTCCAGCGGCAAGACCGTGCGGTACCTCATCAAAGACCTGACATGAGGGGCCGGCCGTGAGGGTGGGCGCGCGCGCGCAGGCCGCGATCGAAATCCTCACCGACATGGAAGCCCGCCGGCGCCCCGCGGCCGACGCCGTGAAGGACTGGATGCTGACGCACCGCTTCGCGGGATCCAAGGATCGCGCCGAGATCGGCGACATCGTGTTCGGCGCGTTGCGGTGGAAGGCGTCGAGCGCGTTCCGCTTCGGGGCCGATACGCCGCGCGCCGCCGTGTGGGGCGCGCAGCGCTTCGGGTTCGGCGTTCCCGCGGCGTCGATCGTGGCGGCCTGCGCGGAGCCCCACGCCCCCGCGCCGCCCACGGAGGCCGAGCGCGCGGCGTTGTTCGGCGAAACGCCGGAAAGCCGCCTTGAGGGCGCGCCGGCCTGGGTGGCGGGCGACTATCCGGAGTGGCTGGACGCCGCCATGACGCGCGCGTTCGGCGAGGCGCGCAGCGAGGAGGGCGCGCACCTCGCCGCGCCGGCGCCGCTCGATCTCCGGGTCAACACGCTCAAGGCGGCGCGCGAGAAGATCATCGAGGCGCTCGCCGACAGCCCGCGCCTCCTGGAGCCGCCGCAGCCAACCCGCTTCGCGCCGGATGGCGTGCGCATCCCGTGGGCGCAGGGGCGCACGTTCCCGTGGGCGACCGAGCAGGCCTTCGTGAAGGGCTGGTTCGAGGTCCAGGACGAGGGCAGCCAGATCGCGGCGATGCTGGCGGGTGCGGTCCCGGGCACGCAGGTGGCGGACGTCTGCGCGGGCGGCGGCGGCAAGACCCTCGCGCTGGCGGCGGCGATGCGGAACAAGGGCCAGATCTACGCATTCGACGTGGACGGCCGTCGCCTCGCGCCCATCCACGAGCGGCTGGAGCGCGCAGGCGTCCGCAACGTGCAGGTCCGGGCCCCGGGGCGCACGCGCGACGTGCTGGAGGACCTGCGCGACCGCATGGACCTCGTGCTCGTCGATGCGCCTTGCAGCGGCTCGGGCACCTGGCGGCGCGCGCCGGATTCCAAATGGCGCCTGCGGCCCAACGCATTGGCGACGCGGCTCGAGGAGCAGCAGCAGGCGCTCGATCTCGCGGCGCCGCTGGTGAAGCCCGGCGGGCGGCTTGCGTACGTCACGTGCTCGGTGCTGCCGGAGGAGAACGGCGATGCGGTGGAGGCGTTCCTGCGCCGGGACAGCCGTTTCGTGCGGGCGCCGCTGGCGTTCCTCGATGCGACGCTGGCCGGCGCCTGCGGCGTCCCGGTCGGCGCGTCGCAGATCCAGATGACGCCGAAGCGCACAGGCACGGACGGGTTCTTCGCAGCGGCGCTGATGCGCGCTTGACCGCAGGCCTCGCGCCACGCTGGGCGGCTTGTGTACGGTGGGCGGTGGCCCGTAGATGCGGTTCCGGATCGTCCATCCGCCACGTGTTAAGGGAAGGTCGCCGCGACGGGATTGGCGGGGGCCCCCGGAGAAGACACCAGAGCAGACCCGAGGCGAAGACACCCAAGGAGAAGACGCATGCGTCGCGCCGCCATTGTCAGCCCCGTCCGCACGCCGGTGGGAAAGTTTCTGGGATCGATGAAGGACGTGGCGGTGGAGCATCTGGCCGCCACCGTGGTCAACGCCGTGGTCGCGCGCGCGGGCGTCGATCCGGCGCTGATCGAGGACGTGGTGTTCGCGCAGAGCTACGCCAACGGGGAGACGCCGTGCGTCGGGCGTTGGGCGGCGCTGCAGGCGGGCCTGCCCATCGAGACGCCCGGCGTCCAGACGGACCGGCGATGCGGCGGCGGCCTCCAGGCCATCGCCACCGCCGCGATGATGGTGGAGACGGGCGCGGCCGACGTGGTGATCGCAGGCGGCGTGGAGAGCATGAGCAACGTGGAGTACTACACCACCGCCATGCGCGGCGGCGCGCGGGCGGGGTCGGCGGTGCTGCATGACCGGCTTGAGCGCGGCCGCGAGCGGAGCCAGCCGGTGGAGCGGTTCGGCGTCATCTCCGGGATGATCGAGACGGCGGAGAACGTGGCGAAGGCGTGCGCCATCGGGCGCGCGGAGAGCGATGCGTTCGCCGCCGAAAGCCACCGGCGCGCGGCGGCGGCGTGGGCGGCGGGCAAGTTCGCCGACGAGATCGCGCCCGTGAGCGTCCCCCAGAAGAAGGGCGATGCGCTGCTGGTGACCACCGACGAGGGCGTGCGCGCGGACGCGAGCGCCGAGAGCCTCGCGGCGCTGAAGCCGATCATGAAGGGCGGCGTCGTCACGGCGGGCAACTCCAGCCAGCAGAACGATGCGGCGGCGGCGTGCCTCGTGGTGGCGAAGGACAGGCTCGCCGCCCTCGGGCTTACGCCGATGGGCTTTCTTGTGGGCTGGAGCGCGGTGGGGTGCCATCCCGCCACCATGGGCCTCGGGCCGGTGCCGGCGGTGGCGAAGCTGTTCAAGCGCACGCGCCTGAACTGGCGGGACATGGATCTGGTGGAGCTCAACGAGGCGTTCGCGGCGCAGGTGCTGGGCGTGCTCAAGCAGTGGGACTGGGACGACCGCGACAGGCTCAACGTCAACGGCGGCGGCATCTCCCTTGGCCATCCCATCGCCGCCACGGGCGTGCGCATCATGACGACGCTGCTGCACGAGATGGCCCGCCGCAAAGCGCGCTACGGGCTGGAGACGATGTGCATCGGCGGCGGCCAGGGCATGGCGGCGGTATTCGAGCGGGCGTGAGTCCACGCCGGCGGAATCCGCAGCGCGGGCCGGAGCGCGGGCCTCCGGCCCGCAGCCTTTATGTGAACGAAGAAGCGGACCGGAGGTCCGCGGTCCTCCTCACGAAGAGTCGTGTGCAGGGGCGGCGACGTTTGCCATGTCTGCGCACGCTGTCGCAAACGCCCATGCCAGCACGAGCACGGCGGGGCGGAACCCGCGCTGCAATTGCTTGGCGACGCGCGCGGCGTGGCGGTCGAGCGCATCGAGCAGCGCGTGAAACGCTTTGAGCCGCGCGCGGATCGAGCCGCGTCCGCGCGGAATCCAGCCGCAGACGAGGCGTTCCACGCTGGCGCGGGAGTCCTGCCGGCGAAAGCCGGGCGGGGCGGCGCACCTGTATCCGCTGGCCGTTGCATCCGGCGGCGGGCCGAGTTTCGCGAGCGCCATCAGCACGATGAGTTTACACGCGTCGCGTTCGGCGGCGGCGAGTTCGGCGCGGATCCAGAGCCGCGTCGACCGATCAAGCCAGCGGTCGCCCAGCACCTCCAGCGCCCACGCCGCAAACGTCCACAGCCAGCCCCGTATCGCGAGTGCGATGCGGTGGAGACGGCAGGGATCGGGGGCGGGCGGTGCGTCTGTCATGGGGTAAGCGTCGCACGGCCCCATGACCCTCGGGATTCAAAGAGGAGCGCAGGCCTCCGGCCCGCATGGTTTGGGCTTGAAAAACATAGAGAAAGAGCGGGCCAAAGGCCCGCGGTCCTTGCGGAGAGGGCGGGGCGCTCTCCCCGCAAATCTACTCCAGCCGCACGATGCGGATCATGTTGGTCTTGCCCGGTCGGCCGAACGGCACGCCGGCGGTGATGACGATGCGGTCGGCGGCGCCCGCCGCGCCGAGGTTGCGCACGCAGGCCTCCGCGCGGGTCACCATGTCCTCGATGTCGTGGGCGTCCCCGGTGACGACGCTGCGCACGCCCCACGCCAGGCACAGCCGCCGCGCCGTCTCCACCCGCGGCGTCATGCCCACGATCCCGCAGCGCGGGCGCTCCCGCGACAGCCGCAGCGCGGTGGAGCCGGTGGCGGTGTAGGCCACCACCCGCGCCGCATCGAGCACTTCGGCCATCGCGCGCGCGGACTGGGCGATGGCGTCGGCGGTGGTGTGCTCCGGGCGCGCGGCGTCGCGTTCGAGGGCGGCCCAGTGGTCGGGATCGGCCTCCACGGCGCGGATGATGCGGTCCATGATCGCCACCGCGGACGCAGGATGGCGGCCCACCGCGCTCTCCGCCGACAGCATGACCGCATCGGCCCCCTGGTAGACGGCGGTGGCCACGTCGCTCGCCTCCGCGCGGGTGGGGGTCGGCGCGTCCACCATGGATTCCAGCATGTGCGTGGCCACGATCACCGGCCGGCCGAGGATGCGCGCCACGCGGATGATGCGGCGCTGCGCGATGGGCACCTGTTCGGGCGGCAGCTCCACGCCGAGGTCACCGCGCGCCACCATCACGGCGTCGGCCAGGGAGACGATCTCGCCGAGCTCGTCGAGGGCTGCGGGCTTCTCGATCTTGGCGATGATGCCGGCGCGGTCGGCGATGAGCGCGCGCGCCTCGCGGATGTCGGCGGCGGACTGCACGAAGGAAAGCGCGATGTAGTCCACGCCCTGGTCGAGCGCGAAGGCGAGGTGATCCTTGTCCTGCTCGGTGAGCGCCGAGATGGGAATGCGCCGTGACGGGACGTTCACGCCCTTGCGGTTCTTGAGCACGCCGCCGAAGTCCACCCGCGCCTGCTTCAGCGGGCCCGACGCGTCGGTGACGGTGAGCTGCATCTTGCCGTCGTCGAGCTTGAGGATGTCGCCCACCTCCAGCGTGCCCACGATCTCGGGATGGGGCATGCGGATGGCGCCGTCGCCGCCCAGAGCGTGGGACGCCTCGATCGTCACCGTCTCGTTGTAGCGCAGGGTAATGGCGCCGCCGACAAAATCGCCCACGCGCAGCTTGGGGCCTTGCAGGTCGGCGATGATCGCGATGGGGCGCCCGAGGCGCGCCTCCGCCGCGCGGATGGTGGCGACGCGCTGGGCGTGCTCGTCCTTGGAGCCGTGGCTGAAGTTGAGGCGGAAACAATCCACCCCCGCCTCCAGCACCATCATCAGCCGTTCGGGCGGATCGCTGGAGGGGCCCAGCGTCGCCACGATCTTGCAGTCACGGCTGCGCATGTCCGATTCCGATTCTGTTGCGCGGCCGTTGTAGCCGGTCTTGGCGGCGAGGGGGAGAAAGGCCGGGGACGCGGCGGTGGCCGCCCTGCCGCGTCGATCCCCGCGGCGGCGCGGCGGACAAGATTTCCTTTTCGTCACCCAGCAAGAGCGCTTAAACCTGCGCGCCCGGGCGCAAGCGGATGCGGGCGAGTTTGTGACAGATGAGTGACATTCTGGGGCCTTTGACGCGATCCATGTCGGATCCGGTGCTGCTGTTCGGGCACTTCACGTACTTCTTGCTCATCGTCTCGATGCTCATGCGCAACATCGTCTGGCTGCGATGCCTGGCGGTGGGATCGGGCGTGACGAAAATCGTCTACCGCTGGTTCTTCGTGTTCGATCCTGTGAGCGTGTTCTGGGAGCTGGTGTTCGTCGGCGTGAACCTCACGCAGCTGGCGATCATGTGGTGGGAGAACCGCAGGCGGCACATGACGGAGGAAGAGACGCGCTTCGTGGACGGCTTCCGTCCGCGCCTGCCGCACGCCGCCGCCGCCGCGCTGCTGGAAAGCGGGCGCTGGATCGATGCCGACGCTGGCGCGAGGCTCACCCTGGAGGGCGAGGCGCTCAACGCGCTCATCTACGTCTCGGAAGGCGATGTGCGGATCGAGAGCGGCGGGCGCACGGTGGGGCGCTGCGGCCCTGGCGATTTCATCGGCGAGATGACCTGGCAGAGCGGCGCGCCCGCCACGGGCACGGCGGTGGCGGACGGCCCGGTGCGCTATCTGAGGTTCGAGCGCGCGGCGCTGGAGGCGGTGCTGCGCAAGCGGGCTGTGCTCGGTTTTGCGTTGCAGGCGAGCTTCAACCGCAACCTCATCGACAAGCTCATGCGCGCCAACGCCATGAAGAACGCCGCCACGGCGTAGGCGCCGGCGCGAAAAAATGAGGGCCGGCGTCGCCGCCGGCCCTGCCAGTTCCGGACGCTTGGCGCGCCTCTAGAAATCCTTCTTGAACGTGATGCCGTACATCCGCGGGACGCCGGGATAGTCGGAGATGGAGCCCGCCTGGAACACGGTGTCGAAGGCGATCACGCGATAGTATTCGTCGGCCAGGTTGTTGCCGAACAGCGCCACTTCCCAGCCGTTCTCCCCGTCGTCGAACAGGCCGACGCGCGCGTTGATCAGCGACAGCGCATCCTGGACCTTGGAGGGGTTCAGGTTGGAGCCGGTGTTGATCTGCGTGCGGTAGCTCGCGCTGATGTCGAAGAAGCCCATCACCTCGCCCATCACGGGCTGCTCGTAGTGGATGCCCGACGACAGCGCCCATTTGGGCGAGTTCGTCAGCGTGAGGCCCGCGAGCGGCGGGTTCGGCGGCAGGCCCGGAGTGTCGGCGGGATCGAAGCGCAGGACCGGCTCGAAGCCGTACTTGGCCACCACGTGCGCCACGCCGAAGGTGAAGTCGAGCCGTTCGCCCACGCTCCAGTTGCCCTCCAGTTCGAAGCCCTTGCTCTCCACCGATCCTGCATTGGCGATGGTGAAGCCGAGGCCGTTGAAGGTATTGAGCTGGAAGTCCTCGTAGTCGGTCTGGAAGTAGGTGGCGTTCAGCGTCAGCGTACGGTCGAAGAACTGGCTGCGCACGCCCACTTCGTAGGAGTCGGAGAACTCCGGCAGGAACGCCGCCGCGCGGTTCACCTGCGCCTGCGTGCCGACGACGAGGCCCGTGGCCGGATTGAGGCCGATGGCGGCCGGGGCGTCGCGGTCGAGGTTAATGCCGCCGGCCTTGTAGCCGCGCGAGTAGGAGATGTAGCTGAAGATGTTGTCGGCGATCTTGTAGTTGAGGCCGGCGATGCCGGTGGTTTCCTCTTCCTCGATCACGGAGTTGTACGTCGGGCGCGGGCACAGCAGCCGCAGCGTGCTGGGAACGCCCGCCGGCGCCGCTGCGCCCTGGCCGTCGAACGGTCCGCCGCCGCAGGAGGGGCTGAGCGTCTGGTAGCGGGACATCCCGCCTTCCTTCTCCTCATGATTGAAGCGCACGCCCAGCACCGCGCCGAAGCGGTCGGTGAACTGGATCTGGTTGTGCGTGAAGAACGAGTAGCTCGTGCCCTCCTGCACGAAGTCGGCGCGCACGGCTCCGCCGTTGGTGGGGTAGAGGGCGGCGGCGGTGGCTGCGCTGATGGCGCCGGCGGTGGCGAGGGTCACGAAGCGCTGGAGGTCGGCGCCGTAAGGCGTGTTGTTGATCTGGTCGACCGTCTCGTCGGCGTAGTAGGCGCCCACCAGCCAGTCCAGAATGCCCACCGACCCGTTGAGCGTGGCCTCGAAGGAGGTGAGATCCTGCTCGCTGGCGATGCGCTGGTAGAGGATGTCGGCGGCGCCGAAGTCGGCGTCCACGTCGTTCTGCGCCTCGAACTTGCGGTGCGCGATGATGTTCTTGAACGTGATGTCGTTGCCGAAATCGATGGTGAGGTGGCTGGAGAAGCCGAGGTCCTCGGTCTCTTCCACGAACGGCCGGCTGGGCGTGTTGATCGACTTCAGGCTGCTGGCGGGCCGGGGGATGACGGCGCCGGGCACGAGGCTGGTTTGCCCCAGCGTGGCCGCGCCGATGATGTCGTACGGCGCCTGGCAGCAGTCCTCGTCCTTCTGGGAGTAATCGACCGTGCCGCGCCATTCGATGGTGTCCGTCGGGGCCCACAGAAGCTGGGCGCGCACGAGCTGGCGGTCGCGGTTGTAGGATTCGCGTCCCGACAGCACGTCCTTCACGTAGCCGTCGCGCTCCTGGTAAGCGCCCGAGACGCGCAGCGCCAAGCTCTCGCCCAGCGGCACGTTGATCATGCCGTCGACTTCGCGGTTGTTGTAGTTGCCGACGCCCACCTTCACCGCCGCGTCGAAGCCGTCCAGCTGGGGCGTGTTGGGCGTGACGGCGATGGCGCCGGCGGAGGTGTTCTTGCCGAACAGCGTGCCCTGCGGGCCACGCAGCACCTCGATCCGGCCGATGTCGAAGAGGTTGTTCATCGCCAGGCCCGCGCGCTGGCGGTAGACGCCGTCGATGAACACGCCTACCGCGCCCTCGAGGCCCGCGTTGTTGCCGGTGGTGCCCACGCCGCGGATGCGGATGGTGGAGCCGCCGGTTTCGGAGTTGGAGCTCTGGATCTGGAGGGTGGGGGCCACGCGCATCAGGTCGGCGGTGCTCGTCACGCTCTGGCGCGCCAGCTGCTCGGAGGAAACGGCCGTGACCGCGATCGGCACGTCCTGCAGCGCCTGTTCGCGTCGGGTGGCGGTGATCACAACGGTGTCTTCCGAGGATTGCGCCTGCGCCGTGCCGATCGCTGCGCTCGCCCCCGCCGCGAGGGCCGAGGTGAACAGCAAAAGATTCCTGATGCTGGTTGCCATGAATTCCTCCCCCCAATGCGCAACGCCGTGCGTTGATCGCCCGGTCCCGGCACTGGTGAGGCAAGCATCCGCCTCCGTTTTCGAAACGGAAAGGGCGGATGAAACTTGGACGCGCGCTGTGGCATTTGCGCAACGTCCGCAATTTTTGTGTGCACTCGCGAAGACGTGAGGTCAACCTGCGGCGCCGAGCGTCGTGGAACCCTTGCCACGCCAGAGCCGGGCCTGCGCTTCGCGGCTGCGATAGAGGAAATTCCCGGGCAATCCCAGACGCCGACAGGCCTGGGCGGGCGGCGCATCGGGCGCGGGGGTCCGGTCGGCCAGCGCGCCCAGGGCGCGCAGCGCGGCGCGCTCCAGCGGGCGCAGGTCGTAGCCGGGTCCGAGGTCCAGCGCCGACCGCGCGGCCGCGGGGAGAATCGACACCGCCGCCCTGGCCAGCGCGCGGTGGGCGGCGCGGGGCAGGCCGGGCGCGCCCCGCCCGCTTTCGATGATGGCGAGAAACTCGCCCACGATGGGATGGGCTTCGAAGCCGGGAGCCAGGCGGTGGAGCACGGCGTGGAAATCGTCGTCCGACGTGAGCGGGTTCGGCGCGCCGTAGAGCAGCGCCACCGGCCGCCCCTCGGCGTAGAAGCGGCCCCGGTCTTCGCCGCTCAAGGGGCTCACGAAGCGGTCGTAGGCGGTGAGAAAGCCGTAGCTCGCCGTGGCGCTCACCCAGTCCAGAAGCTCCGCGTCGAGCGCGCGATAGGGGACGCCCGCCGGCGTCCGGCCGGCGACGCGGGCGTGCATGTGGGTCACCCCGGTGATGATGCGCGTGGCCACGGCCTGCGGCGCGTAGACCCCCACCATCGCCGCCATGCCCGTGCGGCGCGAGCGGCCGATGGGATCGGCGCGGAAGGTGGAGTGGTCCCAGACCCCGGAGCGGATGCGCGGATCGGCGAACTCCAGCAGCACCGCCGCCACGCCCCCGACGGCGAGCGCCACCGGGTTCTTGAACACCCGCCAGCTGACCGAGTCCGGCCCCGTGAAGGCGGGCGCGCCCGCCGGCGTCTCAAAGTCGATCGTCCAGCCGAGATAGCTCTTCATGGGGCCATCATAATCCCGATTTCGGCTCACCCTGGGTCAGCAAGGGATAAGCGTGCGGGGCGACGCGTCGCCGTCGGCGCGTTGACGTCGCGCCCGACGCGGTTCAATTCGGCCCATGGACCACCCCACCCCGACCCACCCCGCCGCCGCCGCGCACGACCGCGTTCTCATCGTCGATTTCGGCAGCCAGGTGACGCAGCTCATCGCGCGCCGCGTGCGCGAGAGCGGCGTCTATTGCGAGATCCATCCCTACAACAAGACACAGGCCGTGCTCGACGCTGGCTACGCGCCGAAGGCGGTGATTCTGTCGGGCGGGCCCGCGAGCGTGACCGAAGGCGAAAGCCCCCGCGCGCCGCAGGCGGTGTTCGACCTCGGCGTGCCGGTGCTCGCGATCTGCTACGGCCAGCAGACGATGGCGGTGCAGCTGGGCGGCGTGGTGGAGGGCGGCCATGCGCGCGAATTCGGCCGCGCCGACGTGGAGATCGTGCGCGAGAGCCCGCTGTTCGCCGGCTTCTGGGCGGTGGGGGGGAAGTATCCCGTCTGGATGAGCCACGGCGACCGGGTGACGCAACTCCCCGACGGGTTCGCGGTCGTGGGCACGTCGCCCAACGCGCCGTTCGCCATCGCCGTGGATGAGCGGCGTCGGTTCTACAGCGTGATGTTCCACCCCGAGGTGGTGCACACGCCGGACGGCGCAAAGCTCCTGCGCAACTTCACGCACGTCATCGCCGGTTGCCGCGGCGACTGGACCATGGCGGCGTTCCGGGCCGAGGCCATCGCGCGCATCCGCGCGCAGGTGGGCGAGGGGCGGGTCATCTGCGGGCTTTCGGGCGGCGTCGATTCCAGCGTCGCGGCGGTGCTGATCCACGAGGCCGTCGGCGCCCAGTTGCACTGCGTGTTCGTCGATCACGGACTGATGCGCCAGGCGGAGGCGGAGCAGGTGGTGACGCTGTTCCGCGACCACTACAACATCCCCCTCATTCACGCCGACGAACGCGACCGCTTTCTCTCCGCGCTCGCGGGCGTTTCCGATCCCGAAGCCAAGCGCAAGATCATCGGCAAGCTCTTCATCGACGTGTTCGAGGAGAAGGCGAAAAGCATCGGCGGCGCGGATTTCCTCGCGCAGGGCACGCTCTATCCCGACGTGATCGAAAGCGTGTCGGCGATCGGGGGGCCGTCGGTGACGATCAAGTCGCACCACAATGTGGGCGGCCTGCCCGAACGCATGAACATGAAGCTCGTGGAGCCGCTGCGTGACCTCTTCAAGGACGAGGTGCGCGCGCTGGGCCGCGAACTGGGCCTGCCGGAGACGTTCGTGGGCCGCCACCCCTTCCCGGGGCCGGGCCTGGCCATCCGCGTGCCGGGGGAGATCACGCCGGACAAGCTCGACGTGCTGCGCCAGGCGGACGCGATCTATCTCGACGAGATCCGCAAGGCGGGGCTGTACGAAGCCATCTGGCAGGCGTTCGCCGTGCTGCTGCCGGTCAAGACCGTGGGCGTGATGGGCGACGGGCGCACCTACGAACACGTGCTGGCGCTGCGCGCGGTGACCAGCACCGACGGCATGACCGCCGACTTCTATCCCTTCGACATGGGTCTCCTCGGCCGCATCGCCACGCGCATCATCAACGAAGTCCAGGGCGTCAACCGCGTGGTCTACGACGTGACGAGCAAACCTCCGGGAACAATCGAGTGGGAATGATTCAGGAGGGTCCGGCGTCATTCGCCGACCTTCGTTGGCTAACTCATAAATCGCATAAAGTCAACGAAATATCATCTGGAACCGATCGCCAAGGATCGGCTCCAAGCGGAAACACATGACGGTGTT